>CAJXOB010000004.1 GCA_913057955.1 uncultured Gammaproteobacteria bacterium | reverse complement strand
GGATGTGGATTAGTGTGTGTTTTCAAGAGGACGACGGCGTACGTAATCATGCCTAATCTCGTAGGGTCGGAGATGGGTATAGGAGACAGACATTAGTTGATGACGGTAATGGGTTTCCTGAAGATATTATTGATAAGGTTTTTGAGCCATACATTACAACAAAGGAAAAAAGTGGAGGGCTGGGGCTTGCAATAGTTCAAAATATCATTGAGCAGCATGATGGGCAGATATTTGCAAGTAATGTTAAGCCTCATGGTGCTAGAATCACTATTGAATTCAGTATAATTGACGCTCTAAGGGAGATGAAATGAAACAAGACTCTACATTTGGAAAAATATTAATCATTGATGATGAGAGAGACAATACTGAAATTATTAAAGACATCCTTGAAGACGTAAACTATACAACTATGCTCGCAAGAGGTGCTATCGAGGCAAAAGCAATAGTTGCTGCTAATACTTTTGATTTAATATTAATGGATGTTTGGATGCCCGGCCAAGATGGTATTTCACTTTTATCAGAATGGCACTCTGAAGGCTTTTCAACTCCTGTAGTCATGATGTCTGGGCACGCTGAGCCAATTGATATAGTTAGAGCAATGAAGCTTGGCGCAGTAGATTTTTTAAAAAAGCCCCTACATGATTTCTTGCCAATATTGAGAAATATTATGACTCGTAAAGAGCCAGAAAAATCATCTCAGCAAGTTAGCGGTATAGATTATTCTCTCAAGCTTAAAGAGGCTCGAAATATTTTTGAAAGTCAATATTTACTTCACCACCTCTCAGTTAACGATAATAATATTGCAATTGTTGCAGAGATTGCGGGCTTAGAGAGAACAACCTTGTACAGAAAACTTAAAGATTTAGGGATCGATAAGAAATGAAGATATTAATTTTAGGCGCTGGCCAAGTTGGCTCAACCCTTGCAAAATACCTTTCTTTAGACTCTGATAATGACATAACGATTGTTGATCAAAAAGAAGAGATGTTGACGCCTTTACAAAGGCATTTAGACATAAAAACTGTTATAGGCTATGGTGCATATCCTAGCGTTCTAGAAAAAGCTGGCATTAAATCTATGGATATGGTTATTGCTGTAATGCGATCCGATGAAAGAAATATGGTTGCTTGTAGAATGGCACATACCCTATATAACGTAAAGAAAAAAATTGCAAGGATAAGGACCACTGAATACTTGCTTAGACCAGAGATATTTTCTAATGAGGCATTACCAATAGATTTTCTAATTACTCCTGAGAACTTAATTACTGATTACATTCAGGGCATTGTTGAGCAACCAGGTGCTTCTCAAGTATTTGATTTTGAGAATGGATTGGTCCAACTTGTCGAAACGCGTGCTTTCGTCGGCACTCCAATTGTTAATAGGCCAGTGAAAGAGCTTCATGAGCACATGCCTGATATACAAATACGCATCGTAAGTCTTTATAGAAATGAAAAAGCAATTCCTGCTAAGAGTGATACAGTTATAAGAGAAGGTGATCAAGTCTATTTTTTAGCTAAAAAAGATCATATTCCAAGAGCCTTAAAAGAGTTTAGGCGCGCCGAAAATACTTATCACAAGATTTTCATTGCTGGAGGCGGAAGTATTGGTCTAAATGTGGCCAAACTTCTTGAGGACACTCACAATATAAGGATCATTGAGTTAAGCGAAGATAGAGCTAAATATCTAAGCGAAAAGCTGAACAATACTTTGGTGCTTCAAGGTAATGCTTCTGATGAAGACTTACTTAAGGAAGAGGGCATTGAAAATACAGATTTATTTTTGGCTTTAACTGACTCAGATGAGGTAAATGTTATTGTTTCAATTCTAGCTAAACGTCTGGGTGCTCATAAAACTATCGCACTCGTTAAGCGTGATGTTTATGCAGCCCTCGCTGAGCAAAGTGGAGATGTAGATATTATTGTTTCTCCTGATCAAATTACAGTAAGTGGCATTCTGTCTCATCTAAGAAAGGGTGACTGTATGAAGGTTCACTCTTTGCAACATGGGAAGGCTGAGGCGATCGAAATAGTTGTTCATGGAGATGAGAAAACATCTGAGGTAGTAGGGATTCAAATTAAAGATTTACCTTTGCCTGAAGGGGTCGTTATTGGCGCTATAGTAAGAAATGATGAATTATTGATGGGCTCAAAAAAACTAGTTATAGAGCAAGGGGACCACGTTTTGATGGTGCTAATGGATGTTGGAAAAATTCACGAAGTTGAGGCCTTGTTTCTAGAGAATGATCAGTAATTACTTCAAATTAAATACTAAAAAGGTATTGGCTAAATGCAGTTAAGTATTGTTGCAAAGACTTTAGGTCTTCTTTTAATGGTTTTCAGTTTAGCGCAGGTACCTCCAATATTGGTGGATTTAGTCTATTCAGAAGGGGAGTATCTAACTTTTGTATTTTCATTTATTCTGACAGTATTTGGAGGTCTTCTCCTTTGGTGGCCATTTCGATCAACAAAAAAAGATTTTCGACTTAGAGAGGGCGTCTTAATAGTTGTTAGTTTTTGGGTTGTTTTGTCACTTTTTGGAACACTGCCTTTTCTAATTACTGAGTCAATTAGTAATCTTTCATTCTCTAATGCATTTTTTGAGTCAATGTCTGGCTTAACCACAACAGGCGCAACGGTTTTAAGTCAGCTGGATGATTTACCCAAAAGTATTCTTTTTTATAGGCAACAACTTCAATGGCTTGGCGGCATGGGAATTATTGTTCTTGCTGTTGCAGTCCTTCCTCTTTTGGGTGTTGGGGGAATGGAGCTTTATCATGCAGAGTCTAGCGGCATTGCCAAAGACAGGCTCACGCCTAAATTGCGCAATACTGCGATAGCTCTTTGGAAAATTTATCTGTCTCTGACTGTCTTATGCGCATTAGCTTACTTCTTTTCAGGAATGTCTATTTTTGATGCTATTAGTCACAGTTTTTCTACGGTTGCAATTGGAGGCTTTTCCACTCATGACAGCTCCATTGGCTATTTCAATTCGATACCGATAGAAACGGTTGCTATGTTTTTCATGTTTTTAGCAGGTATTAATTTTTCATTGCACTTTGTGGCATGGAATAACCGGTCACTTGTCGACTATATTAAAGATTCTGAATTTAAAACTTATGCAATGGTCTTGTTTTCTGCATCTGTTATTGTAGTAATTGCTCTTTCTTTAAATGGAGAATACGGCTCAGCTTCAGAAACAATAAGGCACAGCTTATTTCAAACTATTTCAATAGCCACTACAACTGGCTTTACCTCACAAAATTACAGTAACTGGCCTGCAGCAATACCTGTTTTTCTAATAATGGTTAGTTTTATTGGCGCATGTGTTGGATCTACTGGAGGTGGAATTAAAGTGGTTCGGGTGCTTGTCATGTTTAGATTAGGAATGAAAGAAATACATAAGTTTATTCGCCCTAATGCTCAGGTTAGCATTAAGTTAAATAAGGCTAGTATAAATGAAAAGGCCCTAGTTTCAGTACTTGGCTTCTTTTCACTCTATGCTATTTCTTTTATTTTTATTATGATGTTATTAATGTTTGCGGGCTTAGATCAGGTAACTGCATATTCTGCAACAGCAGCAACTATGAATAATCTTGGACCAGGCCTTGGTGAGGTATCACAAAACTATGGAACACTTGGTGAAACAGCTAAGTGGATTTTGAGTTTTTCAATGCTGATTGGAAGGCTAGAAGTTCTGACTATTATCGCTATTTTCCATAGGGCTTTTTGGAGACACTAATAGATTTATCAACCCCACCTGAAGGCAGGGTTGATAGAGTATCTTTTTATAATAACGGCGCAATAACTAAACTTACAATTGCCATTACATTGATAAGAATGTTCATTGCTGGACCAGAAGTATCCTTGAACGGGTCACCAACAGTATCACCTACAACAGTAGCTGCATGAACGTCAGTACCTTTACCACCTAAGTTTCCTTTTTCAACATACTTCTTAGCGTTGTCCCAAGCGCCGCCTGCATTAGCCATCATTAGGGCCATCAAGACACAACCAAGAAGAGCACCACCGAGCATTCCGCCAAGTGCTTCAGGACCAATTAAAAATCCTACTATAACTGGGGCTGCTACTGCAATGACTCCTGGGAGAATCATTTTTTTAAGTGCTGCCGTTGTAGCAATATCAACACATTTAGCAGTATCTGGCTCCGCTTTACCTTCTAGAAGTCCTTTTATCTCTTTAAACTGCCTTCTTACTTCTTCAATCATTTCAAAAGCTGCATCACCAACAGCAGTCATCGTCAGAGAGGCAATTAAGAATGGTATCGTTCCACCAATAAATAAGCCAATTAAAACGTCTGCACTATTTAACTCGAGTATAAAGTTTAAACCCTGTCGCGCGTAATTAGCACTAACCGTCTCAGTAAAGGCAGTAATTATTGCAAGAGCAGCAAGAGCAGCAGCACCAATCGCAAATCCTTTACCAATAGCTGCAGTAGTGTTACCGAGCTCATCAAGAGAGTCAGTAATCTTACGTGTATCCTCTCCAAGTCCAGCCATTTCTGCAATGCCACCAGCATTGTCCGCAATTGGTCCATAAGCATCAATTGCCATAGTCATGCCGACCGTTGCAAGCATTCCTATTGCAGCAATACCTACGCCATATAAACCAACGAAAAGATTAGAGACATAAATAATTAAGCAAATCATAAATACTGGAATTACAACCGATTGCATTCCTATTGCTAGGCCTTTAATCATTACTGTTGCAGCGCCAGTTTTTCCAGACTCTGCGATATCTCTAATTGGCTTTCCTGCAGTATAGTACTCTGTAACAAGTCCAATAATGATTCCACCAAAGCTACCCATGAGAACAGCCACCCAAATAGAATTTGAGACATCTAAAAAATCGATTAGAAAATAAGACGTAATAATAAATAATACAGCTGAACCAATAGTACCCATTCTAAGAGCAGATTCAGGTGATTTATTTGAAGATAATTTAACAAATAAAATTCCAAGGATTGAACAAATCAGACCAAGTGAAGCAAGAGCTAAAGGCAAAGACATTAACTCAGATCGGTTTCCACCAAGTGAACTTAGACCATCAATAGCAAGAGTAGAGGCGATTGCAATTGTTGCAATCATTGAGCCACAATAGGACTCAAAAATATCTGAACCCATGCCCGCTATATCGCCTACATTATCACCAACATTATCAGCAATAACTGCAGGGTTTCGAGGATCGTCTTCTGGAATCCCTGCTTCTAATTTACCAACTAAGTCAGCTCCAACATCAGCACTCTTGGTAAAGATGCCGCCGCCAACACGAGAGAATAGTGCTACAACTGAGGCGCCCATAGCAAAACCATGAAGTGCTTCTGAATGCTCAGCACCAAAGAAGTAATAAAGTCCACCTAATCCTAATAAACCAAGGGCCGCAACTGATAAACCCATTACTGAGCCACCAAAGAATGCAACAGTTAGGGCAGCAGAGCTTCCACTATCATGAGCCGCTTGAGCAGTTCTTACATTAGCGATAGTTGCTGTGTTCATACCTATATAACCAGCAGTAGCTGAAGTAACAGCGCCGACAAAGAAACACAAGGCACTTAAAGGGCCAAGGAATATATAAAGTAATACTAATAAGACTAAAGCAAACATACTTAGCATTTGATATTCACGCTTCATGAAAACAATCGCGCCAATATGAATTTGTTCACCAATTTTTTTAACAGCTCCGCTACCACCATCTTGCTTACTTATCCATTGGTAGATAAATACAACGATAATTAAGCCCAAGACACCTAGTGCAGGTGCTATTAAATTTTGATCAAAATCCATTTCGTCTCCTTAATTTAAAATGAAGCGGGAATGATATCCTAAAGTGTTTAAAAATTGGAAAAAAAATACCAGTTTCGAATTGAAATGAACTAAATTAACCACAAATTTATCTTATAAAATTAATTCTATAAATTTTTGTTGTTTTGGATTCAAAATGTTTGTAATTCGATTTGCACTTCTATCGTCTTTTTTTTATGCTTTGAACGTAAGCATGTTGCCATTAATTTATACTTTTGAGATCAGCGCTTTTTTATTTTTATTTATACGTTTTGGCACAACCTTTATTACTTCATTAATTATTACCAAAAGTTTATTTTCTTTTAGCAAAGTTAAGCGTCAAAAGCTTGGCATCTGGATTCTTCTTCTCTCTGTTTTATTTGGCGTTCAGTCCTGGCTTTATGTTGAGGCAGTAAAATACATGTCAGTTGGGCTTGCCAGTGTAGTTTTATTTACTTATCCCTTAATTACTTATTTAGTAGTTTCACTCATAAAGCGAAGATCGCTTGATTTAATAACAATACTGATGTTCATAGTTGCAACTCTTGGAATTGCTGCGCTTTCTCAAAGCTCAGAAGGATTTTACAGCATGGCTATTGGGATAGTTTTAGCCTTGCTCTCAGCATTGGCCTATTCTTTAATACTAATTATGACGCCTAGAGTTAGCGGATTAAAAAATTGGGAAATTGTTAAATATACAACACTTATTCCAGCGCTTACCTTTTTGTACTTATTTATAAATGAAACTGGTTTTTATTGGCCCCAGAGCGAAGGGTTAATTCTTTCTCTCATTTCGGGCACTTTTTTTGCTACAGGAATGATGTTTTATCATATGTCAGTTCGTAAATATGGCCCTATAAGAACGGCCAATATTGGTTATACAGAGCCTCTATTGGTGCTATTTTTTGGTTTTATGGCATACTCCGATGCAATTACTATGACTCAAGGATTAGGCGTAATCATGGTTGCAATTGCTTCTATTACTATTGAGAGGCGACAGTTAACTCAGGGGAGGAGTTCTAAGGTATAAAATACTATTTACTAATTTCAAGAAATATAAATATGACATATAAATATAGTGACTTTGATTTATCATTTTCTCATTTTGAAAATAGAAGAATTCAAGCAGGTTCAGAATATAAGCACCAAGATATATTGAGTTTAGAGGCATTTGAACTGGCAAATAAAGAGATTACATCATGGGATAAATATGAACCAACTCCTCTACATATTTTTTCTGATATGGCTAAAGATGTCGGAGTTTCATCAATTGCATACAAGGATGAAAACCTTCGTTTTTCTCTAAAAAGCTTTAAGGCCCTTGGCGGTGCTTATGCTGTAGCTAATCTTTTAATAAAAAAATTAAAGGATATTGACATCAATGCGAGCTCACGCGATTTAATTGATGGGACTTACAAGCACGAAACTTCAAAAATTACTGTTTGCTGCGCTACTGATGGAAACCATGGTAGATCTGTTGCTTGGGGGGCTCTTCAGTTTGGTTGCAATTGTGAGATTTATATTCATCGAAATGTTAGCATTGGCAGGGAAGAGGCAATTGCGAAATATGGAGCGCAAGTTAATCGAATTAAAGGGAACTATGATGATTCAGTGCGCTTAGCTGCCGAAGTTGCCGATAACAATGATTATACGGTTGTATCTGATACCTCATATGAAGGCTACACAGATATTCCAAAAGATGTAATGCAGGGATACACTGTAATGGTGGATGAGGCTCTCAAACAGATGGATGAAATGCCAACACATGTTTTTTTACAAGGAGGCGTTGGAGGGTTTCCAGCTGCTGTAGTTTCCTTTTTGGTTGAAAGCCTTGAACATCCTCCTATTTTCGTATTGGTAGAACCAGCAAATGCTGATTGTTTATTTCAGAGTGCGGTCAATGGGAAGCCAACTGCTGTTCATGGTGAGCTTGATACCATAATGGCTGGTCTTGCTTGCGGAGAGGTATCTGTATTGGCATGGTCAATCCTTGAGAGTTATGTTCCTCACTTTATGTCAATAACTGATGAATCTATCCCTAAAGTAATGCAGCTTCTTGCTGATAGAGATACACCTATTGTTGCTGGAGAGTCTGCTGTTACTGGACTAGCAGGATTTCTCATAGCAAGTAATGACAGTGAGCTGAAAGAAAAACTATCAATTAATGAGAATTCAAGGGTTTTATTTTTTGGCACCGAGGGCGACACCGATGAAACGATGTATGAAGAATTAGTGGGCAGATCTTCATCTGAAGTTTTGAGAGGCATTTAATTTTATAGGAGATAAAGATATGAGCATCCCAAAAAGAGGATTTGAAGTTTCTGAATACGAAAATAGGCTTGATAATATTCAAAAGCTTATGTTTGAATCTGAGATGGATGCTATTTTATTGACTACCCAGGTTGATATTGAATACTACACGGGATTTAAAACTCAGTTCTTTCAGAGTCCAACGAGGCCTTGGTATGTTTTAGTGCCAAGTAATGGCAAGCCTAAGGCCATTATTCCTACGATAGGTGAGTCAGGAATGAGGGAGACATGGATTGATGATATACAGACATGGACTTCTCCTAATCCAGAGGATGACGGTATTAGTATTCTTTTGTCTTCGATTAAATCTTTAGTGAGGACTCATAAATGTCTTGGCGTTCCTAAGACACTCGAAAGCACTCTAAGGATGCCATTGGGGGATTATGAGTATTTAGTCAGCTCATTAAGTGGCATTGAAATTAAAGATGCTAATAAAATTCTTAGAAAGGTGAGGTTTGTAAAGTCAGCAGCTGAAGTTGCAAAGATTAAGCATATTTGCCAGATAACTTCTAATGGCTTTATTGACCTAGAGGATTTCCTTAAGGCTGGTGAGAGTGAGCGTGAAAATTGTCAAAGATTCAAACAACACCTTCTATCTTTGGGGGCAGACGACACTCCCTATATAGTTTCAGGTTCAGGCAAGGATGGCTATGGCTCAATTATTATGGGGCCAACAGAGAAAATTATTGAAGAAGGTGATCTTTTTATTATTGATACTGGCTCAGTTTTTGATAGTTATTTCTGCGACTTTGATAGAAATTATGCATTTGGTCATATATGTGATGAGGCTAGAAAAGCTTATAGAGTTGCCTATAACGCTACTGAGGCAGGCTTTAATGCTGCACAAGTAGGCAATACAACATCAGACATCTTTAATGCAATGAACGACATCCTCCAAAAAGGTGGTGCTTTAGGTAACACGGTTGGTAGGCTTGGGCACGGACTAGGCATGCAATTAACTGAGTGGCCATCAAATACGGCAACCGATAATACCGTTCTTGAGCCAGGCGTTGTTTTAACTTTGGAGCCAGGAATGGCATTTCTACCAGGCAAAGAAATGGTTCATGAAGAAAATATTGTCATTACTGAAAACGGCCCTGAGTGGCTTAGTATTAGAGCTGCTGAGGAGCTACCTATAATCCAATAATAGTAAACTTTATAGTTTACAAACCCCTAGAAATTAAAATTTATTAGTATTTACTTGCATAAGTAAATTTCTTGTTTATAATAATGCGAATCATTCTTATTTGTATTATCATTTAAATAAGAAAGAAGCAAGATACATATTATTTTTAACAGATATTATAGGAAAAAAATGACTCAATTACCAAGCTTTATAATGGGTTTCAGAGAAGGTTTAGAAGCATTTCTTTTGATTGCAATAACACTTAAATACATCACTAAAATTGATAAAGGACATCTGAAAAATAAAGTTTTCCAAGGCGTTGCAGCAGGTCTTGTGATTTCAGTAGTTTTAGGTTTAATACTAAACCAGTTTTCTGAATACCTTGGTGGTATTTCCACCTTAACGAAGTTGTGGGAAAGCTTAGCCAGCATGGTTGCTTTAATTCTAGTATCTTTATTTATTATTTGGATGATTCGGCATGGCACTAACATGTCCAAGTTTGTTCAAGATGAACTAAGTAACAATATTTCTACAAATGCCTTGTTTTGGATTGCACTTATTATCATCGCTCGTGAGGGGACTGAAATTGCAATATTTTCTTTTGCAGGAAAGTTTTCATATGGAGTGGTTATCTTTGGAATTCTATCGGCGTTAATTTTATCTATATTAATTTTTTATTCACTTGTCAAGGTCAACCTTTCAGTATTATTTAAGATTACTTTAGCATATCTTATTCTTCAAGCCGGTTTTTTAATAGGCTATTCTTTACATGAAGGGTTTTCAGCTCTGAAAGGCTATGGATTGATTGCATCTGATAGCTATATTTTTGAACAAGCGTTTAACTTCTCCAATACTCTTCTAAGTCATAAGGATGGTATTTTTGGTATTCCATTTCATGTAATGTTTGGCTGGTATTCTAAGCCTGAATGGATTCAATTTATTGTCCAATATGTTTTCACATTCAGCATGTTTGGCTACTGGGTCTGGCACAATAAGCAAAATGCTACTAACTAATAATGTATTGATATTGATCTGATACAACCTCAAGAAACACATTTTAACCTTAGGGACAAATAGAGGTCATTTGAAGGTTTCATGTAAGTAAAATCGATATTAAGAATTTAATTTTTATTATTAGAAATGAACAATCTTCTGTTGCCTATTAATGGAATCAATTTTGCCTCAATTAATGCTGGCATCAAAAATAATGCAGATCTAGATTTGTCCGTAGTGTCTTTGATTGAAGGTTCGGAAACTGCCGCTGTTTTTACTCAAAATATTTTCTGTGCTGCACCAGTACTTGTAGCTAAGAACCACCTTCAAAAATCTCCTAGAGCCTTATTAATTAATAGTGGTAATGCTAACGCTGGAACTGGTAAAGAGGGTATTGAAAATACTCTAAAGTCATGCGAAATATTAGCATTAGAGCTTAATATTGAAGGCCAGCAGGTTCTTCCTTTTTCTACCGGCGTTATAGGGAAGCAATTAGATTTATCTAGCTTTGAATCAGCAATTCCAATCGCATCTGCTCAGTTATCTTTTGATGCAATTAAAGATGTTGCAAAGGGAATTTTAACAACAGATTTAACTAAAAAATATTATTCTAAAACGTTCGAATATGCAGGAAAGACAGTTACCCTATCTGGAATTGCAAAAGGCTCTGGAATGATTCGTCCAGATATGGCAACCATGCTAAGTTTTATTTTTACAGATATTGGCGCCTCTCAAGCCGCACTTCAAAACTGCCTAAAGATTGCAGTAGATCAGTCCTTTAATCGTATTACAGTTGATGGTGATACTTCGACTAATGATGCCTGCACGCTTAGCGCTACAAACCAATCTGGAGTTGATCTTGACGAGTGCAAAGAAGAGTTTCAAAATGCGCTTAATGAGGTTACAAAGAGTTTAGCTCAAATGATTGTTAAGGACGGTGAGGGTGCTACGAAGTTTGTAGAAATAAAAGTTGGCGGCCTTTCATCCAATGAGGACTGTTTAGTGGTGGCATATACAGTTGCTCATTCTCCTTTAGTTAAAACAGCATTATTTGCAAGTGATGCCAATTGGGGTAGGATTTTAGCTGCTGTAGGAAGGTCAAAAGTTGATGGAATCTCTATTGAAAATATTGATATTTTCTTAAATGATTTACAGATTATTTCTTCTGGTGAGATTAGTAAAAACTACACAGAAGCTGGGGGAAGCGCTGAAATGCAAAAATCTGATATTACAATTAGGATTGATTTGGGAGATGCGGTTACTAGTGAGAGTGTATGGACAACAGACCTTTCATACGATTACGTAAAGATTAATGCGGAATACCGCAGTTAAGCTTTATAGATATTTTTCAACCTTAGTATTTTCAATCACAAACTGCTTAAATCTCCTAGCAATTGGAGATAGCTCCGCATCAGCATGATGAACTATATGCCACTGCCTAATTATTGGGAATGGATCAACATTTAGTTGTCTAATGATTTTATTTTTAAGCTGAAGGCTAACAGAATGCATTGAAACAAATCCAATCCCTAATCCTGCTTGAACAGCCTCAACAATAGCTTCATTCGAGTTAATTTGAATATCTGAATTAAAATTTAAACCGGTAAACTTTTCAATAGTTATACGAGTGCCTGAGCCAACTTCTCTTGTAAGTAAAGTCTCTTTGGCTAAATCTTTAATTGTGACCTTTTTTTTATTTAACAGTTCATTCTCAGGGTGTGCGATTGCAATCAAAGGGTTTTTCATAAATGCTTGAGAGATTAATGGAATATTTTTTGGCGGCTCTCCCATTATTACGAGATCAGCATTGTTGTTTTTTAGGTTGTTAAGAAGCGACTTCCTATTTGTAACATCAATATAGAAGGTCATTTTAGGAAACTCTTTTTTAAACTTTGCTAGTAAGGTGCTAATAAATGAATTTGCAGTTGTCGCAACTGCTATTTGAAGATGGCCCGAATCTGGACTCAGTATTTCATCCATTTCAAGTTTTGAATTTTCAAGTGTGATAATAGTTTTTACTGCAGTTTCATAAAGTTTTTTTCCAAGAAATGTAGCGCTGATTTTTTTTCCATTAATATCAAATAATTTTGCTCCAATGCTTTCTTGGAGCTGTTGTATCTGCATATATACTGCTGGCTGAGTGATATGAAGCTCTTTACTTGCGCTTGTAAATCCCCCTAATCTAATGACTGATTCATAGCTGTAGAGCTGCTTTAATGTGTAATTAATCATAATATAAATTGATGATTATTTAAATAAATATTATTTTACATTATTTATTTCACCTACTATAATGATTTCATTTATATCTTAATATTAAGCAGGGAGAGCGATTATGGCTAAGAAAGGTTACGATGCAGGTGTAAAGGAATACCGCGACACATATTGGATGCCTGAGTATGAGCCAAAAGACACTGATATTCTTGCTTGCTTTAAAATTACGCCTCAACCAGGCGTTCCAAGAGAAGAGGTTGCAGCTGCTGTAGCAGCCGAATCTTCAACAGGAACATGGACTACCGTATGGACTGATTTGTTAACAGATCTTGACCACTATAAAGGCCGCGCTTATAGGATTGAAGATGTTCCAGGTTCAGATGATGCTATTTATGCTTTTATTGCATACCCAATTGATTTATTTGAAGAAGGGTCAATCGTTAACGTTCTTACCTCGCTTGTTGGAAATGTATTTGGCTTCAAAGCACTAAGAGCACTAAGGCTTGAAGATATTCGCTTCCCAATTGCCTATGTTATGACTTGTGGGGGTCCTCCAAATGGAATTCAGGTTGAAAGAGATAAGATGAATAAATATGGCCGCCCAATGTTGGGCTGTACTATTAAGCCTAAGCTTGGCTTATCGGCTAAAAATTATGGTCGTGCTTGCTATGAAGGACTTCGTGGTGGATTAGACTTTACAAAAGATGATGAAAACGTAAACTCACAGCCTTTCATGCGTTGGAGGGATCGTTTCGGTTTTGTTCAAGATGCAATCGAAAAAGCCGAAAAAGAAACAGGCGAAAGGAAGGGCCACTACTTAAATGTTACAGCCCCCACGCCTGAAGAAATGTACAAAAGAGCTGAATATGCTAAAGAACTAGGAACTCCAATCATTATGCATGATTTCTTTACGGCTGGCTTTACAGCGAATACAGGTCTTGCAAATTGGTGTCGAGATAACGGTTTGCTGCTTCATATTCATAGAGCAATGCATGCAGTTGTTGACAGGAACCCAAACCACGGCATTCATTTTAGAGTACTTGCTAAGTGCTTACGCCTTTCTGGCGGAGATCATATGCACTCAGGCACTGTTGTAGGAAAGCTTGAAGGGGATCGTGAATCAACCTTGGGTTGGATTGACTGTATGCGCGATAGTTTTATTAAAGAAGACCGCTCAAGAGGTATTTTCTTTGACCAGGACTTTGGTTCAATGCCAGGGATGCTGCCTGTAGCTTCAGGGGGAATTCACGTATGGCATATGCCAGCACTAGTGAATATATTTGGAGATGATTCGGTTCTTCAGTTTGGCGGCGGCACTCTAGGTCATCCTTGGGGTAATGCAGCAGGTGCTGCTGCAAATCGTGTTGCAGTTGAAGCTTGTGTAGAAGCAAGGAATGCGGGACGAGAATTAGAAAAAGAGTCAAAGGAGATTCTGACTAGTGCTGCAAAGCACTCGCCTGAACTTAAAATTGCAATGGAAACATGGAAAGAGATTAAATTTGAGTTTGATACAGTTGATAAGCTAGATATTCAACACAAGTAATCTATTAATCAATTTTTATTACTATAAGAATTAATATAAGGAAATATTATGAGCAAAGTTCAAGACTACCCATCACGCCTTGGTGATAATGCCAGCAGAAAGTTTGAAACATTTTCATATCTCCCGGCAATGAACGAGAAACAGATTCGTCAGCAAGTTCAGTACATCGTAGATCAGGGCTATAATCCTGGCGTTGAGCACACTGAAGTGGAAAATGCCATGGATAATTATTGGTATATGTGGAAACTTCCTTTATTTGGTGAGACAGATGTTGATACAATTCTTGCTGAATGTAAGGAGTGCCATGATGCTAATCCAGACAATCATGTTCGATTAATTGGTTACGATAATTACGCTCAATCACAGGGCGCATCGATGGTTATTTACAGAGGCAAAGGATTTAAATAATCAAGTAAAATTAGCTTAGCTTGATTGGATAAACCCCTGTCTAAGTGCAGGGGTTTTTTTTTGAAGAGGATATAAAAAAATGAATGAATTAGATCAATACAAAATTGCAAAAGAGCCATTCTACCAACCCCAGAAAGATGAAATAGAAATGTATACCGCTGCATATATGAATCGTATGCCGGTAATGCTAAAGGGGCCCACTGGTTGCGGCAAGTCTAGGTTTGTAGAATATATGGCGTATAAGTTAGACAAGCCCTTAATCACAGTTGCTTGCAACGAAGATATGTCGGCAAGTGATTTAGTTGGACGCTTTCTTCTTGATAAGGAAGGCACAATTTGGAAAGATGGGCCTCTCGCTATGGCTGCTCGCTATGGAGGAATTTGCTATCTAGATGAGGTCGTAGAGGCGAGACAAGATACAACAGTCGTGATCCATCCGCTGACTGATTATCGCCGGACTTTACCGCTTGATAAGAAAGGAGAGCTGATTGAGGCGCATCCTGACTTTCAATTGGTTATATCTTATAACCCTGGGTATCAAAATTTAATGAAAGACCTAAAGCAATCCACTAAGCAGAGATTCTGTGGTTTTAACTTTCAATATCCTGATGAAAAAACTGAAGCGCATATCATCTCTAAAGAGTCAGGCGTTGATCCAAAAATAGCCCTGAAACTAGTGCAGATAGCTCAAAGAGCTAGAAACCTTGTTGGTCATGGGCTGGACGAGGGAATATCAACTAGGTTGTGTATTTATGCAGGACAATTGATCGCTAATAAGGTAAATGAAAAGTCTGCCTGTAAAATTGCAATGGTTAATCCTATTACTGATGACTTAGATATTGTCGATACTCTTAATGCAGCTATCGATACTTTTTTTGATTAAGGGCCCGTAATGAGTGCGGTCCAACTTTCGGATTTTGAACAAAAGTTTCGAGATTCCTCTGACATTCTTCATGATGCGCTAGCAGGCAGCTTTGTTGAGGCATCTAAGGTAATGTCCCCAAATGGACTTAAAGTCTATTTAGATGGTGCTGGTGCGCTACATGCAATGGGTAAAGGTGAAGACATGGTTATCTCCTTCTTGGAGGAGACGCCTATGGTCGTTAGGGAGGTTGGTGAGTCAATAATTGGTGAGATTGTATTTTCAATTATGAAAATGTCTTCACAAACATCCGCCTCTGTCTTGGTGTTGATGATTGCAAGTCTTCCAAACGTTGCAAGGCGGATGAGTGACTTTGATTTATTAAAAGGCTACCTTAGGTTAATGGAGCGAATGATAGCTCTAGCCCCTAGAGGTATGAGGCCAATGCTCAATAATATCGATCAGTTGACTAGTAAGCTTACTCTTGGTGGTTTAAGAAGATGGGTTCTATATGGAGCCGAAACATTTAAACGAGATTTTAAAGCTCAAATCGCCTATTTTGAATTAAGTAGCATGGAGTCAATTCAAATACTTGAGCAAGAGAGGCGAGGAACACTATTTATTGATAATCAAAGAAAGTTGCAGTTCTATCTTAGAGCATTTTATAACCGTGATTTTTTTCTACGACCCACTTCAGGTGACTATGAAACTAAGAAAGGTCTAAGGCCCTATATTGAGTATGGAGTAATGCATATTCCAGATGCTTATGATGACTATAAGCATGCTTCTGGAAGAATTGTTCCAGGTATTGATTGCTATAGAGCAGTTTGTGCTCATGCCGCAGCTCATATTATGGAAACTAGGGTTGCTTTTAAAGGAGATGACTTAAATCCTTTGCAAGTTGCATGCGTTTCTCTAATAGAAGACTTAAGAGTTGAGTTGAACACTTTAAAAAAATTTCCAGGTATGAAAAAAACTTGGATTGCACTTCATCCTGATGATGAGGACTTAAAAGAGTTAAATCCTTTTATAGTTGATTTGGTTGATTTTTCAAGGGCTGCATTAGATCAAAAATACACAGCAAAACAGTCATTTAATAGTGATTTTCTTAAGTTATTTATTAAAAAAATGACCAAAATGCCTGAATCATCAGCAATGAGCTATGAGTTGGGTATGAATTATTACGAGCTACTTAAGACTGAAACAGATGTGAAAATAAGCGCTTCCGCTCTTGTATCAACGCCAATTATATATAGAGATGATAATAGATATATTTGGGAGTATGAAGAGCTTGATTGGTTGTCAGAGGGCAATGATTATGTCCCTGTTAGTCAAAGACAGGTGCGCAAAAATGTTAATATTATGGAAATGTATAACGAGCTTGATGTTGAAACTGCTGGCGATGATGCACAAGAAATTTGGACTCTAGAGTCAGAGTATTTTCCTGATGAGTTAGATGGTGTAAGCCTAAATGAAGTCGAAGGCAAAGAGCCAGTAAGTGAGCCTTTTCATTACAATGAGTGGGATTATCAGCTTCAGCTCTATCGGCCAAACTGGGCAACTCTGTATGAAAGACGTTTGAGAAAAGGGGATCCAGAGTTAATTAATAAAATTTTAAAAACTCACAAACCTATTGCCAATCAACTTAAAAATGCGATTGACCGAATGCAGCCTCAAGGTCTCGTCAAACTAAAGAAACAACAAGAAGGGAGTGAGCTTGATCTTGATGCCTGCGTAACAGCTTTAGCAGATATCAGATCTGGCATAACCCCATCTGATAGGATTTATGTAAAGAAAGTGCAGCATATTAGAGATGTCTCTGTTAACTTACTAATGGACTTATCTGAATCTACCAATGATATGGTTCTTGGTAGTGATAAAACAATTTTGGAGCTAATGAAAGAGGCCACTTCACTTCTATCATGGGCAATTGACAAGATTGGGGATAAGTTAACTATTTCAGGATTTGCATCGGATTCAAGACACGATGTTCAGTACTATCGCTTTAAGCCGTTTCAGTATAGTTTTAATGATGAAGTAAAGGGTCGTTTGGCAGGAATAAAAGGTGGCCTATCAACTAGAATGGGCGCTGCAATTAGGCATGCTGGAGTAGACTTATTAACCCAATCCTCAGCCAAGAGAATTCTTTTAATCTTAACGGATGGAGAACCTGCAGATATTGATGTTGATGACCCGCAGCATCTTCGTATGGATGCAAAAAAAGCAGTTGAAGAATTGCGAAGCCATGGCATTGTAACGTTCTGCATTAGTTTAGACCCTCATGCCGATGAGTATGTTGCGAGAATTTTTGGTAAAAATCGTTTTATGGTAATTGATAATATTCAAAAATTGCCGGAGAGACTGCCTCAATTGTTTATCTCATTAACTAAATGATGGTTAATGAAAGAGATGATAAATTAATAGATTTTGATCCAAAATACCCTTATGTTTTGCCAGAAGACTGGAAAGAAAAGAATTCCCCAAGTGTTTACGAAATATTAGCAACAACAAATACACTTAAAAGAATGTATGCTGACAAAGTAATAGAGATTGAAGAGGGCGCTATTAGTAATAAACTAGGAGAAGAAGAATTAAGAAATATTGCTACAAATTATCAAACTATAAAGTCACTTCTTTTCCAATCACGATAGGATGAAATAATTATGAATCTAAGTCACTTCAATGAAGAGATAACAAGTTTAGACAAAGATTTTTTGCAGTCGATACTTGACGGCTCTGCTCTAGTAATGGTTGAAGATCAATCGCTTGGCTTGGGAAATTCAAATGGTGCGTTTGTTATTTTTTGGATTGAAGGCGAGGTATTTTCTTCAGTTGAAGATTTAAGAAGTTATTTGTTAGAAGAGGCTGAAGATTTGCATGTCAATTATTATAAACACAGCCCTATTAGTAAGGAATATTTTGAAGCTAAGTTATCTAGCCTAATGGATGAGTATGGCCAGGCTGCATTTGTATCTCAGCAAGGAGGTGTACCAGAGAAAAGCCTTATTAGTTCAAATGGTGATTTATTGGTCTTAACCGAAGAAGACTATACTTTTAAATATGGCTTATATCTAAACATTGAAGATAATTTAAGCCCTAAAATTTCAGCCCTAAAGGCAAAGACTTGGCTCCAATCAGGCGCTGCATACAATGACTATATCGCTGTTAATGTTTTTCGATTCAGTTCAATTGAATAGTTATTAAGTAAATATTTTCATTGTTTTAAACTAATCTTTTCTAAGATGATAGAAAGAAAAAGTAGTATAAAATTAAGCGAAAATTATTGATTAGATATGACTCAGCATCAAAACTTTTTAAACTCTCTTATTCAGCGTATCCGTATGGGGCGGTCAAGTAAGAAAGTATCCAGTCCTGAAACTATTATTAAGCTTTGCAATCAGCTAGTAAGTAAAAATGGTGAGGCAACTTTATTCTCTCTTGCAAAAATAATTTTAGAAGATTTTAATACTCTTTCAGAAGAGCAAAAAAAGTCATTTTTTTTACAGTTACTTGACCAGTTTGGCGTAGATCGACCTACTCTCAAAAAAGCTATCATTGAATTAAATATTGATGATGAAGGGCAACTCAGAAAACTTCATCAATTAATTGAACCAAAGAGCCATGAGCTTCTTAGAAGGTTAAATCAAGTCCCAAATGGAACATCAGTGCTTTTAAAGATGAGGGAGTCGCTGCTAGAACGCATTAAAGACTCTCCCGAGCTTAAATCACTTGATTCTGATTTTGTACATTTATTTAAGTCCTGGTTTAATAGAGGATTTTTAAGACTTGAGCGTATTGATTGGTCGACAAGTGCTCGAGTGTTGGAAAAAATCATGCAGTACGAAGCTGTCCATGATATTTCAGATTGGGAGGATTTACAAAATAGAGTGGCTGCAGATGATAGGAGGTTGTATGCTTTTTTTCATCCCGCACTTCCAGATGAGCCTCTCATTTTTATTGAGGTTGCATTGATGAATGAAACGCCATATTCAATTATGCCAATACTTGATACAAGCATTAAACCAATTGAGCCTTTAACCGCCACAACGGCAGTTTTTTATTCTATCTCCAATTGCCAGATGGGACTCAAGGGTGTTTCGTTTGGGAGTTTTTTGATTAAACAAGTAGTAACTGAAATTGAGAAAGAGTTTAAACAAATCAAGCAGTTTGTAACGCTCTCTCCTGTTCCTGGCCTCAAGAAATGGTCTAATAAAATAAACCTATTGGAAGATAAACAGCTACCTGAAAATATAATGAATGATATTAGCGAGTGCTGTGAAAATGCCAAGCCAAATCCTTTAGCTTTAAATCGTTTAACTTATTATTACTTAACTCAAATTAAACGTAAAAATGGTCAAGCAATTAATCCTGTTGCTCATTTTCATCTTGGTAATGGCGCATCTCTTTATAAAATTCATGCAGATGCAAATGTTAATCAGAGTGCTCTAGATGATTCTTGGGGGGTGATGGTTAATTACTTATATGATCTAGAGTCAGTGGCTAAGAACCATGAAGACTATGCAAATCAAGAGCCAGTTTCGGTGTCACCAAAACTTACAAAATCTATTCAAAATAATAAGAAAAAAATCTTAGCCTATTAATTTATAGGTTGATTGATTCAATCTCTTTTTCAGGCTTATTTAGTTGATTGATTAGCCCATTCACATAAATTCGTAAGGACTGGAATTCCTGACTTTCCATACGATGTTAATGAGTATTCTACTTTTGGTGGGATAACTTCATAAACCTTGCGATTTATAAGTTTGTCTTTTTCCATTTCCTTTAATTGTTTTGAGAGCATTTGTTGAGTAATACCTCCAATTGATCTTTGCAGCTCACCAAATCGCTTTTTTTCAAGTGATAATTGCCATAGGATGCATAACTTCCATTTTCCACCGATAAGCTTTATAGCAGCAATTGTAGGCGAGTCTTTATTGTCATTTGTATTCATAATAGTATGTTTTTGAATAGTAGTATGTAAAAAATGTGTACTTGCATTTTTATTATAGACCACCATATATCTTTCTAACAAATTTAATTAACTATATGGAGACATAAGAATGAAAGCATTAATGATGACAAAATACGGTGATGCGCTATCTAGCTTAGAGGTACAAGAGGTTTCTACACCTAAGGTTGGCGATAACCAAATACTTATCAAAGTTCACTCAGCAAGCTTTAATCCGTTTGACTATAAACTTCTCAGGGGCGACTTTAAGGCAATGGGAAAAATACAGTTTCCTGAAGGAATTGGTAAAGATGTTAGTGGAGTTGTTGAAAAAGTGGGAAAAAAGGTAAAAACATTCAAAGCTGGTGACAAAGTGTATTCTCGAATAGATGAAAGTTTTGCCGGCACAATGGCAGAGTATGTAATCTCAAATGCTAGTGATTCAGCGAATATTCCATCTAATCTTAGCCATGAAGAGTCTGCAGGAGTTCCTTTGGCAGGACTAACAGCATATCAAGCACTAACTGACGTCGTAAAGTTATCCAAAGGGGAAAGAATTCTAATACATGCTGGATCTGGAGGTGTTGGTACGTTTGCGATTCAGTTTGCTAAGCATCTAGGGGCAAAGGTTACAACTACAACCAGTACAAAAAATATTGAGTTAGTAAAAAAATTAGGTGCAGATAAAGTCATTGATTACACAAAAGAAAATTACCTTGATGAAGAGAATAAGTTTGATGTTGTTTTTGACACTCTTGGCGGAAACCACACTCTTGACTCCTTCAAAGTTTTAAAAGATGGTGGGCGCTTAGTATCAATAGCAGGAGTTATTGATAGCATAACTGCAAAACAATTTGGACTAAACAAGTTTGTTAGTTTAATTTTAGCTTTTCAAGCAAGAAAGGTACTTAAAGCTGCATCAAAAATAGGCGCTTCTTACAGATTTTTGTTTATGTCTTCGAGTGGTTCACAGCTAAAAGAGCTAGCAAAGTTATATGAGTCAGGCTCAATCAAAATGATTGTAGATAAAGCTTATATCTTTGGAGATAGTATTAAAGCTCTTGATTATCTATCCAAGGGACATGCAAAGGGGAAAGTTATTGTGAATATAATAAAGTAACTTTTTTATTTCAAATTATTAAGAGAAAAGTAAAACTTAGCCTATTAATTTAAAAAGTTATAGGCTAAGCTAACTGCACTAAATAATACTATCTGATGCGTTAGATAGATTATTAATGCGTGTTTTCCTATAACCTCAAGCCAATTTGATCGAAATGTGAATATTTTTTGATAATGCGGGTAATGCCCAAGATAAATCCCAATAAAGACAAAAGACAGCCACGGAAATAGGGGGTAATAATCAACACTGCTGAGAGGTAGGTATTGCTCAAAAATGTTTGAAAGTATAGTGAAATTTGGCTGACCTAAGGTCGAGCTAATTAGAATTATTGCTGCAATTAACAGAGAAGTTTTTGGCAGGTTTATGAAAAATATTGCTATTAAAGATGAAACCCAAATTAAATGAAGAATGCCAAAATAGACCCATCCATCAGGAAACATTACGTAAGTACCAGCAGAAACAATTAAAGCTGCAACCCCTAAATAGATCTGGCGCTTAATAAATTTTTTAAGTTTTAATGTTTTGCTATGAGCAATAACTAGGCTTATTCCAACAGCACTCAAGAAAAGAAAAACAATCAACGTGCGCCACGCTGTGCCTGCCCAATGAGTAAACAATGGAATATCAGTGAAACCAAAAGAATTAAGATCGTAAATAAAGTGAAAAGCAACCATCATGATGATTGCAACACCCCGCATTAAATCTAGTGATGTGTCTCTTAGATTAGACATAGTGTCATAAATAAATTATTCAAACACCTGAGAGACATATGTCTTGTCAATTGTTATCAGTGAATCATCAAGAAGTTCAAGGCATTTTGGAACAGCCAAAAATACAGCGCCAAGGCATACTGATATTGCTACAGGCTTCCCAGGAAGATTAATAATTAAAGTATTGCCTCTGGTGCCAGCGATTTGACGCGAAAGAATGGCTGTAGGGACTGTTCTAAGTGAAACAATTCTCATTTGCTCTGCAAATCCATCAAAGATTCTCTCACAAACTTCTTGTGTGGCCTCGGGCGTTACATCTCGCGTAGTTGGTCCGGTCCCTCCAGTTGTGAGAATTAAATTACAACCAAGGTTATCACTCATATCTTTTAGGGTTTGTTCAATTAAAGGTTGCTCGTCTTCAATTATTTTTGAAATTACTTCGTATGGACTAGTAACCGCATTTGATATCCATTCCTGCATTGCAGGGCCACTAATATCCTCATAAATTCCTCGCGCTGCTCTATCTGAAATAGTAAGAAATCCAATTTTAATTTTAGAATCAGTCATGTAATTTACTAACCCCCAGTCACTGGTGGGAAAAAAGCCACCTCATCATCTTCATTTACAATGGTATCTGCTGCTGCCATTTCTTGATTAACTGCACACAAGATATTATTGGGAAAGTGTCTCTCACCATGCTTTTCAATGAGTTTTTGTTTGATTAATGTTATGGAAACTGGTGAGTCAAAATGCATCAAGTCGTGGCTTGTTTTTAAGTTTTCTTTCAGGGAAGCAAAGTAGATAATTTTCATCCACCAATCTCCACCATTTGACTACTACTAATATTATCAATCACGGAGTCAAAAAAATGTTTTTCAGGTTTTTTTGTTATGGCATCAACGATCAATTGCTTGATTTCAGAATCACTCATCTCCGATCGAAGGGCATCACGAAGTGATACTGAGTCTTTCTGACCAAGGCATAAAATTAGCTCACCCTTAGCTGTCAATCGGACACGATTGCAGCTACTACAAAAATTATTAGAAACAGCTGATATTGTTGCAACGCTGGTATTGGTTCCATTAATATGGAGTGCTTTTGCCGGGCCATCGGTTTGTTGTGCTTTTTTAGATTTAAGTTTGCCTCCAAACCTTTTAAAAACCCTTTCAAGAATGTCTTTTTCACTGTAATGTCTATCAACAGCTTCAATGCCAGCAAGACCAATAGGCATTGTTTCAATAAAACGAATGTCAATTCCTCGATCAATAGCAAAGTCTATCATTGATTCAATTTCATCGTCATTAATGCCTTTCATGACCACCATATTAAGCTTAATAGGTCTCATTCCAGAAGATATTGCAGCGTCGATACCTTTAATAACTGTCTCTAAGTCGCCATCCCTAGTAATTTCTTTAAAGCGCTCCGGGATAAGTGAATCAATTGAAATATTTGCTCTATTAACGCCATTGGCTTTTAACTTATCTGCCACTGGGGTCAGAAGGTGCGCATTCGTTGAGAGTGGAATATCAGTAATACCTGGAATTTTTCCAAGCATTTTAGTCAAGTCAAGAATATCTTTTCGAAGAAGTGGTTCGCCGCCTGTAAGGCGGACCTTAGTAACGCCTAATTCAGAAAACAAACGAACTATTTTTGCAATCTCTTCGAAGGAGAGTACTTCTGATCTTTTGGTGTGAGTTTGATGATCCTCATCCCGGCAATAATGACATCTATAATTACAGTGGTCTGTAACTGAAACTCTTAAATATGTAATTTCTCGATTATACGGATCAATTAGTTTATTCATTTTCCAATACCCAGTGTCCAGACTTCCCGCCTTTCTTTTCTAATAGCTGTACATTGTCAATAATCATGAAGCGATCGACCGCCTTGCACATATCATAAACAGTAAGGGCTGCAATACTTGCAGCAGTTAATGCCTCCATTTCAACGCCAGTTTTACCGTTTAGCTTTGCTGTAGCAATTATGTCAATGCAGTTTTTTTCATTATTAGGGCTAAGCTCGACGCTTACTTTAGATAGCATCAGTGGATGACAAAGAGGAATAAGGTCTGAGCATTTTTTTGCAGCTTGAATTCCAGCAATCCTCGCAACGGCAAGAACATCACCTTTTTTGTTTGAGCCGGAGACGATTAAGTCAAGTGTTTCAGCTTTCATTACAACTCTTGCGCCAGCCTTGGCTTCACGAGTAGTATTATTTTTATCAGAAACATCAACCATTTGAGCTTCACCATTAGCATTGATATGGGTTAATTTGCTCATCTCGTTAACTCACTCATTGGATAATAGTTGAGTACAGTTCCCGCTTCAAATGTTGTATTCTCAGGTATCTCAATGATTCCATCAGCCCAAACAACTGAACTCATTACATCTGATCCTTGTTTTGAGAAGAGATTCGCCAAAGGGACTTCAGTTGACTGGTCTATACGAACTCGCGCATATTCACGTCTTGGTTTGGCACGCTTACATTCAAAATTTGTTTTCACCTTTGATATTTTAGATTCATAGTTACTGTTTCCTTGCATTTTTTTAATAAATGGCAATGAAAAAATACAAAAGGTTACAAAGCTTGATACTGGATTGCCTGGTAGCCCAATGAATGGTGTCTTATTAACTTTACCATAAGCAAGAGGTTTTCCAGGTTTCATTCGAATCTTCCAAAGATTTAACTCACCAAGTTTTTCAACGGCAGGCTTGACATGATCTTCCTCTCCCACAGAAACGCCACCAGTCGTCATAATTAAGTCACACTGGCTCTCAAGTGTTTCAAGTGCATCACAAGTTGCGTCAAGCTTATCCTCTATATTTCCTAGGTTAATCACATCGCAACCAACCTGCTTTAGAAGTACGACAAGTGCATAGCGGTTAGAGTTATAAATTTTTCCTGGTGACAAAGGGTTTCCAGGCTCTACTAACTCATCGCCCGTAAAAAAAACACCCACTTTAATTTTTTTAAAGACTTTTAATTCGCCAACACCAACTGACGCTGCAAGAGAAATATCTTGAGGTTTGATTTGTATACCAGAGCAAAGAATAACATCTGACTCAAGAATGTCGTTACCGAGCGGTCGAATATTTTCGTTCAAATTAAGAGCTCTTTCAACAGAAATCTTAGAGCCATCTTCCGATAGTTTGCATTCTTCTTGCATAACAACAGTGTTCGCCCCTTTTGGAATTGGGGCGCCTGTAAATATTCTAGCAGCACAACCTTTTTTTAGGTCATTGCCTGTCGAGCCTGCAGCAATTCTATCAACAACCTCAAAGCTTTGATTGGCTTGCGTCGTTTGATTATGATCTAATGCAATAGTGTAGCCATCCATTGCGCTATTATCAAAGCCTGGAACGTTTATTGTCGAGTGTATATCGCTTGCTAAAATTCTACCAAGTGAGTCATCCAAAGAAACAGTCTCTGTCTTATTAGTAATGATAGCTGCGTCAATCAAAAATGACAAAGCATCATCTGCGCTCATCAGCGAATCACTAAACATCGGCGAGCTTGAATTAACTTTTTGACGACTCATCGGGTAATATAGATTTAATATTCATAAGGTATTATACAATTGTAAGTAAATTTTCTAATTACAAATAACTTGAAAAAAGCACAAGCATTAAGTGAATAAAATATCGAAAAATGAGATTTCAGCTGTCATCTTAGCAGGCGGCAAAGGCTCAAGAATGGGCGGAAAAGACAAAGGACTCATCGAGTTTCGCAACCTTCCATTAATTGCATATGCTGTCAATGTTGCTAAGGACAGGGTAAATGAAATATTTATTAGTGCCAACAGAAGTTTAGAAGATTACTCTAAGTATGGCAAAGTAATTGTTGATGATTTAGAGGGCTATCAAGGGCCATTAGCTGGAATTTCTAAAGCCTTAAAAGTCTGCTCTTCTAATTATTTACTGGTACTACCCTGTGACAGCCCAATGATTGACTCAACCTTAATAGCTGAATTGGTTGAGCGGATGGAGATTAGTGATTCAGATATTTGTGTTGCTCATGACGGTCAAATCATGCACGCAACGTTTGCACTTATGAAATCGAATCTTAGCGAAAGTCTCGATAAATTTTTAGATGATGGAGGCCGGAAAATGGCTCTCTGGTATCGTCAGCAGCGCACCGAAAGAGTTAATGTTTCAAGCCATTTAGAGTTATTGACTAATCTAAATAGCCCAGAAGACTTTAATTTTTAAGATTTCCAGCGATTTTTTTGTTTTTCGTCTTTTGCTCTAGCCTCTACCCACTCTTCTTTATTTTCTGTTGATTCTTTTTTCCAAAAAGGGGCATCGGTTTTCAGGTAGTCCATAATGAAATTACATGAATCAAAGGCCTCTTGGCGATGCTTGCTGGCTACTATAACCAATACTATTTGATCGTTAACTTCAAGAGTGCCAATACGATGAATAATAGTAATGCTTTGAAGTTCCCAGTTATCTCTTGCTTTTTTGGCAATTAACTCCAAAGATTTTTCGGTCATCCCTGGGTAATGCTCTAGAGTCATTGTGTTAAGCGATTTCGATTGGAGATCTCTGACAGTTCCAACAAAGCTCACAATTGCACCGATGCTAGAGTTGTTGGCTTTAGCAAGCTTAACTTCAACTGATAAATCGAAATCACCCGATTGAACGATAATTTTATCCATTACTTGATTTTATCTTTTTTAATATTATGACTGGAATTAAATATTCAAAAATAATGCCAAATACTTTTAGGCTTGCTTGGATAATTTTCCTACTAGAGTAATTCCAAGTGCAACGGATGGCCCAATCCCTAATGCGAAAATTGCCGTTCCAAGGCCAACTACCTCGCCTAATAATTTATCAATATTATTCAGAAGACAAAGAGAACCAATGATAACTACGCTGATTTCAATCGTGGTTCGGATTGAATATATTGGCATGTTGCTTATTCTTTGTAAGCCAATCATTAGCCCATCCCTTGGTCCAGCACCTAAATTTGAGATTAAATAAAAACCGCTCCCAAGCCCTATAGTGAGGACCCCAATTACAACTTGCAATACTTGCAATGGATACGATTCTGGATAAGGTAAATAATAGACCGAAAATTCAATTGTCAATGCGATAATAAAAGCATTTAGGATTGTTCCCATTCCGGGTTTTTGTTTGAGAGGAATCCACAGCACCAATACGAAAATACTAATAACAAAAGTAGAAAGTCCAATTGACCAATCGGTGAGGTTAGATATTCCTTGAGCTAATACCGTGTATGGGCCTACACCTGCCCCACTAGTAATAAGAAGGCTTTCACCAAGACCAAATAAAAACAGTCCAAACACTAAGAATACAAAGGTTAACGGCTTAGGCTTTAAATTAAAAGAGTCTTCAGAGCTCCAAACAACTTTGGGAATTTTTTTAATGGTAAAGACTTCTTTAGAAAATTTCATTGATGGTTGTAGCTGTAAAAATTATAGTAATAATACAGTTGTTTTTGCCCGCTCTCTTGCTGTGTATTAATTATTATATTTATATTCTAAATCCTGGGATTTAGTCATTATCATAGGTTCATTGTAAATAGAATCATAAAATAGTAATATCAACGAACCAATATTAATGACAATACTTCTTAATAAATCAGATATACAAGACTTTCAAAATGATGGTGTCGTTATTCTTCGAGGTGTTTTTAATGAATGGATTGATACGTTAACTAAGGGCGCTGAGCATCATATTGGTAATCCAAGTGAAAGCGCTTTGACTCATAAAGGAAAAGATTATGAAGGTAAATTTTTGGAGGATTTTTGTAATTGGCGGCGTATTCCTGAGTATTCAGATTTTGTACTAAACTCACCTTTAGCTCCTATTGCCGCAGGATTAATGGAATCAACATCCGTACAATTTTTTCACGATCATTTTTTTTACAAGGAAGCACTCTCTGGCACACTTACTCCTTGGCACCAAGACCTTCCTTACTACTGCGTTTCAGGGCATCAAACGGTAAGTTTTTGGCTCCCCCTTGAGCCAAGAGAAAAGAGTGTTTCTTTAAAATCTTTGGCTGGTAGTCATAGTTTTAAAAAAGAAATTCGCCCAACAAACTGGGCTAATAATGAGAGCTTTTATGAAGATGATGATGCTTTTATGGATATGCCAAATGTTGATAATGGTGATTTTGAAATCAAGCAATGGAAAACAGAGCCAGGCGATGTTATTGCTTTTAATTTTAAGACAATACATGGGGCAAGCGCCAATAAGACAGATGATATAAGCCGCACACTTTCGTTTCGTTTACTTGGTGATGATGTGGTTTATCGCAATCGAACAGGCCGCACCTCTCCTAATTTTCCAAATATAAATCAAAAAAATGGAGAGCGATTAAGGGAAGACTGGTTTCCAGTTATTTGGGGTAATTGATATTATGGATTTAGCAAACTACTCTTTGGAAATTTTAACTTTTTTATTTCTAGTTGGAATGGTTGCAGGTTTTCTTGATACCCTTGTTGGAGGTGGAGGATTGCTGGCAGTTCCTGCATTATTATTAAGTGGTATTCCGCCTATCTATGTTCTTGGTACTAATAAGTTTCAGGGCAGTATGGGCACAGGTATTGCAACATTGCTCCTTTTTCGCAAAAAAAAGTTGAACTGGAATGCAGTTAAGTATTTAATGCTAGTGGCTTTTATTGGATCTGCAATCGGCGGGGTTATTGTTCAGTTTATTGACACCAAAGCTTTGTCTTACGCGATACCGATAGTATTGGTTTTTATTTCAATCTATTTTATTATCTCTCCTAAACCCAAAACTACCTCAAAGACCAAAGGACCTGACAAACGCTTTGATAAATATGCCGTTCCAGTTGTTGGCTTTTATGATGGCATGTTTGGGCCAGGTGCTGGATCTTTTTTTGTAATGACAGGTGTTATGCTTAAAAAACTTGAAATTATCCAAGCGACAATTCTAGCAAAGCCATTAAATTTTGCATCAAACATTGCTGGGTTTATAGTTTTCTTTAGTTTTGGCCATATAGGCTTTTTAATTGGCTTCATAATGATGGCAGGGCAGTTAATAGGCGCTTTTTTTGGTACCCATTATTTATTAAAAGCGAATCCACTTGTGATTCGTTTTTTAATTGTCATTATGTCAATTTCAATGCTAGCTAGATATTTGTATTCTCTCATTTAGTATTGCTTCATAGTCGACTCTTAATTCACTAATGCTGTCAAAAGTTAAATACTCATAAGCGTATCATTTACACAATCTTTAAGTTAATTTAACAAAACTTTTGTTTAATATTTGAAATTATGAAATATAGAATTGAAACTGATTTTTTAGGTGAAATGAAAATACCTTATGATGCTTATTATGGAATTCATAGCAAGCGTGCTGTTGATAATTTCCCTATAGCCGATGTCGCTATTTCAGTTTATCCAAACATAGTTATAGCTTATGCCATGGTTAAGCTTGCGTGCGCTCGAGCAAACAATAAACTGGGCCTATTAGATGATGAAATTTATAAACCTATAGTTAGCGCATGTGAGAGGATTATTGATGGCGAGTTTCATGATCAGTTTGTTGTAGAAATTATTCAAGGCGGCGCTGGAACTTCAACCAATATGAATGCTAATGAGGTCATTGCAAATGTTGCACTAGAAATGATAGGAAAAGAGAAGGGTGATTATGAAGCCATCTCACCGCTTATGCATGTCAACATGTCGCAGTCTACTAATGACACGTACCCGACTGCTTTATTGGTTGGATTTTTAAAAGAGTATGACCCTTTATTAAAAGCCATAAAGGACCTGTCTGATTCTTTTCATGCTAAAGGAGTTGAATTTGCTGGCATTATTAAAATGGGCCGAACACAATTGCAAGACGCTGTTCCAATGAGTCTTGGTCAGGAGTTTACTGCTTTCGGTAATACCTTATTAGATGACATTAAAAGGCTTAACGAAATGTCACAATTATTCATGGAAGTCAATTTAGGTGCTACAGCTATTGGCACAGGTATCAATAGTCATCTAGATTATCCAAAAATAGCGGTAGAGGCTTTGGCAGAATTGTCTGGACTGCCTTTAGTTCTTGCTCCAAATCCAATTGCTGCAACATCTGACACCAGTGCTTTTGTGTCGTTCTCTTCTGTTCTTAAGAGGGTTGCCATAAAGCTTTCAAAAATATCTAATGACTTAAGGTTGTTATCATCAGGCCCGATTGCTGGGTTTAATGAGATAAATCTGCCAGCCGTTCAAGCTGGATCTTCAATTATGCCTGGCAAAGTTAATCCTGTTATTCCTGAGGCTGTTAATCAAACTGCCTTTCAAGTAATTGGAAATGATCTGGTCATTACATTAGCGGCTGAGGCTGGTCAAATGCAGCTCAACGCCTTTGAGCCTGTTTTAGCGGTCAACATTCTGCGTTCATTGCGCTATATGACCAATGCAATGATAATGCTAAGAACGAAGTGTGTAGACGGAATTACTGCAAATGTTGAAGTGTGCGCAAGATATGTTGAACAAAGCCCAGGAATAGCGACATTCTTTACTCCTCATTTGGGCTATAAAGAGTCAGCTCGCATTGCTAAAAAAGCCTTAAAAGATGGAATGACAGTTCGAGAGATAATCATTAAAGAGGGACTAATGAGTGAAGATCAGGTGAATGAAGTTTTGCATGTTGACAACCTGACAAAACCAAATATTCATTGAATATAGAGCTAAAGTTCATTTTTAGGTAAGTCAAATTGAGCTTTGAAGTGACGCCACTCATAGCGCTCAGGATAATTACGGCGATAATCTTCAAAATTTGAAGTTTCTTTTATAGCTTCATGATCATTGAAAAATGAGTATATTGCATTAAGAGTTTCATGAAGTGTGCTGTCATTAATGACCCTCACTTGTGGATTAATAAGCTGCCCAATTTCATTGTTAAATGACGCTTTTAAAAAGTGACACAGCTCTTTATAAATCATAAAACTACCCATAAATTTTGCATCTATTGAATGTCCTGCGATGTGAGGCGTTGCCCAGTAGGCATCACTTTGTAGTTTAGAGTTAATGTTTGGCTCATTCTCCCAGCAGTCTATTATATTTTCTTTTGTTTTAGTGACTGCCCAAATGCTTTCATCAATTATTCCTCCTCGAGCTGCGTTGATTAAAATAGAATCTTCTTTAATTATTTCAAAGTTATGGCTTCCAAGGAGGTTGTGAGTAGGGTGAGCCCCTGAAAAAGTTAGGGGAGTATGGAAAGTTACAATATCGGCACTAAGCGCTATATCAAGATCCACAAACTCATTCTTTCCTTCGTTAATTTCACGAATAGGATCGTTAAGAAGGGTGGTTATTCCAAGTTGCTTTGCTTTGAAATCTAACCTTGTTCCAACATTTCCAACGCCAATTATTCCTAGCGTTTTCGTTGATAAATCAAAACTATAATCATTGGCTAGATTTGAAATTGCGCTGATTACATACTCTGCGACAGCATTTGCATTACATCCTTGAGCAGATGCAAATGAAATGCCATTTTCGTGTAAATAATTTTCGTCAATGTGATCAAGTCCGGCAACTGTTGAGCCAACAAACCTAACTTTGGTTCCATCAAGGAGTTGTTTATTTACTTTAGTTCTTGATCGTACTATGAGTATCTCGCAATCTAATAAACTCTTCCGGTTAATGTCCCTCCCTGGAAGGGTGTTAATTTCTCCAAACTCAGAAAATATTTCTTTATAACCCCAAACTGCATCATCAATCATTAATTTCATAGGGGAATGCTCCAGTCAATAATTTCTTGATTTGTTGATTTAAGGTAATGGTTTGTTTTAGAAAAATGCTTAGAGCCAAAGAAACCTTTATAAGCAGAAAAGGGAGAAGGGTGGGGCGCACTAAGTATTAGGTGTTTGCCGCTATCAATTAACTCAGATTTTTTATTTGCATAAGAGCCCCAAAGAACAAATACTAAATTACTTTTATTGATACTTAAGATTTTAATTATCTCGTCTGTAAAATTTTCCCATCCTTGATTAGCATGTGATGCAGGTTTATTTTTTTCGACTGTAAGAACGCAGTTAAGAAGAAGCACACCTTGATGTGCCCAAGATATTAAATTTCCATGTTCGGGTTTAGTAAAGCCCACATCATCGCTATGCAGTTCTTTAAAAATATTTCTAAGTGATGGCGGAATAGCAATTCCTTTTGGCACGGAAAAGCTTAAACCTTCTGCTTGACCTTCTCCATGATAAGGGTCTTGCCCCAGTATGATTACCTTGGTTTTTTCAAAACTTGAATATTCGAGTGCCTTGAACCAGGAATTCTTCGGAGGATAGATATTTAAATTCCTTTTTGAGTTAAGATAAAAATCTAAAGCTCTAAAATACTGCTTCTCTTTTTCTGGACTTAAATAATCTGACCAGCCACTTTTAAAATTGGTCATAATGTTTTATGATTCACTAATATGATTCTCTATTATATCAAGGAATGAATATGACAGACTGGCACAAGAGATGGGAAAACAATAAAATTGGTTGGCACGCAGAGCAAATTAATTCCCAATTGATTGAGTATTTCTCTAAACTGAATTTAGTTACTGGCGATAAGATTTTTGTCCCGCTCTGTGGAAAGAGTCTTGATATGTTATACCTCTTGCAAAAAGGCCTTAAAGTTGTTGGCGTAGAGATGAGTGAGATTGCTGCCGAGCAGTTTTTTAGCGAGAACAAATTAGAGTATTCTGTTTCTAAAATTGATGGGCTGAAACTTTATGAGGGCAAAGGAATTCAAATATTCTGTGGCGATTTCTTTACTTTAAATCCGAGGCACTTAGTTAACGTCAAGGCTGTTTATGATCGAGCATCACTTATTGCACTAGATAAGGCATTAAGACCAAAATATGTGAATCATTTAAATGATATAATATCTAAAGATGTAAGGATATTATTGTTAACGTTGAACTATCCTCAACATCAACGGGTTGGCCCACCATTTGCTGTTAGTAAATCTGAGGTTGATTCACTTTATGGTGGTTCTTTTCAGTGCCAAGAGTTTGAGTATATTAATGATATTGAAAATGAGCCAATGTTTCTACTTGAAGGAGTAGATTTTGTTGAAAAAGCAGTGTATTGTCTGCAAAAAGTGAGAATGTAATGGCTAAAAAAATGACGGGCATAGTCGCCCAATTTGGTACAAAAGGTTATGGATTTATTACGGGAGACGATAATGAAAAGTATTTCGTTCACCAGAAAAATGTTTTTAATAAATCACGTTTAAGAAGTGACACTAGAGTTAAATTTAAAGTTGAAAACTCTGATAAAGGTCTAGTTGCTATTGACGTTAAGTTAGAGAAAGTTGCTGAAGAGTCAGAGCCTTTAACTGATAACGACATTAAAGCAATGTTTGGTGTTTTATTAGTTTTTCAGTTGATTATTGCCTACTTTGTTTTTATTGCTTAAATGAAAAAACTGTTTGTCCTAAGCTTGTTAGTTGTAATTTCTGTTTCTGGTTGTCTTTCAACGCCTGCTAGAGAAGTTACTAACATCTGTAATTTACTAGATGAGAAGGTGAGCTGGTATCGAGCAGCTAAGCTGAGTGAGGAGAAATGGAAAGTGCCGATGCACTTGCAGATGGCAATCATTCATCAAGAGTCTCGCTTTGCTTCAAAAGCGAAGCCACCTCGTAATAAAATTTTTGGAATCATACCTGGCGCAAGACCAACCGATTCATTTGGCTATACCCAGGCTAAAAAAGCAACTTGGGAGTGGTACCAACTTAAAACTGGCAACAAGACTGCTAAAAGAGATGATTTCACTGATGCGATTGATTTTGTTGGATGGTATGCTAACCAGTCTTCATTAAGGTCTAAGATTAGTAAAACAGACGCATATCGCCAGTATCTTGCATACCATGAGGGTCATGGCGGCTTTAATAAGAAAAGCTATGAAAGCAAAGCCTGGTTGCTTGATATTGCAAAAAAAGTTGAAAGTAAATCTAACACCTATAAGACTCAGCTCTCCCAGTGCAGAGATGAACTTGATAGTAATCGAATATGGACGCTTTTCTAGATTACTTTGCTAATGTGGTTTAATACATTAGAATCCCCTCCGCTACCTAATCTGATGAAAGAGATCCATATTGAGGATCTTGATTTAGTTATTACTTCTATCAACAAGCATTTGTATTGTTTTGAGAATCGCTGCCCACATGAAGACATTAAGCTGAGTCTAGGGTGTGTTCAGGGTAATGAAATTAAATGCGCGCTTCATGGATACACATTTAATTTAGATTCTGGCCTCTGCGTAGATGATGATATTCATCCGCTTAAAACTTTCCAAGCTAAACTTAAAGATGGGCTAGTAAGTATTCAAATTGAGGAAGCAGATAAATGAATTCGGCTGAATTGATGCATTCTATTATTCAGCGCATAGCGACGGGTCCAGTTCTTAGTAAAAGTATTAGCTTGAAAGAGTCCGAACTTGCAATGAAGGCAATTTTAAATGGTGAAATTAATGAGGTTCAAAGTGCAATTTTTTTAATTGCAATGAGAATGAAGCGTGAAACATTGGATGAAAATATTGGCATTTTATTGGCATTATTGAGTTCAATTAACTCCAGGCAATCTTCAGTTAAGAATTTAATAGATATTGGGGACCCCTATAGCGGATTTAATCGATCCATTCCCATTTCTTCTTTTTTACCGCCATTGCTCGCGGAGTTAGGTTTTCCAACTGTTATTCATGGCTTGGATTCTGTTTCTCCAAAATTTGGATTAACTCACCGTCATATTTATAAAGCTATAAATCAGAACGTTGATTTGTCAATTGATGATGCTCTAAATAGAATAGAGGATGGATCTATTGGCTGGACTTATATTGATCAAAGTAAATATTGTAAGCCACTTCATGATCTGGTCCCACTTAGAAATAAATTAGTTAAAAGAACTGTTCTGAATACAGTTGAATCATTAATTGGCCCTATAAAAGGTATTAATACTCATTCAATTTTGGGCTATGTCCATAAACCTTACCCACCAATATACGCCTCTCTGGCAGATCAAGCAGGCTTTTCAAGTAGCCTATTAATACGCGGTGTGGAGGGCGGAGTAGTTCCATCACTGAGGCAAAAAGGAATGATGGTGTCTTATCATAAAGGCGAAGAAAAAGACAGAGTTGATATTGACCCTAAGACAATAGGAATCCATCGTGAGTTTCGTGCTATCAGTATTCCAAAGGAGTTTGAAAGTCCTCAAAACAGAAACTCTCTGGCAACGTATGTTGCTGAATTAGGTCAATCAGCTCTTTCTGGAAAAGATGGAATGTTTTATGATGGTTTAGTCTATTCTGCTAGCTTAATTCTATGGCACGTTGGTAGGGAAGAGACATTACTTTCCGCCTCTGAAAAAGTTAGAGGCGTGCTTGATGCATCAAGCGCATTAAATCGCATAAGAAATAAGTAAAGTTAAGTATTTTAAAGTTGTTGCTGGTTTAACTTTGCGTATTCGCCAGAGGCTTTAATTAACTCTTTATGAGATCCTTGCTCAATAATCGCACCTTCTTTTAATACGATAATGCGATCAGCATTTTGTATTGTGCTTAATCGATGCGCAATAATGATTGTGGTTCGGCCTTTCTGCATTTTAGTGATTGCTGATTGAACGAGTTTTTCAGTTGCAGAGTCAAGCGCTGAGGTTGCCTCATCAAGAATTAAAATTGCACTATCTTTGGCAATTGCTCTAGCAATAGAAAGTCTTTGTCGCTGGCCGCCAGATAGGGTAACCCCATCTTCTCCAATGTCAGAGTCAAATTTGTGATCAAGCTTTTCAATGAACTCAGTTGAGTTGGAGATATTTGCAGCGTTAACAATTGAATCCATTGGCATTTTTTCTTTTTGTCCAAATGCAATATTGCCACTAATAGTGTCATTAAATAACCGCACATTTTGATCTACAAAAGAAAAGTTTGATCTGAAAGACTCTAGATCATAGTTATTAATATTTTCGCCATTTATTAATATGTTGCCTTCTGTTGGATTATAGAAGCGTGCAAGAAGGTTGACCAAAGTAGTTTTACCGCTTCCAGTTGAGCCAACGAGAGCAATAGTCTCTCCATTCTTAATATTTAGAGTGATATTTTTTAATGAAGGTTTTTCATTAGCATACGAAAAACTAACGTTATCAAAGTAAATATCCCCTCCTGCTTGTTTCATTTTTGTACTCCCAAGATTGGTCTCGGACCTCTCATCAATTAAACCAAAAACACTCGCTCCTGATACCAAAGCTTGCTGTAATGGCTTATTAATGTTTATGAGCGTTTTAGAAGGTTTGACTAGCATGCCCATAGCTGTAAAGTAAGCTAAAAAGTCACCAGCACTCATCATTAAGTGGGTTGATGAAAAATAAACAACGCACGCTAAAGCCAAGCCAATTAGAGCATTTACAATCGAAGTGTTAAGGCCTGCAGCCAAATCAACTTTGAACCTTTGCTGGCGTATTGTATTAATAATATTAAAAAATTTATTTTGTTCGCTAGATTGAGCGTTATATATTTTAATAAGATCATTACCTGAAATATTTTCATTCAATAGATGGGTCATTTTCCCCATTGACTCTTGAACTTTTCTTGAGCTTTTTCTGATTCTACTCGTGGATAGTTTTACTGCAAAATACACAAGCGGAAGTAGCACTAAAAGAGTAAGGCTTAATAGGAAATTTTTATAGAATAAATACCCCGTTAATATTACAACGGTGAAGGAAGATTTAATAAGCGCCAGCCACATTGTTGAAGCAGCTGCAGAGATTTGCTCAACGTCAAAAGTCAACTTAGAAAGTGTCTCCCCTGTTGTGTTTTTATCAAAGTAGGTTTTAGGGAGCTTAAGAAGTTTGGTAAACATATCAACTCTTAGATCTAATATTACTTTGTTTGAAATCCAAGAGCTTGCACTGACCGATATCAAAGCGAATACAGAACTTAGTGCGATTACAATGAATAGAGCTGCTGAATAAGAAAGTGCAGCCTTACTGGAGTGATTATTAGAGAATAATATGTCGACTACTTGCCCTGTAATCTCAGGTATTGATGTCTCCAATACCGTAGCAAATATCATCATTAATGATGTAAAGAAAAGTTTTCCAATATGGTTTTTTAAGTATGGAAAGAGTCTCTTTACGAATTGTCTATAACCCATCGTGATTTGTTTGTTTGGATGTGCCCATATTCTACCTAATTTTGTGTATCATAACTATTTCAAACTTTGTTAGTTTTACATGACAAAATACATCTTTATAACTGGCGGCGTTGTTTCTTCTTTAGGTAAGGGGATAGCCTCTGCATCTTTGGCTTCAATTCTAGAAACACGAGGCCTTAACGTAACTCTCCTTAAATTAGACCCTTATATAAATGTTGATCCTGGAACAATGAGCCCATTTCAACATGGCGAGGTTTTTGTTACCAATGATGGCGCTGAAACTGATCTAGATTTAGGCCATTATGAGCGATTTGTTCGCACTCAACTTGGAAAAAAGAATAACTTTACCGCAGGAAGAGTTTATCAAAATGTCATAGAGCGTGAGAGAAGAGGCGATTATCTTGGCGCAACGGTTCAAATTATTCCCCACATTACTGATGAAATAAAAAAATTAATGAAAGAGGGTATTGAGGATGCAGATGTTGCTCTTGTAGAAATTGGTGGTACAGCAGGTGATATTGAGTCCCTGCCATTTTTAGAGGCCATTCGTCAAATGAGCTTAGAGCTTGGGCGAGAGAATACTTTATTCATTCATTTAACGCTTCTTCCTTATATTAAGGTTGCTGGAGAGTTAAAAACTAAGCCAACGCAACACTCTGTGAAGGAGCTTAGAGGAATTGGAATTCAGCCAGATATTCTTATTTGTCGATCAGAGTATGCACTAGAGGATTCAGATCGTAAAAAGATTGCTTTATTTACAAACGTACCTGAGAATTCAGTTTTTATGTCTTTGGATAAAGATACTATTTATAAGGTTCCTGAAGACCTGCATGAGCAAGGCCTTGATGATATTGTTGTGTCTAAATTAGGACTTAAATGTGGACCAGCAGACCTATCGGAGTGGAAGAGTGTTGTTTCTAAACTGGAGAGACCCAATCATAGTGTTGATATTGCAATGGTTGGAAAATATATGGATTTAACTGAATCCTATAAGTCTCTTTCAGAGGCACTAATTCATGCTGGAGTTCACACACAAACAAAAGTAAATATTCATTATTTTGATTCTGAAGAGATTGAAAAAAATGGTGCTGATGCTTTAAGCAAAATGAGTGCGGTACTAGTTCCTGGTGGCTTTGGATTACGCGGTATAGAGGGAAAAATTAAGGCAGTTCAATTTGCTCGAGAGAATAACATTCCTTTCTTAGGAATTTGTCTAGGCCTTCAAGTTGCTGTAATAGAGTTTGCTAGAAATATGGCCCAAATGGATGGTGCAAACAGTACAGAATTTGATGAAGATACAGATTACCCTGTGATAGGGCTTATTACTGAGTGGCAAGATGAAAATGGGGAAACTCAAAAACGCGATTCAGAGTCACACTTGGGGGGTACTATGAGGTTAGGTGGCCAAGAGTGTGAACTAGTTAAGGGCAGTCATTCTCAAAAAATTTATGGCTCAGATAAGGTAGTTGAAAGGCATCGCCATAGATACGAAGTTAATAATAATCTTATCTCTAAAATTGAGGAAGCTGGTCTTAAAATTTCAGGAAGATCATCTGATGGCTTGTTAGTTGAAATGGTTGAAATTAAAGATCATCCTTGGTTTGTTGCTTGCCAGTTTCATCCAGAATTTACTTCTACGCCTAGAGATGGCCATCCTTTATTTGAAAGTTTTATCAAGGCAGCAAAACAAGCTCATAATCTAATACTCTCTTAAGTTTTATTTGTATTAAACTTTAAACATTGTTAATCGTTATTAAAATCTTGTTCAATGATAAAAACTGATGTAGTTATTTTGGGTGGAGGAGTAATAGGCTTATCCATTGCCCTAAAGATGCTTAATGCTGGCAGAGAGGTAATTCTTTTAGATCCTGAAGAGCCAGGAACTGGAACCTCATACGGTAACGCTGGAACAATAGCTGAATATGCGGTTCTACCTGTTGGATCTCCTGAAATTATAAAAAAACTACCATCTTTATTGTTTAACAAAAATAGCCCTATTTCTGTAAAGCGCTCTGAAATTCTCTCATTGGCGCCATGGTTGATTAGATTTTTGTATCAGTCCATGCCCAAGCAAGCTGCTAAAAACGCCCAGGCAATTACAGATCTTTTGGCAAATTCACGACTTCGTTGGGAAGAATTGGCAGATCAGATAAATGGCCAATCTATACTAAACAGTAATGGCAATATTTACTTGTATAAAACAGATTCTTCCTATGAATCTGGCTTGAAGGATATTAATAATCGGAAGAAGTATGGTTTAAATGCCGAAATGTTAAATCCATCAGAGCTTAATAAGCTAGAGCCAAATTTGAATTTTTCTGAGGGTGGTGCGTCTTATTTCCCAGATGGCGCTTATATGAGCGACCCTGGAAAAATGACAAAACTATTGTTAGATGCAAGTGTTAAAAAAGGGTGTCAAGTTATTAAGAAAGCAGCCAATAGAATTGAGAGGACTGGTGAGGGGGTTGAAGTAACTCTGGCAGACAAGTCAAAAGTTATATCAAAACATCTAGTCATATCAGCTGGTGCATACTCCAAGAAATTTGCAAAACAGGCTGGAGACCATATTCCCTTAGATGCTGAGCGTGGTTACCATGTTGAATATGATATGAAAGACCCCTTGTTAAATAGACCTTGTTGCTCCGCAGAGAGTGGATTTTATATGTCTCCAATGACTGGAAGATTAAGAGTTGTTGGAACTGTTGAGCTGGGAGGGTTAAGCCCAGAAATCTCTAGGCATAGAGTAAATCACTTAGAAAAAGGAGCTTTAAGTTTTTTTCCAAACCTAAGAAAACCAAGTAGGGAGTGGCTGGGTTTTCGTCCATCAATTCCAGATAGTAAACCAGTTATTTCTCAATCTAGTAAAGGTAATGATATTATTTATGCCTTTGGACATGGTCATATTGGACTAACTTTGGCGCCAGTCACTGCAGAAATTGTTGAGTCAATTATTACTAAATCTAAACCACCGCTCCCAATTTCTGAATTCTCAGTCCAAAGGTTCTAAGAATAATCACAGTTTTAACTTTATTATAGGTTAAGTTTATTTCTTTTTAACAAATCTCATAAGGCGCTTCTTTTTTTGCACTTGTCGAGCTGAAAGAATATTCTTCCTGTCTTTAAATGGATTCTCACCACTCTTATACTGGATTTTTACAGGTGTATTAGTAAGTTTTAAGGATGTAATAAAAAAATTCTTTAGAAAACGCTCGTAGCTACTTGGAACGCTATCAACATGATTGCCATGAAAGGTAAAAGTAGGCGGAAAAACATCAGACTGATTTACAAATTTTAATCTTAGTCTTCTCCCAGCAACAGGGGGAGGAGAGTGCGCTTTATTTGCTTGTTCTAGGATTCTATTGAGTTGTGAGGTTGGGTGTCTTCCGCCAGCATTCTCAAAGGATCTTTTAATTGGCCCAAATAATTTTCCGACACCTGAACCGTGAAGCGCTGAAATATAATGAACTGAAGCGTAGCTTATAAATGAAAGCTTAATATCTAGCTTTCTTTTTACTTCGCTTTTTTGATAATCATCTAAACCATCCCACTTATTAATGACGATTAAAAGGGCACGACCTTTGTCTGCTATCATTCCTAAAAGAGTAGCATCTTGTTCAGTCACTCCTTCGTGCGCATCTAAAACTAGAACCACAACGTGTGAATCTTCAATAGCATCTTTAGCCTTAATAATACTAAAAATTTCGACTTTATGGCTTACACTTCTTTTGCGCCTTATTCCAGCTGTATCAATTAGTGTGTATTGCTGACCTTCACGCTCAAAAGGGATAAAGATCGAATCACGAGTTGTTCCAGGAAGATCCACCGCCATAACCCTTTCTTCACCTAATATTCGATTTATGAGTGTTGATTTACCAACATTAGGTCTGCCTAGAACTGCTACTGCAATTCCCTTAACTTCAGGAATTACATCCTCTGTAGCTTCAGGAAGTAGGGGGATTGTTTTTTCAATTAGATCTGGAATTCCTTGATTATGCTCAGCTGATATAAGGCAAGGATCTCCTAGCCCGAGTTCATAAAATTCTGCAGCTGAACTCTTATTTAATCCTTCTGCCTTATTGCATACCAAGATAATATTTTTTCGTAGTTTTCTAAGCTGAGAAGCAATATCAAGATCAAGAGAGGTTACTCCATCTTTATTGCTGACAATAAAATAGATTACATCAGACTCATTAAGAGCATTGAGTACTTGAGCGTGGATCCCAGAATCAATAACAGATTCTTCGTGTGTCATACCGCCAGTATCTACAATTGTGCAGTGAATGTCATCATCAAGCTCGATATTAACATATTGACGATCACGCGTTAACCCCTCAAAATCAGAAACAAGTGCCTGACGAGACTTGCTAAGACGATTAAATAGTGTCGACTTGCCTACATTAGGTCTGCCAACCAATGAGATGATGGGGTAGCTCACAATTTTCTATGAAATTTATATCAATTCAGATCGTCCAACTTAATCTGAATTAGTTGGGTAAGGCTTGAGTTTGCTGTAATATTTTCGATTGCGAGGCTATAGTATTTTTTAGCCTCTTCTTTGTTGTTAAGATCTAAGTAAATATCACCAGTAAGATTATAAAATAAACCAGAAAACCCTTCTCCAGAATCAACATCAAGAATTGCAAGTGCATCATTATGTTCACCAAGCTGTAAGTGAAGTGAGGCGGATCTTAAAATTGCGGTTGAAGCTATAACAACGTTTTCACGACTTATTAAAGGCTTTAGAGAGTCAAGTGCAAGAGCGTAATTACCAGCTTCAAATAAATAGTTAGCCATTAAGAATGTTGCTTGGTCAGCATAGCTACTTGAAGAATGATCCTTAATCAGTTTGTCATAAGCTCCAATATTAGTGGAGTCTGATGCGTAGCTTAAATATAAAGTTCGAGCATTCAAAGCTTGACTATCTTGATAATCACCATATGAATTCCAACCAAATACTCCTACAAGACCAAGAGCCGCGCCAGCAAGAATTTGCTTGCCGTTGCTATTCCACCATTTTTTAATTTTGTCGACTTGCTCTTCTTCCGTGTCGCTAATTTCTATAAAATTTTTCATAATATCTCCTGAAGATGCTGAATGATACCCTCAAGCTCAATCGATTGCTGGACTCCTTGGCCTTTTAAGGGCTTAATACTCAACTGATTGTTTGATAATTCTTCCTCTCCAAGAATTAAAGCAAAGTCAGCATTAGATTTATCTGCTTTTTTCATTTGGCTTTTTAAGCTACCCATGCTTATGTCATTAATAAGTGTGATATTAGGCAGTGCCTGGAGAATTTTTTTGGACAGCTTCATTGACTCAATTTGTGCCTTATCACCTAAGGCAACAAAATAGAGTTGGCGCCTCTTGTTTACAAGCTGACTATTTTTGTCTTGAATTAGAAGGGCTATCCTCTCTAAGCCCATTGCAAAGCCAATTGCTGGGGTAGGGGTGCCACCCATTTTTTCAACCAAACCATCATATCTACCACCGCCACAAATAGTACCTTGCGACCCTAAATCATTTGAAATCCACTCAAATACAGTTTGATTATAGTAGTCTAAGCCCCTTACAAGTTTTGGATTAACCTCATAAGGAATATCCAGACTCTCTAAATAGTTTTTTAAAATATTAAAGTGCTCTTTAGATTCATTATCCAAATGATCAATCATTTTAGGAGCATTAGAAATTAGTAAATCCAGATCTTTATTTTTACTATCCAATATTCTTAAAGGATTTGTCTTTAATCGGCGAAGGCTATCTTCATCTAACTGGCCTTTATTTGCACTAAAAAAAGCCAACAGAATATTTCGATAAGAGGCTCGACTTTCCTTTGAGCCCAGAGAATTAATTTCTAATCTTGCGTTGATTCCAAGAGTCTTCCAGAGTGAATCTGTAATAGATATTAATTCAGCATCAATTTTAGCGTCAGAAGCTCCAAAAACCTCTACTCCAACTTGGTGAAATTGTCGGTATCTTCCCTTTTGTGGTCTTTCATGTCGAAACATTGGGCCAGTATAAAAAACTTTTTGTATTCCTTCACGAGGCAAGTTATGCTCTATCATCATTCTAACTACGCTAGCTGTACCTTCAGGTCTTAAAGTTAAAGAGTTACCATTATTGTCTTCCCATGTGTACATCTCTTTTTCTACAATGTCTGTCACTTCTCCTATTGCACGAGAAAAAGTCTCTGTACTTTCAACAATTGGAGTACGGCAATATTTATAGCCATAAGAGATAAGAAGATTACTAATAGTTTCATCCAAAGAACTCCAAAGGGTAGAGTCTGCTGGTAGCAGATCATTCATTCCTCGAATGGCTTGAATTTTATTTGACATCAGTAAACTTTAAATAATAATAATATGTATTTTACCAATTAAAGCTCATGGTGAGTTTAAGCAATAATTAAGTTCTATTAAAAATGCTATATATTTTTAATGCCGCTTGGAACATGACCAGTAGGAACATACTGAGATGCTGAGTCACAATGCTGCTGCTGATCGTCGAAAAAAATATCTGCTCCAAACTCTCTTAGGAAGACACCTTTTTCAAGCCCACCCAGAAAAAATGACTCATCTATGCGTATCCCCCATTCTCTCATGGTGTGAATAACTCTTTTATGAGCTGGGGCCGATCTTGCAGTAACTAATGCAGTTCTTATAGGATTATTTTCTTCAGGAAATGTTGATTGAATTTTTTGTAAAGAGACCAGAAAAGATTTAAATGGGCCTGCTTTTAGTTTAATTTTTTCAGACAGGACTTCGTTTTCATGGAAAGCCTCAAGGCCCTTCTCTTGAAATATTTTCTCAGATTCATCTGAAAAAATAACAGCATCCCCATCAAATGCAATTCTAAGCTGCGAAGGATGACTATGGTTTGACTTTGACTCAATAATTGAGGCTGCAGCATAGCCAGACTGAAGAGCCTTCTGAACATCGTTATAGTTACTAGACAGAAACAAATCTGCTTCAAAGGCTCCAACAAATGGGTGGGTGCTCTCTCCGCGAGTAAACGCTGCTCTTGAAATATTTAAACCATAATGCTCAATCGAGTTAAAAATTCTTAAGCCAGTATCAGCACTATTTCTTGAAAGCAAGATTACATCAATTGGAGTTTTCTTGCTATTTAATTTAAGTAATTTTTTCACTAAAGTGAAGCCCACACCTGGCTCAAGAATTTCTTGTTCATTTTCTTGTTGATGTTTGGCATACGCCTCAATACCTTCGTCTTTAAATATCTGATGGGAGTGATCAAGGTTAAACAATGCCCTTGAAGAAATTGCAATGACTAGTTTTGAATTCTCAGTTTTTATTTGCTTTGTGACCATTGAGCTCCATTGTACCTATCCAAACAATAATCTAGCCACCTTAGCATGAACAGGTTAAGCTCTAATTGGAAGGCTAGGTCACTGCAGTCATTGATCAGAGGGTGAGAGTCATTAATTCTTGTTTCTTTACATATTGAGGTCACCTCTAAAAGCCTTGCATCAAAGTAAATTTTGAAACAAATATCTGGCCGATTAATTATTTTCTCTTGAGACTCAATCTTGTGGGTTAATGTATAGCTTCCAGTATAAGGAGCCTTGTCATGACAAAGTAAAAACAGGTCGTTAGATGGTTTTTTTATTCCAACAAAATCATTTTTAATAGAAGGTAGAAGTGGAATAAGTCTCGAAATTTTTTTAAAGTTAATCTCAAAAATATCAGAAATATTTGAGTAGGATACTTTTTTTTGTTTATCCATTAGCTTTGTTAGTATTTGATCGTTTGTCATAGCCACACTGTTTCGCAATTAATTTCGCCTTCATTACTCAGATTGTAGTGGTTATAACCAATCATTTCAGAGCCATTAAATTGAAGGGCTGTTGATGGACAAGAGAAAAGTTTGACGTCATTTCTATTAAATTCAGAGCCTTGATGAGCGTGTCCCCAAATAACTGCTTTAATGTTGCTAAACTGGTCGATGGTATTAAAAAAATCATCTGAGTTTTCTAAGGATTTTTTATCATCCCAATCACTGTCCATAGCAATTGGAGGATGATGAAGGCAAAGCACAATAAACTTTTTAGTTGAAGCTAGAATTTTTTCCGCTAGCAGTTTAAGTTCATCTTTTGTCAGCAAACCACTAGTCTTGTTATCTTGAACAGAGTCCATTGAAATTATTTCCCAGTCTGCGATTGTAAGTGTTGTTAAATAATTTTGACTGAACGCCGAAGACAAATTTAATTTATTGTCATGGTTACCAGGAACAATAGTAAGATTGACGCTGATTGGTTTGATTATTTCTTTTAATAGTGAATAGGATGACGCAGTCCCATTGTGACTCAAGTCACCACTAATTATTAGTGCATCATAATTTCTACTAGTAATGCTATTGACTATAGAGCTTAGATTTTTTTGAGAGTCAGCGCCCCACACTTTTTTTTCATCATCTATGTGACTATCGCTGATTTGTATAAAGGAGTTGGTCATGGAAACTATACTGGAATTTTTTTTATGGAGGCTTTAGAAGTCACCTTGATCAAAATTTGACTGATTTTTAACATACGATGCATGCATTTGATCGTCATTAACACTCTGAAATCTGTCTTCAAAAGCTAAATCTTCAAATTTAGAATATTGTCCTACGAAGGCAAGTTTTATATTACCCGTTGCTCCATTTCTATGCTTTGCAATTCTTAAGTCAGCCTTTCCTACTTCCTCTGGATTGGTGTAGGAATCATCATGATAAACTTCATCACGATATATAAATCCAATAATGTCAGCATCTTGTTCAATTGAGCCAGATTCACGTAAATCTGCCATTTGAGGTATCCTTCCTTTACCAGTTTTTGCGCGAGACTCTACCCCTCGATTAAGCTGAGAAAGTGCAATCACTGGAACATTAATTTCTTTAGCGAGTGCCTTTAGTGAGCGCGAAATTTCTGAAATCTCTTGAACTCTATTTTCTGATTTTCCATGGACCGTCATTAATTGCAAATAATCTACCATTATTAAGCCAAGGTCGGGATATTTTCTTTTAAGTCTTCTACATTTTGCGCGAATTTCAGTTGGGGTGATTGAAGGCGTTTCATCAATCAAAATTGTATTCTCTTCAAAGGCCCTTACGGCGTGATTAAAGCTATTCCAATCTATTTCAGACATGTCACCATCACGTAATTTACTTGAATCTATGCGCCCAAATGATGAAATCATTCTTATCACTAATTGCTCTGTCGGCATCTCAAGACTAAAAACTGCAACAGGCGTTGAATTATGAATTGCAACATGCTCAACAATGTTCATTGATAAAGCTGTTTTACCCATACTTGGTCTTCCTGCGATAATAATTAGATCGCCATTTTGAAGGCCTGATGTTAATTTATCCAACTCAGCAAAGCCAGTCTCTGTTCCTTTAAAACCTTTCTTTTCTTGCATTTCATGAACGCGATTCACAACATCTTTGATAATGTCTTTTACATTTGTAATTTCTTGCTTATTGCGACTCACTTGTTCTGCAATTTCAAAGATTTTTCTTTCAGATAAGTCTAATAAATTGTTAACTTCAATATCCTTTGGATGGAAGGCAGTATCAGCTAGCTCTCTTCCAATCTTGATTAGCTGCCTAAAGATTGAAAGCTCTCTAACATGCTTTGCGTAAGCATCAATGTTCGAGACACTTGGCGTGTTTTCGGCAATTTGAGCAAGATAAGCAAATCCTCCAATAGATTCCTCGTCGTGTGTCTTGATGACCTGCTCTTTGACGGTAAGAATGTCTGCAGGCTTGTCGTGCTCTAGAAGGATAACTATTGCATCGTAAATGATCCGGTGAGAGGCTTGATAGAAATCATCAGAACTAATTATGTTAACAACATTGTCCCAAGAATCATTGTGCAATAATAGGCCACCAAGAACTGATTGCTCTGAGTCAATTGAGTTTGGTGGTATTTTTGGGTTTTCAATATCCATTAGTGCATTTTAGAAAAATAAAAAGCCCTCAAAAAGGGCTTTTTATTTTAACTTACTTATGTGATTTGAATTAACTTATTCTGTTTCAGTTGAGGCTATAACTATTACTTTAACTGTTACAACAACATCTGCATAGAGAGAAACTGTCACTTCATATTCACCTGTATTTCTTATAGCTTCAGACATATTAATGTCTCTTTTTTCAACTTCAAAGCCTTGTGCAAGAAGGTTTTCAGCAATATCAGCAGGGCTAACAGAGCCATAAAGTTTTCCTTCTTCGCCTGCATTTGCTGTAATTGTACAAACTACATCTGACATTGCAGTTTCTTTTGATTGTGCATCTGTCATGGCTGCAAGTTCTTTGGCCTCAAGATCTGCACGTATTGTTTCAAAAGTTGCCATATTAGCCTTGTTGGCTGGCTTAGCTTTTCCTTGAGGAATTAAATAGTTTCGAGCGTAACCAGACTTAACGTTTGCAATATCACCAAGGCTACCTAATTTTTCATTTTTTTCTAATAAAATTACTTTCATGAGGTCTCCTATTTTTTGTGTTTGTCTGTATATGGAATTAACGCCAAGAACCTTGCTCGTTTAATCGCAGTAGTTAGCTGTCTTTGAAATCTAGCTGTTGTGCCAGTTATTCTTGATGGAGTGATTTTTCCACTCTCGTCAATATTCCTGAGTAAAGTTTCGACATCTTTATAATCAATCTCCTTAACGCCAGCTTTTGTAAAACGACAAAAGCGGTTGATAGGGATTTGAAATTTACGTCTTTTAGTTACTTGTTTTTTAGCCATTACAATCTCCTATTTCTTGTCAGCATCACGATCTTTGGTTTTATCTTTACCATAATCTTTAGCTTTATCTTTGTCAGATTCTGTAACCATAATTGATGGGTCAGTGATAGCCTCTTTCTTAGAAATTATTAAGTTTCTAAGTATGGCATCATTGAAGCGAAAGTTATAGTTTAATTTATCGAGAGTATCTTTGTCACACTCAATATTCATCATTAAATAATGTGCTTTATAGATTTTATCGATTGGGTAGGCGAGGTGTTTGCGACCCCAGTCTTCATCTCTGTGAACCATGCCACCACCTGAAGTGATTAGTTCTTTGTATTTTTCAATCATTGTCGTTACCTGAGAGCTTTGATCAGGGTGGACAATGAGAGTTATTTCATAATGTCTCATTAACATCTCCTTACGGTTAAAAAAAGCTTGCCAACTACTGTTGATCAAGCAAGGAAGGGGGTATTTTATACTACTTTAATCTATATCTATCAATTATTTGCTCTTCTTATCGTATTATGTAGGCATTGAGATAAACTGTTTAAATAATCACTATTTTATAATTTATTACATGGCAACTAAACTTGAAGTTTGTATTGATAATTTAGCTGGGCTTGAGGCATGCATCGAGGGTAATGCTGACAGGATAGAGCTTTGCAGCTCACTTATCCAAGGCGGCCTAACTCCAACAGTTGAATTAATGAAACAAGCATCCGAATCTAAAATACCTTTGCGCATTATGGTTCGCCCAAAAAGTGGTAATTTTCATTATTCACCTTCAGATTTAGATCAAATGAAAAAGGATATTGATATGGCTCACTCCTTTGGCTTTGAGGGTGTTGTTTTTGGAGCCACATTATCCAATGGATGTATTGATCAAGCTATTCTAGAGAAGCTTGTCGAGCATGCATCTGAATTAAAAAAAACTTTACACAGGGCTATTGACACTATATCTAAACCAGTTAGCGCTGTTAAGATTGCAACTGATTTAGGTTTTGATTGTATCTTGTCCTCTGGAGGTGCTAAAACCGCTCATGATGGCCTGTCAGTCCTCAAAGAAATGCATACCAAGGCTTTGGGTAAAATCGAAATAATGCCCGGCTCAGGTGTTAATCCAGAGAATGCTCAAAAAATTGCCATGAGTTCGAACTTCAACTGGATTCATTCTTCTTGCTCTGGCACATTTGAAAACAGTTCTTTTACTGATTCGAATAAAATTATAAGTATAAAAAATGAAATTAATGACTAGTTCATGGATTAAACGAATACTTTTATTATGTATTTGTATCTTTATATCATATGTTTGGTATTTGAATAGTTTAGTGAAAGCTGAATTTTCTGCAGATTTTGAATCAATAGAGGATGTCATTCAGGTTCAATACTCTTTTAATGAATATCCTGAAGATTTAGTAAATATGCTTTTATTAGTGGAGGATCAATCATTTTTCAATCATAGTGGGGTTGATTTTAAGGAAATAATAAGAGTTTTATACGGCTATTTATTTGATGACAAAGAACTTAGAGGTGCTAGCACAATAACTCAGCAGTTAATTAAAAACTCATTACTCTCAAGAGATAAAACATTGTCAAGAAAAGTAGAGGAGGCTCTAATGGCAATCCTACTGGAGCTGTCATATGATAAAAAATTTATTCTTGAGAGATATATGAATACGGTATATTTAGGCCAACAAGGATCTACTGCTTTTCACGGTTTTGCTGGCGGAAGCTTGCACTACTTTAACAAAGATGTAAGTAGTTTAAATTTGAGGGAAATAGCTACGCTTGTTGCTTTGCTTAAAGGCCCCACTTATTTCAATCCTACTAATTTTCCTGATCGCCTTAAAAAGCGCGTTGAAATGATCTTGTCGATGCATAAAAACTATAAAAAAATAATTTGATGAATATACTTGCTATTGATACTTGTACAGAGGTAGCATCTGTTACTTTGTACTCTTCTGGAGTTAGGGCGAGTAGAGTGCTAACCAATGTTGAAAAAAGTTCTGGCCACATTCTGAGGCTTTGTGATGAGGTGTTTAGTGAGTCTGGAAAGCAATTAAATGAAGTTGACTTGATTGCATATTCAAAAGGACCAGGCGCTTTTACAGGTGTGAGAATGTGTATCGGCGTTGTGCAAGGGCTTTCGCTTTCTTGCAGCATTCCTACCATTGGTTTTTCAACTCTTGAATTGCTAGGATTTAGGGCGTCTAAAATACTTAAATCAGAAAAAATTGCTGTTGCGCTTGATGCAAGGATGGGAGAGGTTTACTGGGCAGTTTATGATCATGGAGCACTTAATAATATGAAAATTTGTAGCCCTGAAGATGTTGATAATGTAGGTGATAATTTTGTAGGTGTTGGAACGGGATGGAGCACCCATCATGATCAATTACATTCTGCCTCTAATGTCAAGATCACTGACCTTAGTATTTACCCTGAATCGAGTGAATTAGTAGATTTATCTATTCAGGCAATTGAGTCGGGGCAAAATCCAACATTTGAACTCCCTCAACCAATATATTTACGAAACAACGTCGCCCAAAAATCATTAAAATAAAATCTTTTTTTTACAGCTTTTTTTAGTTATGTGGAAATGGATTCAAAGGCAGTCATCTCCTAAAATTTTTTACCAAACCTGTACCAGTTTAACTCCTTGGTTTTTTTGGCCATTTATTGGTTTTCTATTAGTCGGTTTATACTGGGCGCTTATTGTGTCTCCTGCAGATTACCAACAAGGAGATGGTTATAGAATTATTTTTATTCATGTACCTAGTGCGATTTTATCAATGATGGTTTATGCAATCATGGCTATTGCCGGCGGTATTGGACTTATCTGGCAAATTAAAATGGCTGAAGTGGTCGCGAAGGTTTCCGCGCCTATAGGTGCCGCCTTTACTATTATTGCACTGGTTTCAGGTGCCGTCTGGGGAAAGCCGATGTGGGGAGCTTGGTGGGTTTGGGATGCAAGACTCACATCGGAGCTCATTTTATTGTTTTTATATCTGGCTTATATTTCACTCAATAACGCATTTGATAATCCAAGAACAGCTGCCAAAGCAAGCTCAATTTTGGCAATTGTTGGATTGGTAAATTTACCTATTATTCATTACTCAGTGAAATGGTGGAACACACTCCATCAAGGCTATTCAGTTGGCACGGGCGGGCTAAAAGATCCTGACATGCAAATTGCTCTTGCGCTAATGTTTGTGGCATCTATTTTTCTATATGCTTTATTGGTAGCTATTAAAGCTAAGACTGAGGTTTTAATTCGTGAGCAGAATTCTCGCTGGGTCCAAGATGAAGTGAGCGGGGCATCCTTATGACTATGGTAGAGTATTTCTCTTTTCTTCCTTATGGCAAGTATGCATTTTATGTATGGCTAGCATATGGAGTTTCTGCTATAACAGTTATAATTCTTTTTGTGAGCGCCAAAAGGAATCATAAAAAAGCCATAATGAGTCTTAAAAATAAGTATTCAAGAAAATAATGACTAAAAGACAGAACCGAATGCTGCTTGTTGCCCTTCTTGTGTTTGGGGTATTTTCAGCTGGCTATTTAGGTATCAAGGCTTTTAATGAAAATCTATTGTATTTTTATACACCAAGCGATATTGCAAATGGAAAGGTGCCGACTGGAAAAAGCTTTAGAGTGGGAGGACTGGTTGAAAAAGGGAGTGTTAAGAGGCAAGATATGACGGTAAGCTTTGTGGTGACAGATAATAATGAATCGGTTGAAGTTAAGTATGAAGGGATTCTGCCTGATCTGTTTAGAGAGGGACAGGGCGTTGTTACGAGTGGCTCATTAACTTCAAAGTGTTCTCGTAATTGGTTTGGCAGGCAATGTAAATATATATTTCTGGCAACAGATGTATTAGCAAAGCATGATGAAAACTACATGCCGCCTGAAGTTGCTGCTGCATTAAAAATTACAGCAGAAAAAGAATGAAAAAATTAATTCCATTAATTATATTTATTGTAATTGCAGTATTTCTGTTTTTAAGTCTAAATTCAAATAAAGGAGAGCTGCCTTCTCCTCTTTTAGGAAAAATGTTCCCTAGCATTGAAGGTAAAGACTTTTATACTGATGAAACTATTAAGGTTGCGGATCTTCTTGATAATAAGATGACCTTAGTCAACGTTTGGGCATCATGGTGCACCACCTGCCGAAAGGAGCATCAAATGATTATGAATATTGCTAAAAATACAGATCTGCAGCTAATCGGCATTAACTACAAAGACACTCGAGTAAACGGAGCGCAGTATTTAGAAATTATGGGAAATCCTTTTGATGAAATCTTATTTGATCCAGATGGTAAGATTGGAATGGATTTAGGGGTTTATGCAACGCCAGAAACTTTTTTAGTGGACAAAAAAGGCATGATTCTATATAAACATATCGGTGAAATTAATCAAAATGTCTGGGATAAAAATTTTGCGGTTCATCTTAACCCTATTGAAAGTTAAAGTATTTTTTATTAAAATTGCATATTATGCAATAGTTTTTACTAGATATCCTTTGAGAGATGGGTTTAATGATGTATAATAATTTTGAACGCCATAATATGTATATATGGTTTTTATTAAATTTTTAAACATATAAGGAATTTGAACAATGAATAAATCAGATTTAGTTTCAGCGATTGCTGATAACTCAGGACTTTCTAAAGCAGACGCTGCTCGCGCTTTAGATGCTACAACTAGCGCAATTACAGGTGCATTATCTAAAGGTGATTCTGTAGCAATTACTGGTTTTGGTAGCTTTTTGGTTAGAGCCCGTGCTGCTCGCAGTGGTCGTAACCCTCAAACAGGCGCAACAATTCAAATCAAAGCTTCAAATGCTCCTGCATTTAAAGCTGGAAAATTATTAAAGGAATCTGTTAACTAAACAGTTTTTTGTCAGTATAATATGCCCGATTCCTGAAGTGATTCGGGCATTTTTTTTGGGCGCTTAGCTCAGTTGGGAGAGCATCGCCCTTACAAGGCGAGGGTCACAAGTTCAAGTCTTGTAGCGCCCACCAAAAAATTGGAGCGGTAGTTCAGTTGGTTAGAACGCCTGCCTGTCACGCAGGAGGTCGCGGGTTCGACCCCCGTCCGCTCCGCCATTTTTAAATAGATTACAAGCTCTCATTACTTTGAGTCAATTGTGTGAAAATGGCATTCATTTAAAACATAGATCCGACTTCCGATGAATGTTGATACAACTAAAGATAATGACGCTCTTAATGGTGAGATTTTTCCGACGTTCGTTAGGTATCTGATTCCCTCTGTTCTTGGCTTAATTGCCATGACATCCTCTTCATTGGTGGACGGCATTTTTATTGGTAACTATGTGGGTATTACTGCTCTAGCTGCAGTTAATCTTATTATTCCAATAATTACTCTCCTATTCGGCGTTAGTATGATGATGTCTATTGGTGGCTCAGTTCGAGGCGGCAAGTATCTTGGAGAAGGAAATAAGTCAGCTGCATCTTCAATTTTCAGTAAGTCACTAATTTTTATGTCTATCTATGGCATTGCATCTATTACTCTGACCCTAGTATTTGAAGAGCAGATATTTGCGAGTCTCGGCGCTACTAAAGAGCTGTTCCCAGTGATGAGTGAGTATTACCGCATCATCATGCCATTTGTCATTTTCCAGTTGATTATTATCCCTCTGTATTTCTTTATCCGTTTGGATGGTTTACCTAATCTTGCTGCTATTGCGCTTGGAGTTGGCGCAGTAGTTAATATTGCATTGGATTATTTATTTATTGCAGTTTATGATTGGGGGTTAACTGGCGCAGCTTGGGCAACAGGCATATCAGAAGTTCTGTCGCTATTAGTTATTCTGTTTTATTTTTTCATGCCAGAGAGGACCTTAAGCTTTAGTTTTCGTCAGAACAACTGGATGGAAGTATTTCAAGCGGCATACAACGGAATTTCTGAATTTATTAATGAAGTTTCTGGTGCTATTATTGCCTTTATTTTTAACTGGATGTTAATCCAACGTGCTGGAGTTGACGGCGTTGCGGCGATTACTGTTGTAAATTATATGTTGATGACAGGCTTTATGATGTTCTTTGCCATCGAGGACACGAGCCAGGTGATGATTTCTCAAAATTATGGGGCTCGTAATGCTCAGCGTACTAAAGCTTTTCTAAAAACTGCTTGCGTTATAGTTGCCTTATTAAGTTTATTTTTTATAACTGTGTTGGTAACAGCAAGCGGGCCCCTGATTTATCTATTTGTTAATGAGAAGGACAGCGCTCAAACTGTAATATTGGCCCTTGAGTTTGTTACGTATGTTTGGCCGATTTTTATTTTTGCTGGCTTTAATATGATGATAACCGGCTACTTAACTGCTATTCATTTGCCTTTTCAGTCTGCGCTTTTAGCTTTGAGTCGCGGATTGATTCTTCCGACTGGCCTTCTAATACTTTTTTATAGCTTAGTATCTGATTTCCGGTTTATTGCCGCTCTTTCAATCGCAGAAGGTGCTGCCTTTATCCTTGCTCTAGCTCTATTTATTGGGTATAGCCCCGAAAAAGTAATCTCAGGAGATAGGTAGCTAAGTATTTAAATACTTAATCCCTATTCAAGCAAAATAGCTTAGATTGATAATATTAAAGTGTTGAAGTACAATGACTCTTTATTATTTTTACTTACTAATTTAGCATGAAAGACAGTCCGATAAGCGCAACAGTCGATTTTGAGAAAGATGGTATTCAGCACGGCTTTCTAAAGCTTCCACACTCTCATGACGCCTCTGCATGGGGGTCAATTGTTATTCTTATAACGGTTGTTAAAACTGGAAAGGGCCCAACCATCCTTTTTACGGGCGCAAACCATGGCGATGAATATGAGGGACCAGTGGCATTATTTGATCTTGCGAATCAAATCAAAGCAGAAGATATTTCGGGAAGGGTTATTATTATCCCTGGCATGAATTATCCAGCTTTTCAGGCAGGCAAGAGAACTTCACCAATTGATGGTGGAAACATGAACCGAGTTTTTCCTGGTAACCCTGAGGGTACATTTACTGAAAAAATTGCCGACTACTTTAGTCGCACTCTTCTTCCTCTTGCTGATTATGTGCTGGATTTTCATTCTGGCGGCAAGACACTAGATTTTCTGCCTTTTTGTTGTGCTCATGTGCTTGAGAATAAAAAGCAGCAAGCTAAATGCATTGCTGCTATGAAGGCCTTTAATGCGCCTCACTCCGTAATGCTTTTAGAGATAGATGCGGCCAACATGTACGACACTGCAGCAGAAAATATGGGTAAAGTTTTTATTAGCACCGAGCTTGCTGGAGGCGGAACGACGTCCGCTTATACGGTCGCCATTGCTAAAAAAGGTATACGAAATATTCTTCGTCATGCCGGCATCACTAAGGGTGAAATGGAAGTCGACGAAACACTGAGCCTAGATATGCCCGATGAGCGCTGTTATGTTTTTAGTGAAACCTCTGGACTGGTAGAACATTGTGTTGATCTTGGCGATGAAGTAAAGAAAGGACAGCTTGTCGCTAAAGTTCATAATATAGAGCGAACCGGAACAAATCCAGTTGAGTATTTTGCTGGAATTGATGGTGTTTATACGGGCAGACATTTTCCAGGACTGGTTGCCAATGGTGATTTTCTTGGCGTCATCGCAGTGCCTGTTTAATGCTCAATCAGTTTAAATGATAAAAGAGTATTTTTATGAATTACACTTTAAGGAGTTTTGAATGAATGCATTATTTGCATCAGATAACGTAACTAGTGCTTGCCCTGAGGTCATGGATGCTGTTATTGCTGCCAACTCAGGCATTGCTGGATCTTATGGCGATGATGAGTGGTCTTTAGCCCTAAAAAAGAGATTGTCTGAGATTTTCGAAACCAATGTTGAGGTTTTTCTTGCGGTGACGGGCACGGCTTCAAATGCATTAGCACTCTCTGCTCTTGCCCCAGTCTTTGGAAAAATTTATTGCCATGAGTTGTCACATATTAATACTGATGAGTGCGGCGCCCCTGAGCTTTTTACGGGCGGCGCTAAGTTAATACCTATGCGAAGTAGTAATGGAAGAATCGATGCGGGTGATCTCGCTGAAGCTATAAGAGGGTCTGGTAATGTTCACGTTACGCAGCCCTCCGTTGTGAGCGTTACTATGTCATGCGAAACTGGCACTGTTTATCAGCTGGATGAAATAAAAGCTATTTCTAAAATAGCCCATGACAATAAAATGAGCGTTCATATGGATGGCGCCCGGTTTGCAAATGCACTTGTCTCTCTTGACGTGAGCCCAGCAGAGATGACCTGGAAATCTGGAGTTGATGTTCTAACGTTAGGCGGCACAAAAAATGGATGCCTTGCCGCTGAGGCGATCGTATTTTTCAAACCTGAAGCGGTTGGAAATTTTCCATTTCTGCATAAAAGATCAGGTCAGCTGCTTTCAAAGATGCGATTTATTTCTTCGCAGCTTGAGGCTTATTTAACCGATGATGTTTGGCTTAGAAACGCTCGCCATGCAAACGCAATGGCAAAAATTCTGAGTGAGGGGCTGGATTCATTTTCGAACATTAAGCTGGCATATCCAACGCAGTCTAATGAAGTTTTTGTCCATCTTCCACGCGACGTTATAGATTATTTAAATAATTCTGGTTACGATATTAATGAAGAAGAGCTCGACGGCAAGGCAGTTAGATTTGTAACTGCATGGAATTCTGAGTTAAAGGATATTAATAATCTTTTGGAAACTTTAGCTCAAAAATACTAAAACAAACTAAGGATTAAAAACTTTGTTTAGATAAAGAGTCTAGCCTTGTATAATGCACCTGAACGAGTTTAGTGAGATGAGTAACATTGCAAGACACTCCTAGCTAGTAAATAAATAATTGAGAGTTAAAAATTAACTCCTCATAGGGAACTCAAATTTTATTTTGAGTTTAAGTTTAAATGTTTGATGGCTTCTAGCCTCAACGCTATTGGTAAATAAAATAATTATGTTAAGTGCAATAAGAAATAAATCTAAAGGTTGGGTCGCTTATGTTGTAGTTGGCTTTATAACGATTCCATTTGCTTTATTTGGTATCCAGGACTATGTAAGCGGGTCATCAAATGCTTCGATCGCAACAGTTGATGGTGAAGATATCGATATAAACATTTATTACCAAGAGTTAAACACTCAGCAAAGGAATCTCCAGCAACAATTAGGAGCCGCATATTCACAAGAGATTGATAATGCATTAAAGCAGACGCTTATTGATTCAATGATCAATGAAAAACTTGTTGAGAATTTTGCGAGTTCATTGGACATTGTTACGCTAGATGACGAGGTTCGCTCTGTTATTGAGATGAATCAAGCGTTTCAGGTTGATGGTGAGTTTTCTGAAGATCGATACAGCCAACTTCTAAGACTGAATAGCTATTCACCAGCAGGATACGAGATCGCCCAATCAAGGGCGCTAACGCGTGACCAAATTAAACGCAATCTGAGTAGCTCTGCATTCATGTCATCAACGCAAATTAAACAGCTTAACGATCTCGCATCTCAAGAAAGAGAGGTTTCATATATAGCTCTTAATACTAAAGATTATGAGGGCCAGGTTTCTGTTTCACAAAGTGAAATTTCAGACTATTTCAACGAAAATAGATCAAGCTTTATAGAGAGTCGGAAAGTTAAAGTTGATTTTGTTGAGCTTTCATTAGAGGATATGCAGGAGCCTGCAAACCCAGATGAGGAGACTCTTCAAAGTCTTTACGATGATAACTCTGAGCTTTATACCAATTCAGAAAGAAGACGTGCACAACATATATTAATCGAAAGTGAAGAGATTGCCAAAGACCTGCTTGATCAAATCAACCAAGGCGCTGATTTCTCTGAGCTTGCAATTGCCAATTCAAAAGATACATCTTCGAATGAGAAGGGCGGCGATCTAGGATTTTTTGAGAGAGACTTAATGGGTGCAGAATTTGATGAAGCTGCATTTGCTATGAGTTTAGGAGAGGTTAGTGAGATTGTTTCTACAGACTACGGCTATTTTCATATTATTAAGCTTACTGATATTGAGATTGAAACAGTTCAATCTTTTGATGACGTCAGAGAGCAGTTAGTTGCTCTTCATAAGAACAATGTTAGTAAAAAAATGCTATTTGATTTATTGGAAGAGTTTACTAGTCTGGCTTATGAAGAGTCGCTTGATATGGTTGCCAATCAGTTTGGTCTAGAGCTTCAAACCAGTGACTACTTTGCAAATTCAAGTCAGCAGTTCGATGAGGCTTTTGTGTCTGCCGCTTTTAGTGCTGCTGTGATTGATGACGGTGAGAACTCAGAAGTAATTGAGCTTAGCGCTGAAAAATTTGTCGTTCTATCTCTTTCATCTTCTCAGCCTGAGCGCGAAAAAGAGTTGGATGAGGTTAAGGATCAGGTTGCATCAATCTTAAGTAATATTGGCGCGAAAATACTGATTGAAGACTTATCTCTTTCAATTGCAACGGCTCTAGAGAGTGGTGATGAGTTGATGACCAATAAGCTACTAGCTGATAATGGATTAGAGTGGAACGCTGAGGGCTGGATTTCAAGAGCTGCAGAGCTTCCTTTTGACGTAACAAGTATCGCCTTTTCGATACCTAAGCCTATTGATGGAGAGCACACTTATAGTGCTCAAAGTGTTGATAATTTAACTTCTTTAGTTGTTGATTTAAGTGGCGTTAGGCTTCCAGAGGAAGAGACCGATACCGGTATTGCGGCGCTTTATCTTGGACAAGAAAACAACGAAATGTTTGTCTCGCTTATTAAGCAACTAAGAGAGAGTGCTGATATAAAAATATTTTCTGATCTTCTTTAGAATATTAGCGCTAAAATAATAATTTTATGAAAAGAAAAATTGGAAAAGCGGCGCTAGTTTTAGCATCGTTGTCGGTAATTTGGCTTATACTTGGTATGCTTAATATGGTGCCATTTTTAATAGAGTTACCTCAGGAAACAAGTATTAGGGCGCATGCCTCATTAGCGGTCATTTTCTTGCTAATAGGGTCTTGGGCTTTTTGGAATGAAGATTAATTTTTAATAAAGGATATCGTTATTATGAAAACGTCAGATATATGTATTTTAATTTCAGTTGCAGTTGCATTTGTAACAACTGCCTTTCTTTGGTTTCAAGGCGTAGACACAAAACAAGAGGCACTGTTTACTGCAACCTGGATCCCATCAATTTTAACTTTTGCTATTTATTTTAAAATAATAGCTAGGAAGGACTAATCATGGATGATTCACTAATATTCTTTACTGGTTTTTTCTGCTTTGCTCTCGCTATAGTTGGCGCTGTAATGACCGTAGTAGAATTTAAACGTATAGAGAAAGAAGATAAAAAATAGTACAGTTTGAGTAAAGACTTGTTGAGTTAAAAAGGGTTGTAGATTTCTTAATGAGTTCTTTACCCTTTTTGGCCTTTTTGGCCTTTTTGGCCTTTTTGGCCTTTTAGCTACTTCTTAGTATTACTTTTTTTCTTAAAAAAGATGCACTGACTTTAAAGGTCTGGCCCCTTTTCATAAAAGTTATATCCTGCATCAACATAGGTCACTTCACCAGTTATTCCAGATGCTAAATCTGAACATAAAAATGCAGCAGCATTGCCAACCTCTTCGGTGCTTACATTGCGCTTAAGCGCTGAACTTTCAGCAGCATGATCAAGTAGCTTACCAAAACCTTTAATGCCGCTTGCAGCAAGCGTTTTTATAGCGCCGGCCGATATTGCATTAACTCGAATACCTTTCTCGCCTCCTAAGGCTGCAGCCATATACCTAACGTTCGCCTCAAGTGAGGCCTTTGCTACGCCCATGACGTTGTAATTTGGTATTGCCCTAAGTGCGCCTAAATAGCTAAGCGTTAATAAGGCGCCATTTTCATTAAGCATTGGAAGGGCGGCTTTTGCAAGCGCCGTAAAGCTGTACGATGAGATTTCATGAGCCTTAAGAAACCCTTCACGCGTTGTAACTTCAACATAATTGCCATCTAGCTCTGCTCTGTCTGCAAATGCAACCGAATGAACGATAATGTCAAAACTACTCCAAGACTTTTTAAGCTCAGCAAAGGTTTGATTGATTTGCTCATCACTAGAGACGTCACAGGGAATAACAATTGAAGAGTTACAGATCTCAGCACATTTTTCGACGCGACTTTTGAGCTTATCGGTTTGATAGGTAAAGGCAACTTCACAGCCATTTGCCGCCATAGATTCGGCAATACCCCAAGCAATTGAGCGGTTTGAAGCAACGCCAACAATGAGTGCTTTTTTACCCGTTAAAAAACCCATAAAAACTCCACAATATTTATAATACAATTACTGATAAATTATAAACACATTGATTACAGTGGTGATGGCTACTTACTCAATGTTAGTGGATAATTAAAGTAAACCTTTTTAATAAATCTATTTTTTATGTTCTTACTAATGAAGCACAAACTTTATTACCTTTTATTTCTAGTATTGGTGTCTCTTGACCAGATTACCAAGCAAGTTTTTATGGCCTCTTATGATTTAGGCCAGTCTGTTTTCGTTAATTCATACCTTAGCTGGACGTATCTTCAAAATACGGGCGCGGCCTTTAGTTTTTTGGCGGGTGGCGGGTTTATCCAAAAGACCTTCTTATTGTCGGTGTCTGTTTTAGTTTCTGTTTGGCTTATTTTTTGGATTCAAAGAACGTCGCCTCTTCATCTACAAAAGTTATTCGGTCAGTTTTTGTTACTTTCTGGGGCGGTTGGAAACCTAATTGATAGAGCTCTAAATGGTTTCGTTATTGATTTTATTGATGTGCACGTTAACGGCTTCTACTGGCCCGTCTTTAACTTAGCAGATAGCTTTATTTTTCTGGGTGTTGCGCTTATTTTATTCGAGAGAAAATCAACTGCTTAAGGCAATTGCCTTTGATAAATCTTCTCAGCTGGTAGAATATTAATTTACTTTGAGTACAAACTATTTTTTCATGAGAAAAGGCCTCCTACTTTCATTACTTATGTTAACTAGCATTTCTGTGAGTGCTGAACTACAGAAGATGTCGGTTAATGGTGAACTCTTAACGTCTGATAGCTCAGAATGGTCCTGCGTGCTAGATGAAAAGAGCTCCCTGGTCTGGGAAGTTAAAAGTGAAGATGAGGGATTGCAATATGCCCTTAATACTTACACCTGGTTTGATGGGCAGAGCGGAAGAGATAGCGGGACTTATACTAAGAATTGTTATTGGGGTAAGAACTGCAATACAAAGTCTTATATTGAAGATATTAATAAGTCCGGGCTTTGCAGCTTTTCTGATTGGCGATTGCCCTCAAGAAACGAGTTAAACTCGATCGTTGATTATTATGGTGATAGTGATGCGTTGATTAATACTGATTTTTTTCCGAACACTCAGATGGAAACTTACTGGACCTCAACGTCCTTAAAAGACAGCCCATCTCTTGCTTATGAGATTCCCTTCTTTTTTGGCGGCTCAACAGCAAGAGATAAAACGATTGACACGTTTGTAAGGCTTGTAAGAAGTGCTGACTAGAGAGCTCGATCATTCATTGTTTGAGTCGTACTCTGACGATATACCTGTAATTCTTAAGAGGGTATACGCCGCACGAGCTGTTTCTGAATCACAGCTTTCAATGGCCCTTCCAGGGCTTCTTAAGCCAAGCTTTGATCAGCTTAACATTGCGCTTGAGCTTCTTGAGAAATGCATTCTAGATAACCAGCGCATACTCATCGTTGGAGATTTTGACGCGGACGGCGCAACAGCAAGCGCTGTAGCAATTAAGGCTCTTAGGTTAATGGGGGCAAAGCATGTTGATTTTTTGGTTCCAAACCGCTTTAAGCATGGATACGGCTTAAGCCCAGAGATTGTTCAGGAGGCAAAGACTGAGAAAGATCCAAACCTAATTATTACTGTTGACAATGGCATATCCAGTAACGAAGGCGCCGCGCTTGCCAGGTCACTTGACATTGACGTTATCATTACCGACCACCACCTGCCTCCTAAAGTTCTCCCAGATGCAAACTCAATCATTAACCCAAATCTACGTGGCTGTGACTTTCCTTCTAAAAATTTAGCAGGGGTCGGCGTTTGTTTTTATTTGTTTTCTGCTCTCAAGACTCACTTGGTTGGTAAGGGGTATTTTGAAGAGCATAACATCCAGGTTCCAGATCTTCGTGAACTCCTTGACCTTGTTGCTCTTGGAACCGTTGCAGACGTCGTAAAACTGGATCAGAACAACCGAATTTTAGTGAATGAGGGAATTAAGCGTATTCGTCAAAAACTCTGCTCAAAAGGCATTCTAGCGATACTTGAGCTGACCAAGCGTCCAATCGAAACGCTGCAAGCATCTGACCTTGGATTTACGGTGGCACCTAGAATTAATGCGGCAGGCCGGCTGAGCGACATATCACAAGGTATCCGCTGCCTCTTATCTGAGGATATGAATGACGCGAGAAGGTACGCCCAGACGCTAGAAGAGTTTAATGTTAAAAGGCGTGAAGAGCAGACCCGAATGCAGGATGAGGCATTAGCCATTGTCGAGAGCCAGTCAATTGATGAGAGCCAGTTTGCAATCGTCCTTTATGACGAGACCTGGCATGAGGGCATTGTCGGCATTGTTGCTGGGAAACTCAAAGAAACGTACCAGTGCCCGTGCGCCGTTTTTGCAAAATCAGGGAGCGTCTTAAAGGGCTCAATCCGGTCAATTCCTGACGTGCATATAAAAGATTTGCTAGACCTGGTTGACCGGGATAACCCAGGGCTGATTGATAAGTTTGGGGGACACGCGATGGCTGCCGGCTTAGCACTTTCACCAGAGAGCTTTGAGAAGTTTAGTGATGGTTTTTCAGAGGCAATAAAAAAACATCTCGAGGGCAAGAAGCCAATCATTGAGCTAATGACGGATGGTGAGCTTGAGGCCTCTGAGATAACGCTTAAGAACGCAGAGCTACTTCGAGGAGCGTCTCCCTGGGGACAGGGCTTTGAAGAGCCAGTCTTTTATGGCGACTTTGAACTAATAGATCAAAAAATTGTTGGTGAAAAGCATCTCAAGTGCACCCTGAAACTTGATGGTGCTAGTTCGATTTTTGAGGGGATTGCATTTTTTCAAGATAAGATTGAAACGAAACAGGTTAAAGTTGCTTATAAGTTAAATGTGAATTCGTTTAGAGGAAATGAGTCTTTACAGCTCATGATTGAGTCAATACTTATTCAATAACTTCTGCTTTAAGATAATCCAATATTGAATCAGTGCCACTCAGAACAGCTTTGAATAACTCAAAAGATTCCTTATCGTTCGCTTCTTTAAAGTAATCATGTATGCATTGTTGGCTCCTAGCGTTCACAATGTCAGTGGTTTGACTAATAAAACTTAGCCATCCCCATTCCATTACTTTCGGCCCACACTTCTTTTGAAGAGAGTCACTATGTCGCTCCAGGGACATTTCACCTACATGAATGACTAGTTTTTTCTCTTTGGTGTCGGCATGTTTAAAAACTAAGTTCTTGAACTTAATTTTTTTATTACTATTCAGTCTTAGATTTCCCTGTACAAAAGCTTTATGCAGCTGATAAGGTTGAAGGTATTCTTCTGAACGCTCTAATTCAAAAGGTCCAGTTTCAATAAAATCTCCTTTGCCTAGTGCTAAGTTGAAGGTTTCGCCATCAATTTCAAAGATGGATAGTTCTTCCTTTAATTTTGCAACTTTTTCAGCTTGAATAGCAGCTCTATTATTAGCCTTTTCCTGATCTTGTTTAGCTGCTATTTTCTTGGGATTTTGAAGATAGTCTAGTATAGAATTTGCTCCGCCTAAGGCTGCTTGGAACAACTCCCAAGACTCCTTATCATTTGCTTCTTTGAAGTAATCATAATGGCATTGCTGATTCGTAGCACTATTAATGTTATTGGTTTTGGTTATAAAGCCCATCCAGCCCCACTGATCAATTAAATCCTTTCCACACTCCTGTCTAAGAA
>CAJXOB010000003.1 GCA_913057955.1 uncultured Gammaproteobacteria bacterium | reverse complement strand
AAACTTTTCAGTAAAAAAATTAAAACTGTTTTAGTTGAAGGTGGTGGAACTGTAAATTGGGAATTTATTAAAAATAACCTTTTCAATGAATTGATAGTTACATTATCTCCTTTTCTAATTGGAGGAAATGATGCTATCTCTTTTGTTGAAGGAAAAGGTTTTGCAAAAATTTCTAATTCCCCTAATTTGAAATTAAAATCAATAAAGAGGCTCAAAAACTATGTGGTACTAAATTATGTTAAAGTGTAAGTTCTTATACTTTATTTAAAATAAAATTACAAGAAATTGGCAATAAAAAAGAAAACCATAACAAAAAAGACGGTTGCAACAAAAAAGAAAGTTGCACCAAAAAAGACGGTTGCAACAAAAAAGAAAGTTGCTCCTAAAAAGAAGACTACAACTAAATCAAAAGCAAAGAAACCAGCATTTGGAGGATACGCTATTAATTTCGCAGGTCGTCAAGAAACTGTAGAACAAGTATTTGGAAAAAAACCAATAGCTCCTAGTGAGATGACTAAAAGAATCTGGATATTTGTAAAAGCAAATAGTCTATCTAATCGTTAAATCTATTGTTAACAAATAACCGTTAACTAATTTTCTCTCTTTTAATTATTTTTATTAAAAAGATATAGATATTGGATTTTATTTTTTGTAATTATGTCTACTGAATCATTACGACGTGATCATGAATTAATTGAAAAAGTAATCAAAGCTATGCAATCTACCATTGAATTATTAAATGATAAAAAACAAATTCCTGAATCCATTTTACTTCCAGTAATTGATTTCTCAAAAAACTTTACTGATGTTTGTCATCATACTAAAGAAGAAAAATCACTATTTCCTGCATTAGAGGAAGCTGGAATGCCTACTACCATGGGACCTATTGCTATGATGTTACTTGATCATCAACGATCACGAGAAATTGGAAATAAAATGGAAACATCTGCAAAAGAATATCTTTCATCTGGTAATTCTGAAAAATTAATTGCTGATATGCAACTTTACGTTGATCATATTACAGAACATTTGTGGAAAGAAAATAATAAATTATTCATGATGGCAGAAGCAAGATTACAAAATGTTTCTAAAAAAGTCAATGAAGAACTTGATACAATTGAAAAATCTCAATTAAATGATCTTGGAAAATCTAGACAACATTATGAGCAATTAGCTGAAAATCTTACTCGTGATGTTTCTAATAATAAAAATTAATTTTGACTAGTAGTATATTTGGCGAAGTCATTAGAGTTAGAAAATTTTCTAATGGTGATATAAAGAGCAGTTAAAAATGGTAAAAAAAGTTAAGTATGAAAAACCAAACTTTCGCCATACAAAAAAATTGATAATTTAAAAAATTTCATACGAGAAATTGCTAATAGCGGTGAGAATGTACCCACAAGAAGCAACCAATTAATTACATTAATTTCAGAGTTATGAAACCAAATAGATGAAAATGTTATAGCCAAAAAAGTCGTAAAAAAAACTCTAAATCCAAATAAAAGATAGCATAAAGTTACTGCTCCTATGGGGAGCCAAATAATATTACCAATAATGTGGGCCTGACCATTAATAAATGTTGCGAAAACAATTATTAAAAAAGTAATAGAATTTTGAGATAGAAATTCTATAAATTTATTTATTTTTATTATCATGACTTACTAATTACATTATGCGTAGCTAAGCATCATAATGAACTAAAAGCAAAGCGACTGAATTAATTTATTACTCGCTGCCTAGAGTCTCAGTCGAGTCCCCGCGCTTTTTAAAGTGGTCGGTAGGCATACCCACTGCAAACCAATATAACCCTAGTCTTCAAAAATGTCAAATATTTACTGATTAAACACTAATATCTTTTCGCGCTTATCAAGCGAAGACTGCTCTGCATTGACTAAACCATTAGAGGTTAGAAAGAGAACTGCACGTTTTATTGTTGATAATGAATACTTCGAGAAATATGGATTTTTTTTGATTGATGTAATTGTGACATTAGAGTTAGAGGTGATGAAAGAAAACACCGCTCTTTCTACTTCTGAATAATTATTCAACCCGAATTCTTTTTCACACTCATCTAATGATTTTCTTAACTGAAACAACTTGTTGATAGTATTTTTCATCTGCCACTCCTAAACTAATCTAACCCCTTTAGATAAATTATAGACTAATATGAATGATAAAGTTACCAGATACTGAAGCCACGAGTACAATATCTCATGAGATGAAATTAAAGTTAAATTTAATTAATTTAAAAACTTACTCTAGGCCTCTTTATCTTCTTAAACGTTAAATTGCTGCTTAAGACTGATATATTCAATAACTTTTATTCTTGGCCCAAATTGACTTACCACCCTAGATGAAGCTGCATTAGCAAAATCTGCAGCCCAGGAAAAATCTTTCCCAAGTCCTAAGGCATATAAAAATGATCCAGCAAACATATCACCTGCACCATTAGTATCAACTGCACTTGCAAGTACTCCTGGAGTGTGAACCAAGTTAGCTCCATCAAACACTAATGACCCGCCCGCACCTCTTGTAATAGCAAAGGTCTTAGCATATTTCTTCAAAGCTTCAGCAGCAGCCTCAACTGTATGAGTTCCAGTAAAACTTCTTGCCTCATCACCATTACAAAAAATTAAATCCACACCATCATCGCCAATAATAGTTTTTATATTATCTGAAAAAACCTCAACAACGAATGGATCTGAAAGGCTCAGTGAAGTTTTAATCCCATTTTTTTTAGCATAAATCATAGCCTCTCTTGCAACAGCTGTTCTTTCATCATCAGTCACAACATAACCTTCAATATATAGCCAGTCTGATGCAGCTAAAGCCTCTTCATCAACTTCACGATATGAAAGCTCTAGACTAGCGCCCAAATACGTATTCATAGTTCGCTCAGCATCCGGGCTAATCATTACCAAGCACTTGCCTGTTATACCGCTAGAAGCGTCAACTTGATGAAAATCAACTCCTGCACGATTTAAATCTTTAACAAAAAAGATACCCTCATCATCATCTGCAACTTTACCAGAAAAGAAAGTTGCAGCTCCAAATCTACTTGCCGCAACAATCGTATTACATGCCGACCCCCCACAACTCCTTTTCACTGGAGTGCGTTGACTAGTCAGCTCATCCATTAAGTATTTTTGTCTTTTTTCATCAACAAGGGTCATCAGGCCTTTACCGATCTCATTGTCATTTAAAAATGAATCGCTAACAATAACTTCAGTATCAACTATTGCAGCTCCAATTCCGTAAATCCCATATTTTTTCATAAAATTTTAATTCCTAAATCTCTATCAATTAAATTGTTTATTTTTAAACTCTCAATGCACTCGGTATTGGAAAATTTATAGACTCCTTAGTGCCGCTCACTTCAACAACCTCACTTCCACCATTCATCATTAAATAGCTTACCACTGCTTGAACTAAAATCTCTGGAGCCGATGCGCCCGCTGTAACGCCTATGGAATCAATGCCACTTAGCCATTCATTTTTAATATCAGCTGATCCATCAATTAAATAAGCAGGTTTACCTGACTTTTCTGCTATCTCTTTTAGTCGATTCGAATTAGAAGAATTTTTTGAACCAATGACAAGAAGCATTTCTGAGTTTTTAATCATAACTTTGACAGAGTCTTGGCGATTTTGAGTTGCATAACAAATATCACTTTTTTTAGGTTCTTGAATTTTTGGAAACTTAGTTTTTAGAGAGTTAACAATCAGCTTTGTATCGTCAACAGACAAAGTAGTCTGAGTTGTATAAGAAATATCCAAATCTTCAGAAAGCTCTAAACCTTCCACGTCGTTAATTGACTCAATCAAATTAATATGATTAGACTCATTTGACTGCCCTAAAGTCCCCTCAACCTCTGGATGGCCAGCATGGCCAATCAGAATAACCTGATGATTTTGTTTTTGGCGCCTAGTGACCTCTTTATGAACTTTTGTTACTAATGGACAAGTCGCATCATAAATAATATTTGTGATCTCAGATGTTTGTTTTCTTATGGCCTGAGACACTCCATGAGCACTAAAAATTACAACACCCCCTTTCGGAACTTCATCAATCTCTTCTACAAAAATTGCGCCTTTCTTTTTTAGGTTACTAACAACGAATTTATTATGGACAACCTCATGGCGAACATAAATTGGTGCGCCATGTTTTTCAATTGCACACTCGACTATCTCAATAGCACGATCAACACCGGCGCAGAAGCCTCTTGGATTTGCCAAAAATATCTTCAAAATTTATCAGATTGATTCACGTTAACAATATTAGAATTATTATTTATTATTGAGGTGAAGCGCGGAGAGAATTTGAAAGACTTTTTGACGCAAGTCTGACCTATGGACTATCATGTCAATAGCGCCCTTCTCAAGTAAAAACTCACTTCTTTGAAATCCTTCTGGCAGCTCTTCTCGAACCGTTTGCTCAACAACTCTTGCGCCAGCAAATCCTATTCTTGCATTAGGCTCAGCAATCTGAACATCGCCAAGCATTGCCAAACTAGCTGAAACGCCACCCATTGTTGGATCAGTTAAGACTGAAATAAATGGAATTTTATTATCAGATAACAATTTAACAGCAAGTGAAGTCTTTGACATTTGCATCAGAGAAAAAAGCCCTTCTTGCATTCTAGCTCCACCACTTGCAGAAAAACAAACAAAAGGATGTCGGTTTTCAATTGCAATATTTACAGCTCTAACAAATTTCTCACCAACAACTGACCCCATTGACCCACCCATAAAACTAAAATCAAAAGCTGCTATTACAATTGGCATACCCTTTAATAATCCTGTTTTAACAACCAAAGCATCTTTTTCCTTGGTCTTTTTTTGGGCATCCTGGTAACGATCTTTGTATTTTTTTTGATCTTTAAACTGCAACGGATCTACTGACTGAATATTAGCAGCTATCTCAAGTTGTTGCTCAACATCCAAGAAGCCCTCTATACGCTTTCTTGCAGATATTCTTAGATGATGGTCGCACTTGGGACAAACATAATGAAGACGCTCAAGTTCCTCTTGATAAAGAACTCGACTACACTCTGGGCATTTGCTCCAAAGACCTTCTGGGATATTTTTTTTAGTATTTATGCCAATAGATGGCATAATTTTTTCTAACCAACTCATAGTATTTGTAAATTAATTAATTGCATTTGAAATTTCCTTTGCCAGATTCCCAACCTTCGTAATCATTGTATCCTTATCACCGGATAATTCTTCAATAATTGAAACTAGAGCACTACCAACGATGACTGCATCTGCACTCTCTCCAACTTGTTTCGCAATTTCGGCATTGCTTATTCCAAAACCAACCCCCACTGGCAATTTAAAATACTTTCTCATTCTTTCCAGGTGGTGGTTAACGGATGTAACATCGAGATTTCCTGCGCCTGTTACGCCCTTCAATGATACAAAGTATATATAGCCAGTTGCCATTTCTGCAATATATTGTAAGCGTTCATCAGTAGTTGTAGGGGCAACTAAAAAGATAAGATCAATCTCCAACTTATCGAGCTCTTTCTTAAGATCATGAACTTCTTCTGGGGGCATATCAACAACCAAAATTCCATCTACTCCTGCTTCATGAGCTCTAAGCGCAAATTCTTTATAGCCGAACACCTCAATTGGATTCGTATAACCCATTAAGACAATGCCAGTAGTTTGGTTATGCTCTCTAAACCTCTCAACTATTGCAAAAACATCATGCAAGTTAACTCCGTCTGCAACAGCCCTCTCATGTGATTTTGCAATTACTGGCCCATCAGCCATAGGGTCTGAAAAAGGCATTCCTAACTCGATAATATCTGCGCCGCTATCTGCCAAAGTAAAAACCAGCGCTTCTGAGTTATCTAGGCCGCTATCACCAGCAGTAATAAATGGAATAAAAGCAGTCTTGCTCTTAGCTTCGAGTTTCTTGAAAATATTTAAGATTCGTGACATAATTTTTAATACTATTTTTAATTAAATTTTAACATAGACAAAGTTAAACTCAATTTAAAGTCCATTTGATAGAATTAATTTATTTTGATCCGAATAAGAGTGAACTGCATCCACTAAAACTTTCATACTTTCAGGATTAACATCGGGTGTAATTCCATGCCCAAGATTAAATACATGTCCAGTTTTTCCTTTGAATTGGTCAAGTACTTTATAGGCTTCGGCCTTTATTACATCGGGTGATGCATAAAGTACTGACGGGTCAAGATTACCCTGTATTGCTACTTTTGAGCCCACCCTTCTTTCCGCCTCGCCAAGTTCTATTGTCCAATCAATGCCCACTGCATCACATCCGGTTGCAGCAATTTGCTCAAGCCATGCCGCTCCGCCTTTCGTGAAAAGTGTCACTGGAATCGTTTTGCCTTCATAGTTACGATGAATTCCATCAACAATTTTTGACATATATCTTAAAGAGAAGTTTTCATAACTGTCTTTACTTAAAAGACCACCCCAAGTATCAAAAATCATTACTGAATCTGCTCCGGCCTCAATTTGAGAATTTAGATAATCTATAATAGTGTCAGCCAAAACATCCAGAAGTTGGTGCATGTGCTTTGGGTTTTCATACATTAAACCCTTCACCCTTGAAAAAGTTTTACTAGTGCCGCCCTCAACCATATATGTTGCTAGCGTCCAGGGACTTCCAGTAAAGCCTATTAATGGAACTCTGCCTTTAAGGTTTTTTTTGATTACAGAAACCGCTTCACTAACATAGGCAAGCTCCGTCCCAACATCTGGCTTAGTTAAGTTTTCAATACTACTGAGCGTGTCAAGAGGATTGGTAAATTTTGGCCCTTCTCCCTCAACAAAATGAAGCCCCAAGCCCATCGCATCAGGGATAGTTAAAATGTCAGAAAAAAGAATTGCCGCATCAAGATCAAATCGCTCAAGGGGCTGAAGAGTAACTTCACACGCAAGGTCACTTGACTTACATAAAGTTAAAAAATCTCCAGCTATGTTTCGAGTTTCGCGATACTCTGGTAAATATCTACCTGCTTGTCTCATCACCCAAATTGGAGTGCGAGATACTTCTTTTTTTAGTAAAGCATTAATGTAGTCAAATGCCATTATTTTTTCCCAGTAAAAGGTTGATTATAATCATTATAAATGATTTATTTTAGTTTGCTTCTGACACAAAAAAAGCCACATCTGTGGCCTTTAGAGTGAATCAATTCGTATTTAACGTTTGAATGCGCCGTAACGTGACTTAAATTTCTCAACACGTCCAGCAGTATCCATAATTTTTTGCTTGCCTGTATAAAAAGGGTGACAACTTGAACAAACATCAAGATGAAGTTCGTCTTTACCCGAAGTAGAGCGCGTTTCAAATGAATTACCGCAGCTGCACACAACTTTAACAGTATCGTAAGAAGGATGAATGTCTGTTTGCATAACTTTATATCTTCAAATTTAAAAGAACGTGAATTATATACTATCTCTCTGCAGGGGTAAATGTTTTAACGCTTAATGCATGAAGTTCGCCACTCTTGATCTCTTCTTTAACAACTCCTAATACTGCTCTCTGTCTTTGCAATAAAGATAGCCCTTCAAAAATAGGTGAAACAATTACTGCAGAACAATTACAACCATCGCCCTCCATCGTAACTTCAGATTGCTCTATTCCTAATTCAAGTTTTTTCTGAACCTCTTCTAAAGTCATAATGAATCTCTATTTATAATTGTATTACTGGTCATTTTACTAAATTTAATTAGATCATGACGATCCAAAGATGCCTTTTAATGTGAAGAAAAATAAAATCGACATTATTGCACCAGCTGGAAGCGTGATAATCCAAGAAAGAAAAATTCGATTAATAACCCTCAAGTTAAGTGAGGCAAGGCCTCTTGCAATTCCCACACCAAGAACAGCGCCCACTAATACCTGCGTAGTAGAAACTGGAAGCCCCGTATAAGATGCAAAAACAACGGTTGTAGCAGCAGCAAGTTCAGCGGCAAAACCGCGACTAGGCGTCAGCTCTGTAATACTCTTACCAATTGTTTTCATTACTCTATATCCAAAAGTTGTCAGTCCAAAGACAATACCCCCGCCTCCAACTAGCAAAATCCATGAAGGCAAGACACTCTTAGAAACTATCTCTCCTCCCGACTCAACAATACTATAGACTGCCGCCAATGGGCCAATAGCGTTTGCAACATCATTCGATCCGTGTGCAAATGCCATTGCACAGGCAGTTATAATCATTAGTCCACCAAATAATTTCTCCATATTCGCATAGGAGAAGTCACTGTCATCTTCAGGGTTTATTTTAATACGCCTAATAATAATAGCAGCAAGAATAGCAGCCAATATCCCTACTCCGGTAGCAATCATCATGCTAGTGGGTAGATCCTTACCAAGATGCTTTAGAGACTCAACATGCTTAAGACCCTTAAGTAATGTCACTAAAGAAATAATAAAACCAACAAAAAATACATAAAAAGGGAGGTATTTTTTAGCATTCTCAAGAGGTTTTTCAGTATCAATAATATTGCTCTGTAAGCTCTTAAAAATTACAATAGCCAACGTTCCAGCAATAATTGGAGAGATCACCCAGCTCGCTATAATTGCATAGACCTTGCCCCAAGCTACAGCATCAACGCCTACTCCTACAGCACCAAATCCTACAATCGCTCCTACAATAGAGTGCGTTGTAGAAACCGGCCAACCAAGAGAAGATGCAATCAATAGCCATGTGGCTGCAGCTAAAAGTGAAGCAAGCATCCCATACACAAGTAATTCTGGGTTAGATACAAATGATCCAGAATCAAGGATGCCTTTTCGAACCGTTGCCGTAACCTCGCCACCTGCAAGAACTGCACCAGCAAACTCAAATATAATTGCAATGACTACTGCCTGCTTAAATGTAATTGCACCAGAGCCTACCGATGTTCCCATTGCATTTGCAACATCATTGGCACCAATACCCCAGGCCATAAACAAACCAAACCCAATTCCCAGCATGATAAGAATATCACTATTTTGTACAATAATTTCCATGAAGAGCTCCGGTTATTTTGTTAGCATTACTTCAAAACGTGACCCTACCTTTTGGGCAGCATCAGCAGTCTCACCAAGCCATTCAATAGCGCGGTAATAAAACATGACATCTACAGGAGGTAAATCTGATTCGAGCAAAAATAGTTTATTACGGATATCATTTTGCGCCGTATCAGTATCATGCTCTAATACATTGATTTTTTTGACCATCTCAGCAACAATTTTACGTTCACGAGAACTAAACGCTGTTTCTAACAACTCATCAAGCTCATTAATCGCTACCAATGCCGCTCCTGAAGTTTTAATACATAATTCAGCAAGCTTTATGAAATCTTCTGCAAACTCTTTAGGAAAAACCATATGGCGAGTCATCATCAAGCCTGCAAGGTCTTTAGTAATGTTGGCAATAGAGTCTTGGATTAAGAGAACATCAAGCAAATCTCTTCGTGAGAAAGGCATCATAAAAGTACTAGGCAAGTTCATTCTTAGTTTTTTCTTTAACTGGTCAGCTTTTTTCTCTTTATTTCCAATTGAAACTCGAGCCTCTTGCGCCTTGTCCCAGTCATGAGATTGTGCAGCTTTAGCAAAAACTCCAAACTCTTTAATACAGGAGTGAACCTGCTTCATGTGTTTTTGCAAAGGACTTATTGGCGACTTTCCAAATAAACTAGTAATATTTCCTGATTTAGTCATAACTATTTATCTCCATAAAAAGAATTATTTAGTACTACTTATCACTGCCTGTGAAAAACGAATTTTATATAAAAATTAAAAAAAAAGTAATTAGTTTAAAAAACATTTTACCAGTGGAATTAGTTTCGCTTTGACCTGCTCATAACACGCCTGAAATTCTTCAAAATCCTTACCATCTGGATCATCAAAGCCTAAATGAACTAACTCTGTTTTTCCAGGAAATATAGGGCAAGTTTGACTTGCATTATCACAAACTGTAATGACCAGGTCAAAGTCAATATGCAAGAGTGTTTCCAATCTTTTAGAGTGGTACTTATCCTTCCATATATTCTTCATTTCTAATATTTTTTTTGCATTCGGATTTACTAAGCCGCTGGCAGATACGCCACTCGAATAAGCTTTAATTCGATCACCAAGCTCACTATGGATTAGCGCCTCAGCAATAATACTTCGGCAACTATTTCCAGTGCATAAAACCAATACTTTTTTCATGGTCACTAATTAAGAGTCAGATTGAAAAAGCTTTAAAAATAGTTGCGCAGCAATTACAGCGCCAATGATAGTCGCTACTATATATATCCATAGGTGCTCATAATTACCACTCATCACTGCAGGCCCAATACTTCGAGCTGGATTCATACTACCTCCCGTTATGGGTCCTGCAAACATTGCCTCAAGACCAACCGTTAGGCCAATAGCAAGTCCCGCAAAATCTTTAGTGGCTTTCCCATGAACCGCAGAAGAGCAAATAACAATCATTAATATAAAAGTCAAAATCAATTCAAATCCAAAGGCTTGAGTTACTGAGCCATAGGGAAGAGTCGCACCAAGATAGCTCACCTCGGACATGGCGACAAAGTTCTCATTAAGTAAAAAATATAGGCTTGCACTTGCAGCTATCGCACCAAAAAGCTGGGCGCAAATATATGGAATAACCTTCTTACTGTCAAACTCCCCTATTGACCAGAAAGCTATCGTCACTGCAGGATTAAAATGAGCACCCGATAAATGAGCAAAGCTATAAATTAGTGCCACTACGACAAAGCCAAATGTGAGTGCTATACCAACATGGCCAAGAGCTCCAGTAATATCATTAATCATCACGGCGCCAGTTCCAGCAAAGACCAGAATGTAAGCTCCAATTAACTCGGCAAGTAATTTTTTACGCATTTTCACTTAGCTTAATCTCTAAAGTGTAACATTATACAAACTATTTTTTTCTCCCTAACACTATACTTTTAATGCCAAACCAATCAACTAATAATGAAGTTAATGCAATCATTTTAGCAGCAGGCCAAGGCACAAGAATGAACTCAAGTGTATCCAAAGTGCTTCATGAAGTTGGTAATAAGACTTTAATCCAGCATGTCATTGATGCTGCGATGCCTTTGGCAAGCTTCATTAATGTAATTATTGGACACAACTCAGAATCAGTAAAAAAATCAACACAGAGTAATTTGATTAAATGGGTTTTACAAAAAAACCAACTTGGGACTGGGCATGCAGTTATGCAGGCAATCCCTAATATTAAAAAAGATTCAATGTGTCTTATTCTATATGGTGATGTTCCTTTAATTCAAACTCAAACATTACTAAAGCTGCTTGAAAAAGCAAATAAGACTGGCTTCTCTCTTTTAACTGTAATTGCGAATGACCCTTCAGGGTATGGCCGAATAATAAGAGACTCTTCAAAATCCATTCAATCAATTATTGAGCACAAAGATGCAAATACTGAAGAACTTGAAATTGATGAAGTCAATACGGGCATTATGGCTATTACTGGAGCCTTATTAACAAAGTACTTAAACCAGCTCGAGCCAAATAATTCACAAGGCGAGTTATATCTTACTGATATTGTTGAAAAAGCAGTCAAAGATAATGTTAATATTGCTTCATTTATATGTGAGAATGCAACAGAAGTAATGGGGATAAATGATAAAAATAACTTAGCAAAGGCTGAAAGAGCTTACCAGTTAAAAATTGCAGACGAGCTAATGAAGGATGGTCTCACTATTAAAGATCCTAGTCGTTTTGATTGTCGAGGTAACTTAATTTTTGGAAATGACTGTATTATCGACGTAAATGTTGTCTTTGAGGGTGAGGTTCAGCTAGGAAAAAATGTATTAATTTCTCCGAACTGCATTATAAAAAACTCTAAAATCGGTGATAATGCGAACATCATGCCAAATTCCATTATTGAGGATTCTGTTATTGGAAGTCATGCGAATATTGGACCTTTTGCTCGCATTCGTCCAGAAACCAAGATTGGTAATCACGCAAAGATTGGCAATTTTGTTGAAGTAAAAAAATCAACAATTGGTGACAACTCAAAGGTATCACATTTAAGCTACATTGGGGATAGTCAAGTTGGTAAGAGCGCCAATATTGGTGCTGGAGTAATAACTTGTAATTACGACGGTGTAAATAAAAGTCAAACAACAATTGGAGATGGAGCATTTATTGGCTCAAATAGCCAATTAATTGCGCCAGTCTCAATTGGTAAAAATGCAACCATTGGAGCTGGCTCAACTATCACTCAAAATGCTCCCGATGACAAACTTACGTTGAGTCGTCATAAACAATCAACGATTAGCAAATGGAAGCGGCCTCAGAAGAAATAAATTTTCCACTCATAGGATAACAGCTCAATGTTAAATCTTCCTAAGAATGTCTGGATATTGACTGCATGTCTAGCACTCTTTATGTCACTTAGCGTTTTTATGCTATTTGTGGGAGGTATTATTGGAAGCGACCTTGCACCCTTAAAAAGTTTATCCACCTTGCCAGTTGCAACTATTGTTGTAGGTACTGCGTTTAGCGTCATTCCAGCCATTCGGTTGATGTCAATTTTTGGTCGAAAGAAAGTTTTTTTAAGCTCATGTATTTATACAATATTACTAATTGGTCTCTGCATTTTCTCAATCATCAATAAATCATTTTATTTATTTTGTTTTGCATCTTTCTGTTTGGGCGGAAGCGTTGCCGTTATGCAGCAGTTTAGGTTTGCAGCAATTGAAAGCGTGGAGTTTGAACAAAGACCAAAGGCAACTGCAGTTGTTCTTTTAGGTGGACTAGTTTCGGCTTTTCTCGGAACTGAAATTGCAACTTTAGGTAAAGATTACTTTGATGCAGATTTTGTTGGCTCTTTTGTCATTCTTTCTTTTTTATTTATTATAGCATTTATATTAATGTGCTTCTTTAAACCAGCTGAAAAGTTTAAGCAGCAGATTGACAACTCTAAAAGATCTTTGATGGATATTGTTAAGCAAGGATCTTTTATAGTTGCAGTATGTGCCGCTACAACAGGCTATGTTGTTATGAGTTTTGTTATGACTGCAACGCCTGTGAGTATGCACATAATGGATGGCTTTTCACTTGATGATACAAAATCAGTCTTACAGGCTCACGTCATTGCAATGTTTCTTCCGTCACTATTTACAGCTTTCATAGTGAAATATTTAGGGCTTACTCGAATGATGATACTTGGGGTTATATTTTTCTTTGCCTCTATTATTATTGCATTTAGTAGTCATGCTCTTAGCAACTATTGGTGGTCTTTAGCTTTCCTTGGTCTTGGATGGAACCTCCTATTTATAGGAGGAACAAACCTGCTCCCAAGGTCCTACAATGAAAACGAAAAATTTAAAGTTCAATCAATCAATGATTTTTTAGTTTTTGGCCTCCAGGCTTTTGCAGCTCTATCAGCAGGATGGTTTGTTTTTAATTTTAGCTGGGAAGTAGTTCTTTTATCAGTTATCCCATTATTGTTTTTTCAATTATTTATTCTGTTATGGTGGCTATACAAAAAATAATTAATGCTTATCGATTATTTTTGTATTACAATGTTTGAAAATTCTATTGGACCGAATGATATTGAAAGTCATACAGCTTACCCCTTCAATTGGCGCAACAATCTCTGAAATTTCACTTAATAAGGATTTAAATAGTGAAACTATTGAGCAAATATACAGCGCTCTAATTAAGCATCAAGTTATTTTTTTTAGGGGCCAAGATATTTCCCCAGAAAATCACCTGAAATTAGCAGAAAGTCTTGGGGAAATTGATCCAGGTCATCCTGTCTACCCTCATGTTGAGGGGTACCAAAGCATTGTCTTACTTAAAAATGATGTAAATAATAGGCCAGACACAAATGACTGGCATAAAGATCTTACTTTTAAATCAAACCCTCCCTTTGCTAGCATACTACATGGCGTCAAGGTTCCAAAAGTTGGCGGTGATACGCTCTGGGCTAGCATGAGTGCTGCCTATGATGCTCTGCCTAATGGATGGAAAGAGCAATTAGAAGGACTTGAAGCAATTCATGACATGGGCACATTTAGAAATGACTTTTATAAAGAAGGTGGCATCGATTCGGTTAACAGTGCTCTAAAGAAAGTTGGCTCAGCGGTTCATAAAATTATTGAAACACATCCTATTTCAGGACTCAAATATTTAAATGTTAATCAATCCTTTACCCGGAATATTATCAATGAAAGCCAAGGCCCAAGTGATCATATACTACAATTCTTATACCAGCATATTTCTAAGCCTGAATTCCAAGTTAGATTTCACTGGGAAGATAATTCTATCGCTATTTGGGATAATCGGATTACTCAACATTATGCAGTTTGTGACTACTTGCCAGAACTCAGGCACATGCAACGAGTTACGGTTATAAACGATAAAAGGGATAAGTCCTAAATTCTACCCAAGCAAACTAAAGCCTTGCTTTAGGTCATCAATTAACTCACTTGACTCTTCAAGCCCTATACTGAGACGTATTAGATACTTTCCATCATGAACCCATTTTCCATCACGCTTGTATGGCCTAGCAGTTAGGAGGCTTTTATAGCCGCCCCAGCTAAAACCAAGGGCGAACATTTCAAGTGAATTTGCAAATATAGCAATTTTTTCTGGTGAGTATGACTTTTTGAATGTGAAAGCAAATAATCCTGACGCACCACTAAAATCTCTCTTCCATAAATCATGCTGAGGGTGTGACTCAAGACCAGGATGAATTACAGTTTCAACAATATCATTCTTCTCAAGCCATCTTGCAACCTCAAAGGCTGTTTTTTGGTGCGCCTCTAGACGAACCCTTAGTGATCTTAGACCTCTCAAAGCGAGGTAACAATCTTGTGGGTTGGCGTAGTTTTCAACAGTATCAAAATATTTAGAAAACTCATTCGCATATTTTTTATTGACCGTTACGCACCCAAGCAAGACATCTGAATGACCACAAATATATTTAGTTACAGATTGAATTGTGATGTCGATACCAAGGTTCAAAGGCTTTAAAAAAAGAGGTGTAGCCCAGGAATTATCTAAAATTGATAGTACATTTTCTTTTTTTGCTTCTTTAACAATTGCAGAAATATCTTGTATTTCAAACGTATTTGAACCTGGGGATTCTAAAAAAATTAATTTCGTTTTTTCGTTAATATAGTTGCTAATTTCAGCGCCTATATTCGATTCTATATGCGTAATTTTGACGTTATATTTTTTAAGAATATTGTGGCAAAAACTTGCAGTGGGGCTATAAACATTATCACACAATAAAACCTCATCCCCACTCTTCGTAAATGCCATTAGGGTATTTGTAATAGCGCTAATGCCAGAAGGAAAGGCATAAGAAGTGTGGCCATTTTCAAGCTTACACATCGCCTCTTCAAAAGCCTTCTGAGTTGACAGCCCATGAGTTCCATAGTCAACGCCAGGATAATTCCCATCCAAAGCCAACTGCATATCTTCAAAATGATTAAATAGGACCGTTGAACCGCTCTGGACATCTGGATTAATGGTTCTTATTTTTCGATCACCATATTTTTGGGTGTAATCAATCCATCCGACGGTATCATTTTTCTTAGTCATATATTTACAGGTTTAACGAATTGGAAATCATCATAGGTGGAATTGCAGCCTTTGTCCAGCAATTTTTCAATACAAAAAATCAAAGCAATATTATTTGGCTAACAGCTGGGCAGTAAAGAGCAATCTTCGAAGGAATCTTAAAAAAATCTTCAAGAACCTCCTGATATGTTTTGATTTGTTTTTGGTGCGACAGTTTTTGCCGTTCAGTAAATGAATCAATAGATTCGCCCTCATTAAGAGATGCCGTCTTGAAGTCAATAATCCAAAGAGTGCCATCTTCAATAAATAATCGATCAATTATTACCGTTTTGGTTGAATTACTGTACTCAGCCTCCACTTCGGTAGAGTCTCTATATTTAAATAGCCACTCAAAATCTTTGTCACGCTTTGTATTAAGAAGCAAAAGAGAGGCAGTTTTGGAGTATGACTGAATTAGCTTTGGGGGCAATCCAAACTCTCTAAATCTTGCATCAATACTTTCGAATGAAGGCTCAAATAAAGAATGCTCTAAAAAGTAATGAACTATTGACCCTAACGCACTCTGGTAAATCAAATCAACATTGCTAGGCAAATTTTTGGATTGTGCAATGTCATTCCCGCTCCTAATGGAGAGAGTTGAGAGTGTTTTATTACGCTGAAGTTTCGGCAGGGAGGTCTCTACTGGAACGCTTGCACCTTGAACCGGAATGTCATCAACAGATTTTTGAAAACAATGACTTAAAAATGAAAGTAATGAACCACTAACTGCCTTGCCAGTTTTTGAAACGCCACCTAGCAAATGAACCTTATATTTTGCTCGACTCATCGCAACATACAGCACTCTCATTAATTCAAAGTGTGTCTGTTGTTTTTGTAAATACTGCAAATAAAGATAAGTTTTACTCTCAGAGTTTTCGTAAGAAGATTTTATAGGTGCTAGCAAGATATTCTTATTTGAAAATTCTTGAATTTGAATTAACGCTAGTGAGTCACTTTTGCCTTTTTTACCAAGTCCAGGAATAATTACAGTATCAAACTCTAGCCCTTTGGCTTGATGAATTGTCATTAACTTAATGGGAGCAGACTTGGAAGGAGCAAATAAATCTTTAACCATCATCTCAATTGTCTTGATATCTAAACCTTGGTTTAATTCACAATGATTTAGTAATGAGAGAAATTGAAATCTGATACTTTTTTCTTGCTCACTTAATTCAGTCTCATCACATAACTGATTCAAGGCATAAGAAAAACGATCTACAAAAGAAAACTTACCTTCACTATAAATAGCCTCTTCGATCGCTAGGAATAAATGCCTAGAACGTACAGCACCATCGGCGCTCAAATCTTTAACTACATCGTCATCAATTAACTGACTAAAAATTGGCTTATCAATTGAATCACTAAAAACCAACAAATCTTCCAGCTTTAGCCCACACCAAGGCGCTCTAAGCATAGAAAACCAAGCCAAGCGATCAGCCAAACTAAGCAATGCTCTGGTTAAACTTAGAAGGTCTCTAGTAAAAAGATTGGATCTTAGGGGTTCCGTTTTTAAAGCTTCAAAATTGATATTACCTTCCAGCAGTAATAATGTAATGGCATTTAAATGAGATCTAGACCTTACAAGGACTGCAATCTCATGATTTGGATTATTTGAAATAGAGTTTTTAATAATACTAACTACCATTTCAGCTTCTTCAAAATCTTGATCCGCACCAAATGGATAAAAAGTGACTGCATCATTTTGCTCAACCTGTGAAGCAGATTTAGATTCAGAATAATGAATTGCGCCCAGTAATAAATTATCTTGATTTGGAAATATTTGAGAAAAAATCTGATTATTTTTCTCAACAATACTTTTATTTGACCTAAAGTTAGAGCTTAATATTAATGACTTAATTTTAAGATTACCTATGCCACTTTTCATTACTTCAAGAAATATTCCAACTTGAGATTCACGAAATTTATAAATTGATTGCATTGGATCACCCACAAAAAATATTGACTTTCCATCTCCCTCTTGCCAGCCATCTACTAGCTTCTCAATTAAGCTTAATTGTGAATATGAAGTGTCTTGAAACTCATCAATTAATAGATGCTTAACTTGATAGTCTAACAATAGAGCAATATCACTTACCTCTTCACGACTATCAAGCGCATTAATTGCTTGCATCCCAACTTCTGAGAAATCTTGCAAACTTTTTTCTCTAAAGATCATCTTCAACTCTGCAACACTTAACTTTAGAACTTGTGCAATATCATTGATACTTTTACTCGTTGACTCTGGAAAATATGCACTCGGTAAGTTGGATAAATTATTAAGTATTTTTTTGAATTCAACTTCAGAATCTAAACCCTCTAGTATTTCTTTAAATACCAATTTTTCTTCCTTAAGTTCAGCTGGAAATCCAATGTTGGCATCAATTTTTTTTCTCCAGTTTCCACTACTTTTTGTTACAAGTAACTCAGAAATAGTTTGCCAATCACTTAAGTCTTCGATAGTTGAGCCTGGTAACTTATGAATCTTAGAAACATCATCCCTGGTATTAATTTTCAATAAATTAAAAAAAGGTTTACCAAGTAGTCCTGAAGCAGTATCTCTTAAGGTTTCAAGATATTCAACAATTAACTCTTGCGCTAGCATTTCTAATAAATTAATATCAAGAGCGCCCTCAATATATAGTTTTGGTAGCCATTGCTCTCGCTTTGAGAGCATCTGCACTATAAGCCTATAGAACCTGTCTACATGATTATCAAGATACAATAAAACAGATGAGATGCTAGCTTGATACTCACTCTCCTCAATCAGTAACAGTGTGTTTTCTGCTGCTTCTTGATAAATTTTCTCATACTCATAAGTATTAATCATGGTTCGTGGGAGAATTAATTGATCAATAGATGGATACCTTGAAACAATTAAACTTGAAAGCGAGTCAATAGTAAGTATTTTTATTCGAGAGGGATGGTTAAGTAAATCCCACTCTTTCAGATTTGATTGTTCTAAAACTTTCTTGGCGAGATCGAAGGTTTTGAGCTTATGTAGCTCCTCAGGTGGTGGCAACTTTGCTCGATTAAGTGAGCTAATTATTCGATGCTTTAATTCCTCTACCGCTCTGTTGGTAAATGTCATAACTAAAATATTTTCGGGTACATCTGCAGAGCCGAGTAATTTTAAATAACGCTGCGTTATAAGTTCAGTTTTTCCAGAGCCAGCCGGAGCCTGAACAATGAAAGAATCACTTATATTTAGTGCTTGATCTCTTTGCTTCTGATCATTCACATTGACTCTGGCGCGCTAACCCCTAAAATAGATAGTCCATTAAAGAGGACTTGTTTCGTTGCGTGGATTACTGTCAACCTTGCTTGCGTAAGACCTTGATCATCCAATATAAAAGGACAGGCATTATAGTAACTGTGAAATTGAGATGCCAATTCACGTAAATAGTAAGCAAGCTGGTGAGGTTCGTACTGAACTGCAGAGGACTCTATAACGCCTTTATAACGACTCAACTCTCTTAGAATTGTTTTTTCACTTTCTTCTGTTAATAACCCTAAATCAGCATCTTTATAATTAAACACTACGCCCTTTTCTCGTGCTTGCTTGAAAACAGAGTTAATACGAGCATAGGCATATTGAATATAGAAAACTGGATTCTCATTTGTCTTTGATTTTGCTAGGTCTAGATCAAAATCCATATGCTGCTCTGACTTTCTAAGGATATAAAAAAAACGTGCAGCATCATTTCCTACCTCATTTCTTAAATCCTCTAGGGTCACAAAAGAGCCACTTCTAGTTGACATTTGTACTTTTTTCCCACCTCTATAAAGGTTGGCAAATTGAACCAAAAGAATTTCTAATTTTTCAGGGTCATGATTAAATGCAGCTATAGAGGCCTTAACTCTCGCAATATAACCATGATGATCTGCCCCCCAAACATTGATTACTTTATCATAGCCTCGCTCAAATTTTTCAAGGTGATAGGCAATATCTGAAGCAAAGTAAGTATGATTTCCATTATCACGGACTACAACACGATCTTTTTCATCTCCATAATCTGTTGTTTTAAACCACAAAGCGCCATCCTTCTTATAAACGTGCTTACTGTCTTCAAGTCGTTTAATGCTAGCCTCAGAAAGTCCATTATCAATCAAAGATTGCTCGGAAAACCATTTTTCAAACACCACTCCAAACTCAGCTAGATCTTTTTTGATACCGCTAAGAATACTTTCAATACCGACTGCAAAAATAGATTTAAAACCTTCACCTAATAACTCTTTTGATCTTGAAATTAACTCATCAATATGAGACTCTTTATTGCCTCCATCAAGCCCATCTTTACAGATGCCCTCAAAAACTAATGCCGAATCTTTGTGAAAAGCATTACTATGTGTTTCCATAATATTACTGGCAATATCATTAATATACTTTCCTTGATAGCCATTATCAGGAAACCTTATTGTTTCTCCACAGAGCGTTAAATATCGCAAGAAAATACTTACAGATAAGATGTCCATCTGCCTTCCTGCATCGTTTACATAGTACTCATTATCAACTTTATAGCCAATAGATCTTAGTAGGTTAGAAACAGTTGCCCCATAAGCGGCTCCTCTTCCGTGACCAACATGGAGGGGTCCTGTTGGGTTCGCTGAAACGTACTCCAAAAGAATACTTTTGCCTGCCCCTATATTAGAGATTCCATACCCATCTCCGCCTTGAATAATTTCATTAACAACCGCGACACTTGACTTATCTGACAAAAAGAAATTAATAAACCCAGGGCCAGCAATTTCTGTTTTTTCAATAAAATCAGCGCCGTCTAATTGCTCGACAATAGCTTGGGCTAGTTTAAGTGGGCTGGTTTTAGCCTGCTTTGCCAACATTAAGGCTATATTTGTCGCATAGTCACCATGACTTTTATCTTTGGTATGGTCTAGCCGAACTTTTGAAGGCATCTCACTAAGCAACCCTTGATCAATTAAATCATGGATGCATTTAGTCAGAAGATTTTGCAGTTGCTCTTTCATATAATTAACTCGTTATTACTTTTTTGATTTTATAACCTATTTTAATTTAACACATCAACAAACTCATACTCAAATTCTATACTTAAGATTTAGTGAGCCTCTTGCCAGTTTAAGCCAATTCCTACATCAACCTCTAAAGGAATACTTAACTTCAAAGTATCTGACATCATAGACCTTACAACTTCACCATACTCTTTAGCTTTATCAGATTGAAGTTCAAATACAAGCTCATCATGAACTTGCATAATCATCTTAACTCCATTATGTTCTCTATCAATCCAAGACTGAATATCAAGCATAGCTTTTTTTATGATGTCTGCTGATGAGCCTTGCATAGGGGCATTAATCGCAGTCCTTAATGCGTGTTGTTGTAACATTTTATTTTTTGAATTGACTTGAGGCAAGTACAGCCTCCTACCTAGAATTGTTTCTACAAATCCCTGTTCTTTAGCTCTTTCTTTAGTTTCGTCCATAAATCTTAAGACGCCAGGGTAGTTCTCAAAATAACCATCAATATATTGCTTAGCTTCAGTTCTAGAGACATCTATTTGTTTAGCCAGACCAAACGCACTCATACCATAAATTAAGCCAAAGTTTATTGCCTTAGCCTTTCGGCGCTGATCTTTAGTAACATTTGAAAGCTCGGTATCAAAAACTTGAGAAGCGGTTGCGCTATGAACATCAATATTATTATTAAAAGCCTCAATTAAGTTTTTATCCTGTGAAATATGTGCCATGATTCTGAGCTCAATTTGAGAATAGTCCGCTGCAAGTATTACATTATTTTTATTTGCAATAAATGCTGATCTAATTTGGGCACCTCGCTCCGTTCTAATTGGAATATTTTGAAAATTAGGTTTCGAAGAAGAAAGCCTTCCTGTTGCAGTCACTGCTTGGTGGTAAGAAGTATGAAGTCGACCAGTCTTTCTATTAATTTGTTTAGGCAAAGCCTCTAAATAAGTAGAATTTAATTTTGTTAAAGTTCGATAAGACATTATCAAGTCAACTAATGGGTGGTCGAGCAACTTTAGAGCCTCTTCATTTGTTGAAGGCTGACCCTTTGCTGTTTTCTTTTTTGGTTCTAAGCCAAAACCCTCTTCACTAAATAAAATTTGCTGAATTTGCTTCGGTGACTCAAGATTAAACTCATCACCTGCAACCTTAAATGCTTCAGCCTGAATTTTCAACATTTCAGCTTTAACCTCAATCTGCTGGTTAAAGAGTGATTTTTCGTCTACAAAAGCACCATTTCTCTCTAATTTCAACATAATTTTTATTAATGGAATCTCTACGCTTTTATAAAGGAGCATCAATTTAGGATAGTCTTGAAGCTTTGAGTCTAAAATAATATTCAGTTCATTAGTTACAATAACATCTTCGCACGCATAAGGCATTGCTTCATCGATGTTAACCTGATTAAAGGTTAGTTGCTTTTTTCCACTACCGGCCACATCTGCATAATGAATTGTTTTGTACCCTAAATAGTGCAATGCTAAATCATCCATATTATGTCGGCTTGCTACTGAGTTTAAACAATAAGATTTCAACATGGTGTCATCAATAATGCCATTTAAACTAATATCAATATTAGCAAGAACATGAGCATCATATTTTAAGTTTTGTCCAACTTTGCCAATAGTGTCATTCTCAAGTAAGGGCTTTAAAGATGACATTACCTTATGCCTCGCTAACTGAACTGGCGCATCTAAGTAGTCATGAGCAACTGGCACATAATAACTATCTTTCTCAACAAGAAAAACAAGACCAACAATCTCAGCTTCCATATAGTCAAGACTATTAGTCTCCAAATCAAACACAAAAGATTTACTATTCGTCAGCTTAGTAAGCAATCCAGAAAAATCTTCTTCTGTGAGTATTAAATTTTGAGAGTACCCTTCAAGAGAAATAGTAGAAACAGGACTTGGAGTTTCATCACTCTCATGCTCCTCAACCTCAGCAACTTTAGAACCTTCCTTTTCACCTAATTGCTTAAGCCACATAGAAAAACCATATTCTCTAAAAAGCTTTAATAACTCCTCTTTGTTTTCACCAGGCTCTTCCAATAAAATATTTAACGGTAGCTGAACGTCAAACTTAAGCTGCACTAATCTATAAGAAAGATCCAGTATTTCAAAAGATTCCCTTAATTTTTCACCAACCTTCCCACCTATTTTTTCTGCATTGGCCTTAACGCCTTCGATGTCTCCATAAAGCTCAAGCCACTTTGAAGCGGTTTTCGGACCAACACTAGGCACTCCAGGTATATTGTCAGCTGAGTCGCCACTTAACGCTAATAAATCTAATATTTGGTGGGGATTAACACCCATCTTCTCTTTAACCTCGTCTTCTCCATAGAGCTTACCCTTCATATCAAGTTGCTTAATATTGCCACCGACTAATTGGAAAAGGTCTTTGTCACCACTCGCAATAATTGTTTCAATGCCTTCTTCACGAGCAAGCTTAGCTAGTGTTGCAATAACATCGTCGGCTTCAACTCCTTTTTCACATAAAAAATGAAAGCCCATTGCTCTAACTATTTTATAAAGGGGTTCAATCTGAATAACTAAATCATCCTCAGCAGGACTCCTATTTGCTTTGTAGTCAGGATACATCTCATGACGAAAATTCGAGCCTTTTGCATCAAAAATCATAATAATCTTTGCGCCCTGATACTTTCTTTGCAAATGTTTTATCGCATTTACAACGCCAAACATAGCTCCAGTAGGAAAACCACTTTCATTTGTCAAATTTTGAGATAGCGTTGAGAAATATGAGCGGAATAAAAACGCTGATCCGTCTACTAAAATAAGTTGCTGATTCATTCTCAAATTTTACCTCTAAACCAAGTTTTTTTATTGGAAACTATTTGAGGAATTAATACTTTCAGACTTTATATTTTGAGCTTTCGCATGAATTGTTAGATAAAATATAACAATGTCAGATGCCCTCATAACTCTAAACAATATTAGCCTTAGCCATAATGGGAAAAATATCCTTGATGATGTCAGTTTTAAACTTCATCCGGGTGAATTTATTACTTTAATTGGCCCTAATGGTGCTGGAAAAAGCTCATTAATTAAGATTCTATTAGGTGTTATTAAGCAGGATGCTGGAGAAATTATTCATAGTGATAACTTAAAACTTGGGTATACACCTCAATCATTTACTGCAAATCCATATATTCCTATATCTGTTATAGATTTTTTGACTTTAAATCAAAAATTCGATCAAAAGTTTACAAGTCAAACTTGTGAACTTACTGGTATTGAAGATTTACTTGAAATGCCACTCAAAAATCTTTCGGGTGGTGAATTACAAAAAGTTTTATTAACTAGGGCGCTTCTTAATAAACCCAATGTATTGATTTTGGATGAGCCAGCACAAAACCTTGATGTTGATGGTCAAATGCAGCTCTATAAATTAATTCAGGATATTCATCAAAAACAAAACTGTGCTGTACTAATGGTTTCTCATGATCTTCACAGAGTCATGAAGGAGTCAACTCAAGTTCTATGCCTTTATCACCATATCTGCTGTGAAGGGCTCCCTGAATCTATATTAAAAGATGCTCAATTCAATGATTTATTTGCTGATCAAATCCATGATTTAATGGCTACTTATGAGCATCATCATAACCATCAGCACGAACATTAAAGGAGTCCAAATGGGCTCTAAATGATATAATTAACTTTTTTTTATTAATAAGATTATGAAAGATATTATTGAAGCCGCATTTGAAGATCGCGCGCACATTACTCCTGACTCTGCAAGCAAAGAACTTAAAGAAGCTGTTGATGAAGCTATCCATCTCCTCGACTCAGGAAAAGCTAGAGTGGCAGAACAAAGAGGTATCGGTGACTGGCAGGTTAATGAATGGTTAAAGAAGGCGGTATTGCTTTCATTTAGGCTTGCAGATAACGTACCCTTGCAATCTGGCTTTACGCAGTACTATGACAAAGTTCCGTCCAAGTATGCAAACACCACAGCTGAAGAGTTTCAAGCGTCAGGTGTTAGAGTAGTTCCTCCAGCAACTGCTAGAAGAGGATCTTATATTGCCTCAAATACGGTTTTAATGCCATCTTATGTTAATATTGGTGCATATGTTGATTCTGGAACAATGGTTGATACATGGGCTACTGTAGGGTCTTGTGCTCAAATTGGCAAAAATGTTCACCTTTCAGGTGGCGTAGGTATTGGTGGAGTTCTTGAGCCTTTACAAGCAAGTCCAACAATAATAGAGGATAACTGCTTTATTGGAGCTAGATCAGAAGTAGTTGAAGGCGTTATCGTTGAAGAAGGCGCTGTTATATCAATGGGCGTTTATATTGGTCAATCAACAAAAATCTTCAATAGGATGACAGGTGAAGTTACCTATGGTCGAATACCGGCAGGCTCAGTTGTAGTTTCTGGCAACCTTCCATCAGCAGATGGAAGCTATTCACTTTATTGTGCCGTGATTGTTAAACAAGTTGATGCCAAAACAAGATCTAAAGTTGGAATTAATGAACTTCTTCGAGGAATTTAACTCAATCTATTTCAAAAAATAAAAAACCCGCCATAAGGCGGGTTTTTTATTGAGTTAATATGTATTACTTAGTAAAGATTTTATATAGCAAACCAACGGCAATTAGACCAACCAAGTTTGCTGCTCCAAGTCCAACAATAATATCAGTAAGTCTAGCGATAATATCGCCAGGTAAGAATGCAGCCTGGCTTCCAAAAATTATTTGAACAACAACTGCAAGCGCAATAAAACTTACGCCTACTTCAGTTAATTTTTTTACCCATCCAATTACATTATCTAACATATTTTCTCTCCATTTGTTTTAAGACAACCAGAATCTCTCTGGCTGATTAATAAACTTTTTATAGTATCAAAAACACTATGTCAAGTTTTCTAGGTGCGTGATAACTAAAATTAGCTTTAGTACAACAGACACATGTATTTACCAATATTGATTCAAATAATAAAAAACCCGCCATAAGGCGGGTTTTTTATTGAGTTAATACGTATTACTTAGAAAAGATCGTATACAACAATCCTGCTGTAATTAAACCAACTAAGCCAGCACCACCAAGTGCGCCGATCATATCAGTAAGCCTAGCAACAACATCACCAGGTAGGAATGAAGCACTTGAACCAAATATTACTTGAACAACAACTGCAAGTGCTACAAGACCAACACCAGCTTCAGTTAATTTTTTTATCCAACCAGTTACATTACTTAACATATTTTCTCTCCATTTGTTTTTAAGATAATCAACATTTTTGCTGATTGATGGACTTTTTATAGTAACAAAAACAGGGTGTCAAGTTTTATTGATGAAAAAAAGCGAAAAAATAGGCCAAAATGACGTAAAAATAGTTAATTGTTGCAAAAAAACAACAGAACTTAAGCCTAGATGATTACCGAAAGAAAAATCCCCAAGAATACAGTCATACCAATGAAATTATTGCTAAGAAACGCCTTAAAATATTCTTCTTTTTGGCGTTTTTTTAGTAAAAGTTGATGGTAAATCATAAAAAATAAAATAACAACCAAAGAAAAGTCATAAATTAGCCCTAAATCGAAAGTATTGCCAATTAATACAAACACAATAATTAGTAAAATTTGCAATAAAGTGATAATAATTTGATCGTATTTTGCAAACAGAATTGCCGTTGATTTTACTCCAACCTTTAAATCCTCATCTCGATCTGCCATCGCATAAAAAGTGTCATAAATCAAAGTCCAAACTAGAGTTGCAATAAAAACTAGCCAAGCTGTTAAAGGTATCACACCAGTTTGAGCACTAAAAGCCATAGGCACGCTCATTCCGAATGCAGCGCCTAGAACTAGTTGGGGTAAATTAGTCCAGCGCTTTGTAAATGGATATAAAGTTGCTAGCATAAGGGCAATTAAAGACAGTTTAATAGTTAAGATATTAGTTTGCAGAACTAAGCCTAATGCAATCAGTAATAATAGACCAAATAATACTAATGCGGAATTGGACGAAATTTCTCCAGTAGCAAGAGGTCTTCCCTGTGTTCTTATAATGTGCATATCAATTTTTCGATCTGCAAAATCATTAATAACACACCCAGCAGATCTCATTATAAAAACTCCCAAAGTAAAAATGACCAATATATCTACATCAGGCCATCCATCTGCACTTAGAAATAGAGCCCAATAGGTTGGCCATAGAAGTAATAATGACCCAATAGGCTTATCAAGCCTCATTAAGCGAATATATGCATTCATAGTTTATTTAAAAATTCTTCAAGATCATTTGGCAGTGGGGCTGTTACCTTTTGAATTTCATTAGTAATTGGGTTTGTAAAAACAATTGATTTAGCGTGCAAAAAAAGTCGATTCAACCCCTTCTTTTTCATTAACTGATCGAAACTATGATCACCATACTTATCATCTTGGGCTACTGGATGACCAGCATGTTTTGCGTGAACCCTAATTTGATGGGTCCTTCCAGTTTCTATAGCCACTTCAACCAATGAAGCACTTTCATCATCCATAAGAAAATTTTTGATCGGGTGGAAATGACTTAATGAGTCTTTTCCTTTTGCATCAATAACACTGTTTCTTGAATTTTGATAAATTGGCGCGTCAATAGTATGTTTTTTCTTGCTCCAGCTATTTTTAACAAGTGCAATATAGCGCTTTTCCAGTTGATGATGAAATAACTGCTCATGAAATGATTTTAAGACCGATCGTTTTTTTGCAAGAATCAGGCACCCTGATGTTCCCCTATCAAGTCGATGAACAAGTTCAATAGGTTCTTTATATTGGCTTTTAAGTGCCTCAATAATCCCAATAGTGACGCCACTCCCCCCATGAACTGCCATTCCATGGGTCTTATTTAGCACCAATAAGCCTTTATCCTCATAAAGAATTGAAGAATTAAGCAACTTAAGAAGTCCATCAGATGGCTTAATATCCTTTTCAGTAGAGGTTCTAATAGGTGGAATTCGAATAATATCTTCAGACACAAGCTTATAGTCTGCTTTTTTTCTACCTTTATTAACGCGAACTTCGCCTTTTCTGATAATTCGGTAAATGCGAGACTTTGGGACACCTTTAAGCTGCTTAATTAGATAATTATCCAGGCGCTGCCCAATTGAAAACTCATCAACTGTTATATACTTTGGAGCATCATGAATAGTCATAAGATCACGAAAAAAATAACCGATTAAAGTTCTCAGTGGTAACTTTAGCAATCTCAGAAATACTCGTATTACGAATTTCTGCAAGTTTCTCTGCTACATAGTATGTATATGCTGGACTATTAGGTCTGCCTCTATTAGGGACAGGAGTTAAATATGGCGAATCTGTCTCAACTAACAGACGATCGGAAGGTATTTTTTTTGCAACATCACGCAAAGATTGTGCGCTTTTAAACGTCAAAATACCTGAAAAAGAAATATAAAAACCAAGGTCTAATGCTGCTTTGGCAGTTTCCCAATCTTCAGAAAAGCAATGCATAACAGCTGATTCAGCCTTCTCTTCAGAGAGAATTTTGATAGTATCAGATTTAGCTTCTCTGGTATGGATAATAAGGGGTTTACCCGAAATATTGGATGCCTTAATATGTCGACGAAAGCGATCTCTTTGCCAATCAGCTTGATCTTCCTTGACATGAAAATAATCTAAACCGGTTTCACCAATTGCGATGATTCTATCGCTTTGTGCATAGACTAATAATTCTTCAGTGGTCGGATCCTTACAATTAGTTTCTGTAGGGTGAACGCCGACTGATGAATAAATATTAGAATGAGCTAACGCGAGATCGTGTACTTGATCAAAATGCTCCAAATCAATACAGACGCATAGAAATTTAGTTACAGAGAGCTCACTGGCATGCTTGAGCATTGACTCAATACTTCCTCCAAAAGCATCTAAATCCACGCGGTCTATATGGCAATGAGAATCTATTATTTCCATAGTCAAAAAATTATAGCTGAATTTCTAAAAGTGAACGATTATCTGACACAAATGGTACTTTTAAAGTATGTATTTTTAACTTCATTTTTTCAACATTTTCTTCATCGATATTATCGCCTTTCATCATTAAGTAACGCCCATCAGTTGATATTAAATGTTGTGTTTTTTTAATAGTACTAACTGAATCTGAAAAGGCGCGAGAAGTTATTTGAGGAAAAGAGTCATGATAACTAAATGACTCGACCCTGCTATTAACTACTGTTAAATTATTCAAAGATAGTTCCGTTTTTACCGTTTGCATAAATCGACATTTTTTACCAACACTATCAATTACAAACACACTAGTTTCTGGCCTCATAATTGCAATAATAATACCGGGTAATCCAGCTCCAGAGCCAATATCTAATAATAATCCTGGCTTTATAAAATTTAATATTGATAGGCTATCCAAGAAGTGTTTTTTAATTGACTCTATAGGGTCGCGTATTGCACTTAAATTGTATACTTTATTCCATTTAATAATAAGTGCGTGGTACTTAAGTAGTTGTTGCACTTGAAACTCTGAAAGACTTATACTCATCAACTCTGCGCCTTCACAAAGTAATCTCTCGTTTTCACTCACGACAGCGCTTTGTAAGTTTTCAAAAAAACCAATAATATAGAAATTGATGCTGGAGTGACGCCTTGGATTCTACTAGCTTGGCCAATTGTTTCAGGCTTGAATTCATCCAACTTTTGCCTAACCTCATTTGATAGAGCTTTAATCTCACTGTAATCGATATCTGATGAAAGCTTAGTGTTTTCATTTTTTCGATATTTTTCAATTTCATCTAACTGTCGCTTTATATATCCCTCATATTTAATTTGATTTTCAACTTGCTCGATAATCATTCTATCTTCCAAGAATGGTTTCGCTTTTTCAATTTTACTCAGCAACTTGTAATCAATATTTGGTCTTTTTAATAAGGCTTCTAAGCTGTATTCATGACTAAGATTTATCCCCAAAACTTCTTCGGCTTGGACATCTCCTGACTGGATCCAAAAAGACTTTAAACGTTTTTTTTCATTCGCTACTTGTTCGTATTTTCCATTGAAAGAAAGCCAACGAAGATCATCGACAAGTCCCATTTCTCTAGCCTGTGGTGTGAGTCTTTCATCAGCATTATCTTCTCGAAGTAAAAGTCGGTATTCTGCCCTAGAGGTAAACATTCGATATGGCTCTGTTGCTCCTTTGGTAGTCAAATCATCAACCATAACGCCGATATAAGACTCATCGCGTTTAGGTGTCCAGGGATCTTTCTCTTGAACCTGTAAAGCGGCATTAATTCCAGCTAGCAAACCTTGCGCAGCAGCCTCTTCATAACCTGTAGTGCCATTAATTTGTCCTGCAAAAAACAGGCCTGATATTTTCTTAACTTCGAGTGTTTGTTTCAATCCTCTAGGATCAAAAAAATCATATTCAATAGCGTAGCCTGGCCGAATAATTTTTGCATCTTCAAAGCCTTTAATTGAGTTTACAAAATCCTCCTGAACTTCGTATGCCAGTGAAGTAGAGATGCCATTTGGATATACCTCATGAGTTGTTAAGCCTTCTGGCTCAACAAATATTTGATGCGAATCTCTTTCTGCAAATCTCACAACCTTATCCTCAATAGAAGGGCAATACCTAGGGCCGACACCTTCAATTTTTCCACTATAGAGTGGTGAGTCTTTTAGGCCATTAGTAATATATTCATGAGTTTTGGCGTTCGTATGCGTAATAAAACATGGAATTTGTTGAGGATGATCTGCTGACTTCCCCATAAATGAAAAGCTTGGTAGTGGAGTGTCACCCTCTTGTTTTTGTAATACATTAAAGTTAATTGTTCTTCCATCAAGACGAGGAGGGGTTCCTGTTTTTAGCCTTCCTACTCCTAAATCATATGATCGCAACCTCTCAGACAAAACGTTAGCAGGTGCATCTCCAGCCCTTCCTCCTTGATAGTGTTGCTTACCAATATGAATAATGCCGCCTAAAAAAGTGCCTGAAGTTAAGATCACTTTATCTGCAAAAAATTCCAAGCCCATTTGCGTTATAACGCCCTTAACTCTATTATTTTCAATAATTAAATCGTCAACTGGCTGCTGAAATAAACTTAGATACTCCTGATTTTCAATTTTTCTTCTTATGGCTGCTTTATACAATATTCTGTCTGCTTGGGCTCTGGTAGCTCTAACAGCTGGACCTTTAGATGCGTTGAGTGTTCTAAACTGAATACCAGATAAGTCAATAGCTTTGGCCATTATGCCACCCATCGCATCAATCTCTTTGACAAGATGACCCTTACCAATCCCACCAATCGCCGGATTACAACTCATCTGGCCTAGCGTCTCAACATTATGAGTTATTAGCAATGTATCGACACCCATTCTAGCTGACGCCAGAGCTGCCTCTGTTCCGGCATGCCCGCCGCCAACAACAATTACAGGATAATATTTACTTTTATTCATTCTTTTTGTTTTTCAATACAAAAGGCCCGAAATAATTCGGGCCTTTCATTATACGCTTTAAGCTTTAGACTAAATTCTTAAGTCTAAATCTGATAAAAAATCAAAGATTAATACTTATAGCCAGCTTCGAATAATGTGTCTTGAGAAGAGGGCTGAGATCCAGCAACATAATCCCCAGTAGATGACTCTGAATTAGCTTGGCATCTTGCCATTAAGGCCTTTTGGCCTGCTTCAATATCATTGCCTTTCCAAGCCTGTAGACACGATTGCTGCAAAGCTCTTCCATAAGAAAATGTCAAGCTTGTAGCGCTTTTATGTTCAATACTATTCATAGTATTAAGATAAACAGAAGCATCTTCTTCCGTTAACCCGCCTGAAAGAAACATAATTCCAGGAACTGCTGCTGGCACGCAACGATTCATTGTGCGAACTGTCATCTTAGCGACTTCTTCTGAGTCAGCTTTATTAGAATTATCAGCACCAGAAACAGTCATTGAAGGCTTTAACAATGTTCCTTCTAAGAAAACGTTATTTTCTGAGCAAGCTTTGTAAACTTCAACTAAGACCTTCTCTTGCACTTCTGCGGTCTTCTCAATAGTATGATCACCGTCCATTAAAATTTCAGGCTCAATAATAGGAACAAGTCCTGACTCTTGACAAATTTTTGCATATCTTGCAAGGCCCCAAGCATTCTCTCTAATTGCAAGATCTGTAGGGCATCCATCAGCAGTAATTTGAAGCACGGCACGCCATTTTGCAAAACGTGCTCCTTGTTTATAATACTCAGCAGTTCTTTCAGCAAGACCTTCTAGACCTTTACACCATGTCTCTACTTCATGCCCGCCAGCTAATGGGCTCAAGCCTTTGTCTACCTTAATACCAGGAATTATTCCCAGCTTATTAATTTTTGAAACCATAGTTTCACCGTCAAGGTGGTTTTGATAAAGCGTTTCTTCAAAAAGGATGACTCCGCTAATATATTCACCAATACCTTCTGCAGTAAAGAGCATTCCACGATAGGCTTGGCGATTTTCTTCTGTGTTGTCTACATTAATCCCAGCAAGACGCTTCCCTATGGTTGGAGTAGACTCATCTACTGCAAGTAATCCTTTACCTCTAGAAGCCAATTGATTGGCAGTTTGTCTTAATTCTTCTTGATTGTTTATCATAATTTTCACCCTTATATTTTACTTTTAATAATTTCCATCGCCCACACGCAAAATTTTCATCAGGTTTGTGCCGCCTGACTTATCTTTATGCATCCCCTTTGTTAAAATAACAATATCACCTTTTTCAACTTGGGACTTATCCTCAAGATTTTCTATAACATGACTATTAACATCATTCCAGTCATCAGTACTTGTTTTATCTATATAACAAGGATAGACGCCTCTATAGATAGTAACTTTCTTTAAAGTTTTGTAATTATCAGACATTGCAAAAATTGCAATATTTGAACTAATTCTTGACATCCAGAGCGCTGTTTTTCCAGTTTGAGTTAAAGTTGCTACAACCTTTGCACCCAAATGGTTTGCAGCGTACATAGAGCTCATAGCGATTGTCTCATCAATACCTTCAAAATGCTCATGAAGTCTATGATGAGATACTTTTGCGGTTGGACTTTTTTCTGTTTCCAAACAAACATCACTCATTGTTTTTACTGCCTCTACAGGGTGCTTTCCTACTGCAGTTTCTGCAGAAAGCATAACTGCATCAGTACCATCTAAAACTGCGTTTGCAACGTCAAAAACCTCAGCTCTAGTTGGAATAGGACTAGTAATCATCGACTCCAACATTTGAGTTGCGGTTATAACAAATCTATCATTGGCTCTGGCTAATAAGATTAAACGTTTTTGCTGTGCTGGCAACTGAGGATCACCAATTTCAACACCTAAATCTCCACGTGCAACCATAATTCCTGCGGATTCTTGAATAATTTCATTAATCACATCCTCTTGTAGTGCTTCAGCTCGCTCAATTTTTGCTATAACACTTGCGCTAGAGCCAGCCTCCTTAAGGAGTCTCTTAGTCTCACGAATATCGTCTGCATGAATAGGAAAAGAAATAGCAACATAATCCGCATCTGCCTTAGCTGCAGTCAAAATATCTCGCTTATCTTTTTCTGTTAAAGCGCTTGCACTTAAACCACCGCCACGTAAATTTATTCCTTTATTATTAGATAGAATTCCGGCTTGTAGGACTTCAGTTAAAATTTTTGGTCCCACTATCTGTAGTACTTTAAGAATAATTTTTCCATCATCTAGCAGCAAGGTGTTTCCAACTTTTAAGTCATTTGGAAGCTCTTTATAAGCTATACCAACACATGTCTGACTTCCTTCAGATTTTGGAAGCTCAGCATCAAGAGTAAATTGATCACCCTTATTAAGCTCTATCTTGTCATTTACAAACGAAGAAATTCGAATTTTTGGACCCTGAAGGTCCATCAAAATTCCAATAAACATATCATTTTCTTTTTCGTATTTCCTGACTTGAGCAATTCGCTCTAGGTGCTCTTTTTCATTATTATGCGAAAAATTAATTCGAACGACGTTTACCCCAGCATCTAAAATTCCTTTTAAAACTTCAGGATCATCAGTTGACGGTCCGAGAGTGGCTACAATTTTTGTTCTTCTATTGATTATTTTGCTCCTGCATTCTTTTCTCTAATACTTCAACAACTGGAAGTTTTTTGCCCTCTAAAAACTCTAAAAATGCGCCTCCGCCTGTTGAAATATAGGATATTTTATCTTCGATATTAAATTTACTAACAGCGGCCAAGGTATCACCGCCACCAGCAATTGAAAAAGCATCTGACTCTGCAATCGCATGTGCTATTTTCTCAGTACCATTTGCAAACTGATCAAATTCAAATACACCTACAGGTCCATTCCAAACAATTGTTCCAGCATTTTTCATAATTTCACATAACTCAGCAGTGGAATTAGGACCAATATCAAAAATCATATCATCAGAAGCAATGCCGCTTGAATTTTTAGTTTCTGCGACTGAAAATTCAGAGAATTCTTTTCCACAAATTACATCACCAGGGATTGGAATTTCACAATGCTGCATTAATGCTTGGGCTGTAGGAATGAGGTCATGCTCACACAAAGACTGACCAACACTATGACCTTGAGCTGCAATAAATGTATTCGCAATACCGCCACCAACCACTAACTGATCAACAATCTTAGAAAGCGCGTCTAGTACCGTTAATTTAGTTGACACTTTTGATCCTCCAACAATTGCAACCATTGGTCTTTTTGGGTTTTCAAGCGCTTTCCCAAGGGCTTCAAGCTCACCTACGAGTAGAGGTCCGGCGCAAGCAATCGGCGCAAACTCAGCAACACCATAGGTTGAAGCGTGTGCTCTATGTGCAGTCCCAAAAGCATCTTGAACACAAACGTCGCACAAAGATGCCATTTGTCTTGACAAGGACTCATCATTTTCTTTTTCACCTTCATTAAATCTGACATTTTCACAAAGGATAACTTCACCGAAATTCATCTCAACACCATCAAGCCAGTTTGACTCAAGAGTTACTGGCTGCCCTAGTAAAACAGAGAGATGCTTAGCTACTGGCTTAAGTGAATATTTTTCATCAAACTCTCCAGCATTTGGTCTTCCAAGGTGTGACATTATCATAACCTTAGCGCCAGCTTTAAGCGCATGAATAATAGTTGGCAATGAGGCTAAAATTCGCTTATCACTTGTTACCTCGCCATTCTTTATTGGGACATTTAAATCTTGCCTAATTAAAACTCTCTTTCCACTTAAATCAAGATCAGTCATCTTAAGTAAATTCATTAAATACCCCAAATCAAATTTAAACTATTGTGAAATGTGTCCAGCTAAACGCAACAAGTTGCAAGTATAACTATACTCATTATCATACCAAGAGACTATTTTAACAAATGTAGAGTCCATTGACATGCCTGCCTCTGCATCAAAGATTGAAGCGTAAGTACTGCCAACAAAATCTGTCGAAACAACTTTTTCATCTGTATAGCCTAAAACGCCTTTCATTGAGCCCTCAGAAGCCACCTTCATTGCAGCGCAAATTGCTTCATAATCAGACTCATTATTCAACTCAGCAGTTAAATCCACAACTGAAACATCGGAAGTAGGCACTCTAAAAGCCATCCCAGTCAACTTACCGTTAAGTTCCGGTAGTACCTTACCAACCGCTTTAGCAGCGCCCGTTGATGAAGGAATAATATTCTCTAATATACCTCGACCACCTCGCCAGTCTTTCATAGAAGGGCTATCAACAGCTTTTTGAGTGGCAGTTGCAGCGTGGACCGTAGTCATCAAACCGCGCTTAATACCCCATGCATCATTAAGTACCTTGGCAATTGGAGCCAAGCAATTTGTAGTGCATGATGCAGCTGATATTATGGACTGACCATCATATAATTCATGGTTAACGCCATACACAAACATTGGCGTAGCGTCTTTAGAAGGGGCTGACTGTATTACTTTTTTAGCGCCTGCATCAATATGTGCCTGACAACCCTCTTCCGTTAAGAAAAAACCAGTACAGTCAATAACTAAGTCTGCTCCAATATCACCCCACTTTAAATCTGCAGGATTTCGCTCGGCAGTTAATCGAATTTTTTTTCCATCAATGACAAAATTATTTCCCTCTACTTCGACATCTTTACCAAACCTTCCATGCACTGAATCATATTTCAGCATATAAGATAGATAATCATTATCAAGTAGGTCGTTAATTCCGACTACTTCTAAATTATCAAAGTCCTTATCAATTGCACGAAAAACCATTCGACCAATTCGACCAAAACCATTAATTCCAACTTTTATTGTCATATCAAACTCCTATAAAAAAAATTAACTTAAAACTCTATCAACAGTGGAAATTACGTTATCTACAGTAAACCCAAAATGTTTAAATAGCTCTCCAGCAGGCGCTGACTCCCCGTAAGTGGTCATCGAAACTATGCCTCCCTCAAGACCTACATATTTGTACCATGACTCTGCAACGCCAGCTTCTATAGCAACACGCTTAACTCCAGGCGTTAATACTGAATCCTTATATCCTTGATCTTGGTCATCAAACGCATTTGTTGAAGGCATTGACACAACACGAACTTTTTTATCGCTCATCATTGTTGCCGCATCAACTGCCAACGAAACCTCTGAGCCAGTAGCAATTAAAATTATGTCAGCATCTCCACTACAATCTTTAAGTATATATCCGCCTTTCTCAATATTGTTAACCTGATCAATAGTTCGCTCCATTGGAGTTAAGTTTTGTCTGGAGAAAATTAATGCTGTAGGCGCATCACCTCTTAACATAGCAACCTTCCATGATACTGCAGACTCAATGGCATCGCATGCCCGCCAAGTTTGAAAGTTAGGTATAACCCGCATAGTTGCTATCTGCTCGACTGCTTGATGCGTTGGACCATCTTCACCAAGACCAATTGAATCATGTGTATAAACAAAAATTGTTCCAATCTTCATCATTGCAGACATTCGAAGGGCATTTCTCATATATTCCATAAACATAAGAAATGTTGCGCCATAAACTTTAAGGCCGCCATGCAAAACCATTCCATTCATCATTGCCGCCATACCAAATTCACGGACTCCCCAGGAAATATAGTTTCCATTTGCATTTTCAGCATTGACTACAACACTTCCAGACCAATTGGTCAAATTTGAGCCAGTTAAATCGGCAGATCCACCAAATAATTCAGGGACTATAGGGCCCATAGCTTCGATTGTATTTTGTGATGCTTTTCTTGATGCTATATTAGGCATATCTTGCTGTGTTTTGGCAATATAATCATCCATTTTTGAGCCAAAATTATCGGGCAGCTTCCCAGAAATTCGACGTTCAAATTCAGCGGCTTCACTCGGAAAGGCAACGCTGTAAGCTTTAAATCTTTCATTCCACTCATCTTCTGCTTCCGCACCTTCAGTTTTATGATTCCACCCCTCATAAATCTCATCAGGAATCTCGAATGGCCCATAATTCCAACCAAGTTTTTCTCGTGTTTTTGCGACCTCCTCTTCACCCAAAGCTGCGCCATGGACGTTATGAGACCCTGCTAGATTAGGAGAGCCAAAACCAATTACAGTGCGAGTACAAATTAACGAAGGCCTATCATTCATTGCTTTAGCTTCAACTATAGCAGCATTGATTGCCTCAGGATCATGGCCATCAACGTCAGATATAACATGCCAATTGTATGACTTAAACCGGCCAGAAACGCCTTTTTCCATCCAATCACCAATATGTCCATCAATTGAAATATCATTGTCATCCCAGAACGCTATTAATTTCCCCAATCCAAGGGTTCCAGCCATTGCGCAAGATTCATGCGACAATCCCTCCATAAGGCAGCCATCACCCATAAAAGCGTACGTATGATGATCTACAATAGAATGCCCTGGCTTATTAAACTGAGCAGCAAGAGTTCTTTCCGCAATTGCCATGCCAACAGCATTACAAATACCTTGTCCTAATGGGCCTGTTGTTGTTTCTACTCCATCTGCATAACCATATTCTGGATGTCCAGGTGTTTTGGAGTGAAGTTGACGAAAACCCTTAAGATCATCAATACTTAAATCGAAACCAGTCAAATGCAACAAAGAGTAGATAAGCATTGATCCATGGCCATTTGAAAGAACAAATCGATCTCTGTCTGACCAATTTGAATTTGATGGATTAAACTTTAAATGTTTATTCCATAAAACCTCAGCAATATCAGCCATCCCCATTGGTGCACCGGGGTGTCCGGAGTTTGCTTTTTGCACAGCATCCATGCTCAAGGCTCGGATAGCATTTGCTAATTCAATTTGTGTCGCCATTATTTAAACCCCTGAAAATATTGTGAACCATAAATTATACATTTTTTTTGTACTTTTCTATCGTCAAAAAGCCGGCATTAAAGCAATTAGAAGGAATAATATTCAATTGCAATATAGTATCATTATCAAATTATGATTAAAAAATGAAATACTTAACAATCTATAATCCACTTCATTTTTAATGTATTAAAATTATACTTTTGATGAAAAACTCTTGTATTACATTTTGTGTCAAAATGGATGCTACTTCATCAAACCTTGAGCTAATAAACTAATATATAAGGATTTTAATGTTTGAAAACGTAATCTGGCTGGATGATGTTGGCATGTCCGATGTTGAAAAAGTTGGAGGCAAAAATGCTTCTCTAGGTGAAATGATTAGTGGACTTAGCTCTCAAGGCGTTAGAGTTCCTGGAGGCTTTGCGACAACGGCTGAGGCGTTTGAATCCTTTTTACATCATTCAAATTTAAAAATTAAAATTAATAAGCTTCTAGTTTCGCTTGATATAACTAACATTAAAGAACTCACCAAAACTGGCGCATTAATTCGTCAGTGGGTTGAAGAGTCTCCATTTCCCGAAGATCTTCACAAATCTATTGTTGAAAGTTATCAAAAATTAACTGAGAAATATGGCCCTTCTGTAACTTTTGCGGTTCGCTCATCGGCAACTGCAGAAGACTTGCCTGAAGCGTCTTTTGCCGGTCAACAGGAAACTTATCTGAATGTTAGCGGTATCGATGATATTTTAAGCTCTATCAAAAAAGTATTTGCATCACTCTACAACGATAGAGCCATTTCTTATAGAGTTCACCAGGGTTTTGAACATGAAATGGTTTCCCTTTCTGCCGGAGTCCAGCAAATGGTTAGAAGTGACATCGGAGCAAGCGGTGTCATGTTTACTCTTGATACTGAATCTGGATTCGATGATGTTGTATTTATTACCTCTGCTTATGGATTGGGCGAAACTGTCGTTCAGGGCTCTGTAAACCCAGATGAATTTTATGTTCATAAACCAACACTAAAATCAGGAAAGCCAGCCATTTTGTCTAGAAGTCTTGGCTCTAAGTCAATAAAAATGATTTATTCAGATGCAAAATCAAGCTCACCAGTTACAACTACTGAAGTGGGCGCTCAAGAACGCCTAAAATTTAGTTTAAATGATGCTCAAATTGAAGAGCTTGCTGAATATGCAATGAAAATTGAGACGCATTATGGAAGGGCAATGGATATTGAATGGGCTCTTGATGGATCTGATGGAAAAATCTATATTGTTCAAGCAAGACCTGAAACTGTTAAAAGTCGACAAAGTTCTCAGAAAATTGAGCGTTATAAGCTTCTTGAAACCTCTGAAATTCTTATAGAAGGTCGCGCAATTGGTCAGAAAATTGGAACCGGTAAAATCAGAATAATCAACAGCTTATCTGAAATGAACTTGGTTAGTAAGGGTGATGTTCTAGTAACTGATATGACGGACCCAGACTGGGAGCCTGTGATGAAACTAGCTTCTGCAATTATTACAAACCGCGGCGGAAGAACATGTCATGCAGCAATTATCGCAAGGGAACTTGGAGTGCCGGCAATTGTTGGTACAGGCAATGCAACTGAAATACTTAAAGATTCTGAAGTGATTACGGCATCTTGTGCTGAAGGGGATACAGGAAAAGTTTATAAAGGAAGCTTAAAATTTGAGCACACATATTCTGAAGTAAGTAGACTGCCAGAGATTCCTGTAAAAATTATGATGAATGTGGGTAATCCCTCAAGAGCATTTGATTTTTCAAGTATTCCAAATGCGGGAGTAGGTCTTGCTAGACTCGAATTTATTATTAATAATACAATCGGTATTCACCCGAAAGCCTTACTTGAATTTGACAAACTTCCAGAAGATCTCAAAGATGAAATTCAAAAAAGAACCGCTTGCTATAAATCTCCTATAGATTTTTATATTCAGAAATTAACAGAAGGCATTTCAACAATTGCTGCGAGCTTTTCCAAGTCGCCAGTAATTATTAGAATGTCTGATTTTAAATCTAATGAATATTCAAATTTATTTGCAGGTGAGCTATATGAGCCACATGAAGAAAATCCAATGATTGGCTTTCGGGGTGCATCACGATATATCTCTTCAGATTTTAGAGAGTGCTTTGAACTAGAGTGTCTTGCAATTAAAAATGTTAGAAATGAAATGGGTTTTAAAAATGTTGAAATAATGATTCCTTTCGTTCGAACAACCTCTGAAGCTTCAAAAGTAATTGAACTCTTAAAAGAGAATGGACTGGAGCGAGGAAAAGATGGTTTAAGAATAATCATGATGTGTGAACTTCCATCAAATGCTATTATAGCCGAAGATTTTTTACAATATTTTGATGGCTTCTCTATTGGCTCAAATGATTTAACACAATTAACACTTGGTATGGATAGAGACTCCGGCCTAATAGCCGAAGGATTTGATGAAAGAAATGATGCAGTTAAAAAATTGATTACTATGGCCATTGAGGCATGTCATCGTCAGGGAAAGTATATTGGTATATGCGGTCAAGGACCTTCAGATCATATTGATTTTGCAGAGTGGCTGCTAAAACAAGAGATAACTAGCATCTCACTCAACCCTGATACTGTGGTTGAAACTTGGAATAAACTTGGCAAGCTTTAAAACATCAATATGAGAACTGTATTTTTTATTTCAGATAGAACTGGTATTACAGCTGAAGCACTTGGCAACAGCCTTCTTACACAATTTCCTGAAATAAATTTTAAGAGGGTTAATCTCGCATTTATAGATACACACAAAAAAGCTCAGACAGCTGCCTTATTAATTAAAGAAGCCTCAGAAACTGATGGCGTGCCTGCTTTGATTTTCAGTACCCAAGTATCAGCTGAATATGCGCATCTGCTTGAAAATAGTGGAGGAATTATTTTTGATTTTTTTGAAACCTTTATCTCAAAAATGGAAAATACTCTAGAGACTAAATCATCTCATGAAATGGGACTTTCTCATGGGGTAGGAAATAAAAATACATACTCAGGTCGAATTGATAGTATCAATTTTGCACTCAACAATGATGACGGGTTATCCACAAAAAACTATGAGCATGCCGACATAATTCTTACTGGTGTATCAAGATCAGGTAAGACACCTACATGTCTTTTTTTAGCGCTTCAATATGGAATATATGCTGCTAATTACCCATTAATAGATGAGGACTTAGATTCAGTTAAACTTCCGAGTGTTTTAAAACCATTTAAAAACAAGCTTTACGGGTTAAGCATCAATCCGATTCGACTTCAGAACATAAGAGATGAGAGGAGATCTAACAGTGGCTATGCCTCTATTGAACAGTGTCAAAGGGAAGTTAGAAGAGCAGAAGATATGTATGTTCAAAATGCTGTGCCTTTTATAGACACAAGTCACATCTCGATTGAAGAAATCGCGGGCCGGATACTACAAAAAAGTAAGCTGGAAAGGCGCTATTAAGCGCCTTAAAGTGAGCCATAAAGGCTCACTTCATATAATCTACTAAGAAGCTTTTAAGATGTCTACAGCTACAATTTTGTATTCTGGACACTTAGTTTCTTCATCAGTAACGGCGCTCGTTACTTCATTAATTAATACTTCAGGAAAATGAAAAGTGGTTCTTATAACGCCTTTTTTGACCCGATCTGTAACCTCAACGTCAAGAGTGATTTCACCTCGATCAGACTTCAAAGTTGCACGATCACCAGTTGCAAGATCTTTCGCTCTTGCATCTTTTGGGTTTAGCATAATCACATCTTTTGTCAAGATTTCTACGTTAGATGTTCGCCTAGTCATAGTTGCACAATTGTAGTGTTGAAGTTCACGGCTGGTAGTGAGAATAAATGGATATTCGTTCTTATGCTTAGTAAGCTCTTCACTTTCTTTCCAATCATGATAATGAAATTTACCCTTACCACGCTTAAATTCACCAATGTGTAGTATTTGAGTATCTTCGCCTTTTTTATTAACAGGCCACTGTAAGCCCATTGGACTTGCGCCCAAACCTTCCCAGGTTACACCTTCAAAAAATGAAACTACACTGGCTATTTCTTTTAAAACAAGCTCAGCACTGAAATCAGGCTGATCAAGGCCCAACTTACGCATCATTTCTACAATTATTTGGCCATCTGTTTTTGTTCCTGGAAGAGGCTTAACTGCTGCATTAACCTGCTGAATTCGTCTCTCGGTATTTGTAAAAGTGCCACTTTTTTCAAGAAAAGTTGTGCCAGGTAAAACCACGTCAGCCATTTTGGCAGTTTCACTCATAAAGATTTCTTGAACAACTAACAAGTCAAGACTTTGCATAGCTTTAACCACGTGATGGGTATTTGGATCGGTCTGAACAACATCTTCAGCAAAAATCCATAAGGCTTTAAGGGAGCCATCTATTGCGCCATCAAACATCTCAGGAATCTTTCTGCCTTCCGTTGTTGGAGAAGGGAGGCCGAGCTTATCTTCATAAAAATCTTGGACTTCTTTTTGATCCATCCATAAGTATCCTGGTCCGTGATGTGGCTGACACCCCATATCAGCTGCACCTTGAACATTATTTTGACCACGAAGTGGATTAACGCCCACACCAGGACGGCCAAGATTGCCTGTCATCATTGCCAGATTTGAAATTAACATAACTGTCTTTGTGCCTTGAGAATGCTCAGTAACACCTAAACCATGGAACTCCATAGCATTTTTTGCAGAAGCGTAAGCTAGGGCCGCGGCTTTAACGTCTTGTTTATCCAGGCCACTGATTTCAGCCATTGCATCAACATCAAGCTTTTTAATTTGCTCAATAAACTCTTCACCGCCCTCACATCTCTCTGTAATAAATTCTTGATCTAGAAGACCAGCCTCTACTATGAAATACTGAAACATATTTAACACTGCAACATTTGTTCCAGGTTTGAGCTGCAAGTGATGATCTGCCATACGAGCTAACTCAGTACGAACTGGATCAATCACGATAAGTGTTGCCCCAGACATGGCTTGCTGCTTAATTTTTGCGCCAGTTACAGGATGCGCGGAAGTTGGATTTGCACCAATAACAATCATACAGTCAGCCAAAGGTATATCGGCTGTTGAGTTAGTCCCAGCACCCGTACCAAAACTTTGCTGCATTCCCCAAGCAGTTGGCGAGTGACAAACACGAGCACAACAGTCAATATTATTAGTACCAACTAATTGACGAATCATTTTTTGAAACATATAGTTTTCTTCATTAGTACAGCGTGCCGAAGAAATACCAGCGATCGCATCAGAACCATGGTTTTCTTTAATTGATTCAAATTTATCTTTAATGAAATCTAAAGCTTCATCCCAAGAACAAGGGACCAACTCTCCATTTTTTCTAATAAGTGGCGATGTTAGCCTGTCTTCGTGGTTATAAAATTTAAATGCATAACGCCCCTTTAAACAAGTATGCCCTGCATTAACCGAATCTTGTGGTGCTCGAATTGATAGCACTTCATCATTTTTTACAGCAACCTCTAGGTTACAACCTACGCCGCAATATGAACATGTCGTTCTAACAGTTTTGTCTGATTCAACTGATTTTGACTGGAATACATCAGATATTGCTGATGTTGGGCAAGTTTGTGCGCAAGCGCCACAAGAGACACATGAAGAGTCTCCAAAGAGCATGTCATTATCTGTTGTGATACGTGACTCAAAACCTCTTCCTGTCATCGTCAACGTAAATTGACCTTGAACTTCGTCACAAGCACGAACACATCTAGAGCAATTGATACACTTCGATAGATCCATCCTCATATAAGCATGGGACAAATCTTTTTCACGATCACAATGGTTTTCACCTTTTGCATAACGTATTTGGCGAACGCCTACACTTGCTGCTACATCTTGTAATTCACAGTTACCATTTACCTCACAAGTCAAACAATCGGGTGGATGGTCACTTAAAACCAGCTCAACAATATTCTTACGAAGTTTTTTAATACTTGTAGAATTTGTATGAATTCGCATACCAGGAACAATTGGCGTATGACAAGATGCTACTGTTCTCTTTGGTCCATCTTCTGATTGTTGAACCTCAACAGAACAAACCCTGCAAGCTCCATATGGCTGAAGATTATCATCATTACAAAGGGTTGGAATAATCTTGTCCCCAAGAGCCTTATCAGTAAACGCTAAAATAGATGATGAGTCATCAAACGGAAACTCAACATCATCAATAAACACACCTTGCGGGTTTTCTGACATACTATTTCTCCATCAAAGGTTGGAACTCGTCACCACAGTGCTCGAGTAAATTTTTAATTGCAAGAGGAAGGCCGCCACCTAATGCACATAGCGATCCCACCTCCATTGTTTCTAATAAATCATAAATCAATTCTTCGGAAAATTTTTGTTTACCTTCTATAGCTGATTCTAGCATTTCTTTGCCACGAACAGAGCCTAATCTGCAAGGAAAGCATTTGCCACATGACTCATGTGCAGTAAAAGCAAACAAGTGTTTCGCGTACTCGACCGCAGAGAATGACTTAGGAATGCATACAAAACTAGCATGTCCAAGTAAGAATCCGCCCTCAGAGAAAGCTTCAAAATCTAACGTTAGAGTTTTTAAGATATCCACTGGAACAATCCCACCTAGGGGGCCACCAATCTGTAAAGCTTTGATGTCATCATTGAAACCACCGCCAATCTCATCGATAATAAAACTAATTGGGGTTCCCAAGTCAACTTCATAGAGGCCTGGATTATTGAAATAACCATCTAGAGAAATTAATTTGGTCCCTAATGATCTTCCGTTTCCAATAGTTTTGTAAGCCTCGCTTCCAAGTTTGAATATTGCAGCGACCGCTGCTAAGCTTTCAACATTATTAACGACAGTTGGTTTTTTGTATAAACCCTCAACAACTGGGAAAGGAGGTCGTACATCAACTTCTGCACGTCGACCTTCTATCGAAGCAATTAGTGCCGTTTCTTCACCACAAATATAAGCACCTTGACCTTCAACAACATTCATATCAAAGTCAAACCCAGTGCCTAAAATATTATCGCCAAGTAGTCCTAGTTCACGAAGCTTTGCTAACGTATCGTTCGTAATAGTAATTGACTCAGGATACTCACCACGAATATATAAAAAACCTTGTTTCGAGCCAATGATATAGGCGCAGATTACCATACCAAATAAAACTTTAAGTGGCTGTTCTTCCATCAAATATCTATCAGAAAATGCTCCAGGGTCCCCTTCATCAGCATTACACACAACATACTTCGTTGCAACTTCTTGGTCTTTACAAAACTCCCATTTCATTCCAGTTGGAAATCCTGCGCCACCTCGTCCACGAAGCCCTGAGTCTTTTAAAGACGCTATTAAATCGTCTTTATCCGTTGCAAAACATACTTCAAGTAAATCTTTAAAGTGGTCATAAGTAGAGAAAACACTCTCTTCCACTAAGAATGGAGTATTTGAAAATGATTTCATTGTGTAAGCGGGACTAGTGTGCTTTCCAGCAATGATTTGATCTAATTTATTAATGTCATCGCCTGAATAGTTTTCACCGTTAAAGTTAAACGCACTATTTTCATAACACCTTCCAAGGCAAATCATCTCACCAACGTTCTCTTCTCCAAATTTTTGATTCAGCTTATCAGAAACAACATCTTGGGTGCCCCTGCAAAGACAGGCACTTCCAGAACATACATAGGCTTTTTTACTTTTAAAGTCTTCACTCAGAAAGTCATAGAAGCTTTTAGTACTATGAACCGTAGAAACACCTAAATTGTATTCAGCTGCAAGCTTTGAGTCACTAGCATCTGTTGGACTAACCGAAATCTTCCCAAACAAGCTATTTTTATCGTCTTTTTTTCCTGACAATAAACTGATATTTCTAGACATTTAATCTCCTAAAATCTTTAACTAATGCGCCAAGCGCCGGTATATATATTATATTTATTTTTTTTGATGAAACCTATCAAAGTAATATCAAATTTTTTCGCTAAATCAAGTGCTAATGAAGTCGGTGCTCCGATACCAACAATCATTCCTATTCTAGACATTACAGCTTTTTGTATGATGTCGAACCCTAAGCGACCAGAACACATAACAAATTGTTCGAGCGGCTTTAACATATCATTACACCTTACATGGCCTATCAATTTATCAAGCGCATTATGTCTACCCACATCTTCTGCCAAATGGAGAACTCTCCCACTCTCAGTCAACAAAGCACTGGCATGAACCCCTCCAGTATTAGCAAACTGTTCCTGCCTCGCTCTTAATATATCAGGCAGCTCTGTAATCAAATCAATATTTACAATTGGGCCAGCTTTATCAATATTTGGCTCATAGGCAATTTCAATAGCGTTTAAAGTGCCTTTCCCACAAACTCCACAACTCGAATTAACCATAAAATGACGCTGTAAATTCTTCAAATCTAATTGGTTACCTTTTGTTAAAGTAACAATTAGTGAGTTATCAACATCATATTTACCCTTATTTTCACCATTAACATCTATCGCATCAATAGCATCCTTATCTTGAATAATTCCTTCAGAAAAAAGTAACCCACTTACCAAGGCATTGTCATCCCCTGGCGTTCTCATTGTAACCATAAGTGGATCTACAATCCACTCATCATCCTTAAAATAACGGATAGCAATTTCTAGTGGCTCTTCAATAGCAATACAGTCACTTGACTCTTCTAGGGTCGAATTTTCAACCCTATGTATGTCATAGTCAACAGTATCGCTAATAGTCATAGTTTAAAAAAGTCCTTGAACTAGTCCATTCTCATCCAGTTTAATCTTATCTGCAGCTGGAACTCTTGGTAATCCTGGCATGGTCATAATTGCACCGCAAACCACAACAACAAACTCAGCACCTGCTGAAAGTCTAACTTCTCGAATCGACATTGAGTGCCCACTAGGAGCGCCCAATAATTGTGGGTCGGTAGAAAAACTATATTGCGTCTTAGCAATACAGACTGGTAAATGCCCAAAACCGTTATCTTGATATCTAGTGAGCTCTGCTCTAATAACTTTGTCGGCTAAAACCTCATCTGCACCATAGAGTTTTTTGGCAATAGTTTCTACTTTCTCTAGAAGAGGAAGCTCATCATCATATAATGTTTTAAATTGTGCAGTACCTGAGTCAGCCAACTTAACCACTTTTTCTGCTAGGTCAATTGCACCTTCGCCGCCATGTTCCCAATGGCTAGTGACGCTAACTTCTACATTAAACTGCACACAATAATCTCTGATTACTTGAAATTCAGCCTCTGTATCGGATACAAATTTATTTATACCAACAACAAGTGGGACTCCAAACTGGCTCAGGTTGCGAATATGTCTTCCAAGATTCACACAGCCTTTTTCAAGCGCGTCAGTATTTTCATTATTTAAATCTGCCTTAGCAACGCCACCTTGATGTTTTAAGGCCCTAACAGTTGCAACCAAAACAACAGCATCTGGCGCAAGTCCAGCTTTACGACATTTAATATCAAAGAATTTTTCTGCACCTAAATCCGCTCCAAACCCAGCCTCTGTTACAACATAATCAGATAATTTAAGTGCTGTCTTCGTAGCAATCACTGAATTGCAACCGTGAGCAATATTTGCAAATGGACCGCCATGAATCAGCGCAGGATTACCCTCTAAAGTTTGAACTAAATTTGGTCTAAATGCATCCTTTAGCAGAACTGTCATTGCATGGTGAGCATTAATTTGTTTTGCTCTTACGGGTGTCAAATCACGAGTATAGGCAATGATGATATTCCCCAATCTCTCTTCAAGCTCTGTCAAGTTTTGGGACAAGCAGAAAATAGCCATGACTTCAGAGGCAACTGTAATATCAAAACCATCTTCACGCGGATAACCATTTGTTGAGCCACCCAAAGAAGAAGTAATTGTCCGAAGGGAACGGTCATTCATGTCAACCACACGACGAAATACTACTTTTCTGCTATCTATGTTTGTTGAATTTCCCCAGTAAATATGGTTATCAATCATTGCAGATAGCAAGCTATGTGCTGAAGTGATTGCGTGAAAGTCACCTGTAAAATGAAGATTAATATCTTCCATCGGAATTACTTGAGCATAACCACCGCCGGCAGCTCCACCCTTCATGCCAAAACATGGGCCTAAACTTGGCTCACGAAGACAAACTGTTGTTTGCCTGCCAATCTTATTCAGACCATCTGTGAGACCAACAGATGTAGTAGTTTTACCTTCACCAGCTGGCGTAGGTGTTACAGCAGTTACTAGAATGAGCTTGCCATCTTTATTCTTTTGAACCGCATCAATAGCGCTCCATGAAATCTTGGCTTTATCATGCCCAAAAGGCACCAAGTCAGCCTGATCAATATTGAGTTTTGCGCCAATGTCATTAATGTGTTCACCGGTAACTTCTCTAGCAATATCAATATCTGTTTTATACTCGCTCATTTTTTCTCCTAAATACTCACGAAAGTAAAAAAATAAAGAACAATAGCACCTGTAATTTTCAAGTGCAAATAGCTCTTTAGGTTTATATATATTATAGTTGGAACATTATCTTACAAAATCAATCACACTTTAATAATTAAATTCATAACTGCGTGAATTATAATAAATACGAAATTAAAAACTCATTAAATATTTGAATCTTCAAAGCTATCTTTCCGGTCTTTAATGTATTTTAATAAAGCTTCATCTATAGCTGGGTCAAGTGGGGGAAGTTCATACTCAGAAAGCATTTTTTTGTAGATTCCATTAGCAATCATTGCTGTATCTCTTGAGCCGTCTTGGACCCATTGCTCAAAACTATTATCGTCAAGAACATCTGACATATAAAAAGCGCTCTTGAAATTCTTCTTAGTATGCTCACACCCTAAAAAGTGCTTGGGCACATCATCCGACATACTTCCAATTTCACGAATTGCGTCCATTGCCTGCCCATTTTCAGACATATCAATTCCCTCTGCGGATACTCTCATCATTCCCGCTTGATCTGCATCCATTATGAATTTCTCATAGCTCATACATAGGCCACCTTCTAACCAACCGGCAGTATGTAAATTAAAATTAACACTTGCGTTTAAAGTTGCTTGCATAGTATTCGCAGCCTCATAGCCAGCTTGTGCATCTGGCATCTTAGCGCCATTAAAGCCGCCGCCACTCCTAAATGGAACGCCTAATCTCCGAGCTAAAGCTCCAGAAATATTCATCATATGACCAGCCTCAGGAGTTCCAAAAGTTGGAGCGCCAGATTTCATAGACATTGCAGTAACAAAATTTCCATAAATAACAGGTGTTCCGGGCCTAATGAGTTGAGCAAATGCCATACCCGCCAACCCTTCTGCAAGACTTTGAGCTGCAACACCTACTGCAGTTGTTGGAGCCATCGCGCCAGCGACAATAAACGGGGTTACAATTGTTGCCTGGTTGTTTTTTGCATAGACCTTAAGCGCCCCAAGCATAGTGGCATCAAACGACATTGGTGAGCTTGCATTGATTAAACTTATGAGTACACAATTTTTATCAACAAAATCATCGCCAAATAATATTTTGGCCATATCAACCGTGTCCTGAGCTCTCTCAGCTGAAGTAACAGAGCCCATAAAGGCTTTATCTGAGTACTTGATATGACTGTAAACCATATCAAAGTGACGCTTATTAACTGGGAGGTCTACTGGCTCACAAATAGTTCCGCCAGAGTGGTGAATATTATCTGACATATAAGCAAGTTTTATAAAATTCCTAAAATCTTCTATTGTTGCATAGCGCCTACCTTTGTCAAGATCATGAACAAACGGAGGACCATAAGCAGGAACTAAAACCATATTATCACCACCAATTTCAACATTTCTCTCAGGATTTCGAGCGAATTGAGTAAACTGCTTTGGAGCGTTATCTTGTATTAATTTTCGGCACATTCCTTTTGGAAACCTAACCCGCTCTCCATCAACGCTGGCGCCAGCTTTTTCAAGTATATCAAGAGCTTCTTGATCTTCAGAAAATACTATCCCAATCTCTTCTAAAATAGTATCTGCATTTTCTTCAATAATACTAAGATCGTCATCACTAAGAATACTATAGTGAGGTATTTTTCGTTTTATGTAAGCGGGCGCTTTAGGGATTTCTTGTGCATCAGAATCATCTCCCCCTCTACGTCTTCTTCTTTCTCTAGCCATTACAATTTCTCCTAATTTATAACTAAGGCGCTCTTTTTCGGCGCCTAACTTTGTTGGTTTGTTGTTGCTTAACAGGTGAAACACTAAACTTCATTGCATCAACAAAATACTCTTGGAATTTTGGCTCAGTAGCAGTTTCAATTTTAGTAACTCTATCTACTGCATCAATAATTATTTGACGTTTATTTATATCTAGCAAGGCGGCACTAGCGCCAACACCTGCAGCATTGCCTACTGAAATAATTTTTTCTGCTGTTGACGTTGGAATTATATCCAAAAGAGCAACATACCTTGCGTCAAGGTGCGCACCAAAAGCACCTGCTAACAATACTTTATCAAACTCAGTGCATTCGAGATAATCCATCAATATAGAAACGCCCGCAGATAATGCAGCCTTAGCTAATTGAATAGAGCGAATATCTACTTGCTCTACATAAATCGATTTATCACCTTGATCAACCAATAAAAAACGAGATGTATTTCCTTTCTTTGAGAAAAGCTCTGGTGCAGTTGACTCAACAAAAAGTCCGCTTTGATCAATAACTCCAGCCTCAGCAAGGGCCACAATTGCCTCAATAATACCACTTCCACAAATACCTACTGCATGCATTTTAAGCATTTCATAATCTGGCTCATCTGACCATGCATCACAACCTATTACTTTAAATCGCACCTTCAAAGTATCTTTATCAACCCTTACTCTTTCAATAGCGCCATAAGTTGCCCTCACCCCAGAACTAATTTCAGCTCCTTCAAATGCAGGCCCTGTTGGGGAGGATGTAGCATATACTCGCCCACCTTTAGCTAGCATAATTTCTGCATTTGTTCCAATATCAACCAACAAGGTAGTTTCAGAATGCATTGTATCCATTTGACTGAGATAAGCAGCAGCAGTATCAGCCCCTACATGGCCAGCAATTAACGGCAAAAATGAGAGTCTAGTTTTGGGATATAAATCAAACCCCAAATCTTTCGCATCAACATCAAGCCAGCCCCGGATTGCCAATGTAAATGGAGCTTGCCCTAACTCAACAGGAGAAATTCCAAAAAATATATGATGCATAATTGGGTTGCCAACTAAAACAACCTCCAATAACTTATCCCATTCAATTTCTAGATATTCGCAAGCTTCATGGAGCATCTCTGTCACCTTAGTCCTTACTGCAGTAGTCAATTTTTCATCACCACCCTTATTCATCATTACATAAGAAACTCTGCTCATCAAGTCTTCACCAAATCGAATCTGTGGGTTCATTGCTGAAGATTCAAACACCAATTTACCATCTTTCAAATCGTAGACATAAAGTGCTAAAGTGGTAGAACCAATATCGATAGCACCCCCAAATACCTTATGATTACCTTGAGGGTAGGCTGCAACAATTTGATTTTTATCACGAACTGCAACAGTAAGGCTGCCCTTGGTTTCATGAATTAAAGGCTGCAGTCCTCTTAGTAGATTAAAGTCAATGCTTGCTTTGATCCCTTGTTTTTCAAGTTGTGCCAAAAGGTTTTCTGAGGCAGAGGGATTTTCATCTAATGTTGACTCTTCGAGCGTGCAATCTAAAAGAGTTATTGCACTTGAAATTGAATAATCTTGTTTGGCATTTTTTTTGCTTATGTAGGCTTTATGCTCTTGGCTATCCTCAGGAACATCTATTACTAAGTCACCTTGGATACAGGTTTGACATGCTAATCGCTTACCTTTATAACTCGGATTGTCGATGATTAATTGTTTTTCCAGACTGGTAATTCCGCTAACATTTTCAGCTTTACATTCAACGTTAAATTTAGGGTGTGAGCCCTCAGAAACCTCAATCCAGCACTGGTGACACTGTCCATACCCGCCACATAATGAACGTATTGCTACCCCTGCATCTTGCGCAACTTGCAGCAACGTGTCTCCAGCCTCACCCTTGAATTGGCGGCCTGACGGGGTAAAACAAACTTGCTGAACATCTTCCAAAATACTACTCCTTACTATACACGGCTATCACCATAGCCTTCACTTTGAGGCTCGTTAGGGCTAATTGTGTAATAACACCCTTTCTCTTCAGTAAAAATATTATGTTTTACAGTCAAATTTTTTGTATCTTGTAAACTACCGGCAGTTACGCTTATAGTCGGCATACTGTCATTTTGCCAAAACATATGCGCTCCACAATTGTCACAAAAACCATGCCTTGAGTCCTCGTGAGTATAAAACCATTTAATTTTTCCAATAATTTTAATTTTATCCCTTTTGGCTTGGCATGCAGCCATATAGTGACCAGTCATTTTTCGGCACTGCACGCAGTGGCAATAGGACACATCAGCCAAATCAAAGGCGCTATAGCTTGTTTGGCCGCAAACGCAAGATCCTTTATATTCAATACGGGTCATTATTATTACGCACGTTTTCTGCGACGTCTCCCATCCCTAACATCACTTCCATCAGCAGTCGGCTCTCTATAGGCTTTAATCCAACTGCCACAACCATCATCAACACCTGTTAAAACATCTCCTGCTCTAATTGCTTGAACTAACTCTGGGTGTAATGGATTAACAATTGCAGAAGTCATTCCTGCTGCAATCAACATCGGAAGGAAAGCATTATTAATGCCATTTCGCTGAGGCAATCCAAAACTAACATTAGATGCGCCGCAAGTTGTATTAACTTTTAGTTCGCTTCGAAGCTTCCTGACTAACTCAAAAACTTGGTTACCCGCTTGAGAAATCGCACCAATTGGCATAACTAATGGGTCAACAACAACATCTTCCGGTTTAATTCCATAGTCTGCAGCGTGTTCAACAATTTTTTTAGCTACTTTAAAACGTTCGTTTGGGTCTTCACTAATACCCGTCTCGTCATTGGAGATTGCTACAACTGCTGCGCCATACTTTTTAACTAGCGGCAGCACGCGCTCCAAATTTTCAGTTTCACCTGTCACAGAATTTACCAGCGCTCTTCCCTGGTATGCCTCTAGTCCAGATGCGAGCGCCTCTATAATTGAAGAGTCAATTGAAATAGGGACGTCCACAACAGCTTGAACGCGCCTTATTGCTTCGGCAAGAATAGCTGGCTCATCCGCAAGAGGGATGCCTGCATTGATATCTAACATTTGCGCGCCTGCAGCAACCTGAGCAAGGGCGTCAGAAACTACACGAGAGTAGTCACCCACCTTCATTTCAGCTGCTAAAATTTTTCTTCCAGTTGGGTTTATTCTTTCACCAATCATTACGAATGGATGCCCAAAACCAATAGTTACTTCTTTTGATGCCGATGATAATGTGGTTGTTGTCAATTTACTTACTCCTTCTATGAATTATTTTTCGCATTTTTAATCCATGAGGCATTAGTTTTTATACCGCCCAAAGGGAAAAAATGAATATTACTGATATTAAATTTTGGATTTTCTTTTTTATGTTTAGCTAAAGTTTCTAAAAAGTCATTTGGATCAAATGGAAGGAGTAGCTTCTTGACATCTTTTGCTCTTTTTTGTAATACTCTTAAAGATGGCCCAACACCGCAAGCAATTGAAAACTTAATTAGAGTTTGAAGTTTTGCAGGCCCAGCAACGCCGATGTGTATGGGTATGTTTATTCCATTATTAGTCAATGAGTTTGCCCATTCAATTACAGGCTCTGCTTCAAAACAAAACTGGGTTGTTATTGCTATATCTATATCTGAGCGTTCGTTAAATTTTTGTTTCCAAAGCAGCGCTTCATCAACATTTTTATTTGAGCCATCCTTATCAATATCTTTATTGCCTTCAGGGTGACCAGCAAAATGTAGGTTTTTGAAATTATATCGTTCAAATAACTCTGTTTCCACCAACTGCATTGAGCTTTCAAACGTACCATGAGGTTTATCTACGCCACCAGCTAAAAGCAGGGCTTGATTGATGCCCGCCTCAACTTGGTACATATTTATCCACTCTTCTAAAGTACTCTTATCTTTTATAATCCGAGCAGGGAAGTGCGGCATAACATTAAAACCTTCACTGCTTATCCGTTTAGCTGTTTGAACCATTTCTTCAATAGGAGTGCCTTCAATATGCGCAATATAAACTCTAGTATTTTTTGGAAGTATTTCTTTAAAGCTTTCAATTTTGGCCGCGGTACGAGGCATAACCTCAATTGAAAAATCTGTTAAAAACTCTTTAAGGTGATCACTCACTTTTTGATTTTCTGTTTTAGAAGAAAAGAGATTTAATAATGACATTATTTAACCAGCCCAGCTTTCCAGCGATTTTTTATAGCTACTTCTTTAAACATTTTTTTCATACTCCATTAATCTTTTATTTCCAATGGCTGGATATCAATCTCTTCAAAAACAACATCAAGACTTCCTGTTCCTACAAGTCGATATTCATACTCAAAGCCAAAATCTTTAGCATACTGCTGAGCATCTTTTTGCCACTGCTCATTTTCAGTTTGAGCCAAATACACTAATTTTTTATAATGCTTAAAATACACCTCAAAAAGCTCAGGGTGCTTATCAAGTCCTAGGCCCTTAATCATGATTCTATTAAAATTTTTAACCAAATAATCTGTTAAATAAAAAGTACCCAGCTCTTCTTCTGATAACTGCTCAAAGACATCTGTTCCAGCAAAAAACTCATAGCAATGCGCCCCCTCTATACGTTTTGCATCAAACTTTTCTAGAACTCTATCAAGCGCGCCTCCAGTTCCGCAGTCTGCATACGCAATATATATATCTTCGTAAAGATGAGAATTCTCAGACAAATATTCTTCAACACCAGGAGCAATTAATTGAGGGCTGTTATGCCAGCTGGCTGGCAAACATTGCAAATTTACTTTATCTGAGAGCGATGGATTTTGTTTGATTAACCTTAGAAGATCGTATACTAATGCACCACAGCCTAAAACTAATCTTTTTTTCGTCTTATCAGTATTTTTCTTATCGATGATCACGCTTTTTACGCAAACTCAGAACATGCTCCTCAGCCATTTCAGCGCTTCTCGCAGCATCGCGGCCATACGCAGGCACTCCAATTGCATCAGCAAATTCTTGGTTTAGTGGCGCGCCACCACACATTATATGAGTATCTTTACGCATCCCTCTTTTTTCCATCTCTTCAACAACAACTCCCATATAAGGCATAGTTGTTGTAAGTAAAGCAGACATACCAACAATTACTGGTTCATGCTCATCAATAGCTTCAAGATAATTTTCTACTGGATTATTAATACCTAAGTTAATAACCTCAAACCCAGCCCCTTCACACATCATAGCAACTAAGTTTTTACCAATATCGTGAATATCACCCTTAACGGTTCCAATCACAAACTTACCTAAAGAGGTGTCTTCTGCCGATTCTGCAAGAATGGGTCGTAAGATTTTCATGCCGCCCTTCATTGCGCCAGCACACTTGAGAACCTCAGGAACAAATAAAATGCCGTCCCTAAAGTCTACGCCTACAATTTTCATACCGCCGACCAAAGCCTCGCCTAGAACGTCATTAGCATCCCAACCTCTCGCAAGCAATATTTCTGTGCCCTCTGTAACCTCTGCGTCAAGACCATCATAAAGGTCGTCTTGAATCTGCTCGACTAACTCTTTATCATCTAAATCATTTAGGTCAAAATCGTCTTCTTCACTCATCATTTTCCCCTTAGGTAGGAAGCAATATTAAACACTTAAAAAACGGAAAGATACCTTGAATTAATTTCGATGTCAATCATTAAATTTACATTTTATTAAAATTTCCTAATCTGCAAAATATTTATAGCATTTACGCCTCTAAGTTATTGAACTTAATGGATATTTCAATGCACGTAATATGTGAAATAAATCACAAAAAAACTTGAAATTAATTAAACTATTAGTCGCATAAAATTTTCATATATTTGCCTTGCACAACTGAGGCATTGGCTCATGTTTTCATCGCTATTTTTTTTAAGGTCCAATAATGCGCCTTCTCCAAGTGTGCTAGTTAAAGCTTCTGCATAAGCAGGAATTGCGCCCCAGTTTTCTACAGTATCTGGTTCTATTTCAACATGATATTGCATAGACCAAGCATTAACCCCTATCCGCATTGCCTGAATAGAGCAAACATCCGACTTAGCTAGAATAACGGCGCCTTCCGGCGCTTGCGCTACCCTAACCGAGTGCCACTGAAGACATCGTTGCTTATTAGCAGTGCCCTTAAAAAGAGGCTCTGACTTTCCCTCTTCTGTCAATTCAATTTCAAGCACACCAATTTCGGGTATTTGTTGAGGGCCACATGTGCCACCAAGAGCATCTGCAAGAAGTTGGTGGCCTAAGCATAAGCCCAAATATGGCTTACCTAAGTCCTTAACCCAGCGCCTAATTGCAACTTTTTCCTCGACTAACCAAGGATTTTCCTCGACATCCCAAACATCCATAGGACCGCCCATAACCCAAAGCGCATCATAATTATCAAAACTAGGAATCTTATCTCCTCGATGCAAATAGATGGCATCCCACTCAACTCCATCTTTAGCTAAAAATTGCCTTAAAGAGCCAGGATGCTCACAGTCTTCATGTTGAAATACAAGTATTCGCAAAACTAGCTCCTCAATAAAAATAAAACAGGTGGTCAGTATATTAATACTATTATTTAAGCTCGTCAATTAATTTAGTTATACTGTCAAAACTTTACAAGCAGTATAGAGATGAAGCAACATAAAAAAATATTAAGCATCGCTATTGCATTATCCTGCATCCTTTTAGCGATAAATTTTGGCTTCCGATCCTCACTTGGACTTTTTCTAAAGCCAGTCTCTGAAACCTTTGGCTATGGGCGTGAAGTGTTTGCCTTCTCATTAGCATTACAAAATCTATTTTGGGGCTTATCTCAACCTCTCGCAGGAGCCTTTGCAGATAAGTTTGGAACGGCCAGAGTTATTGTAGTAGGAACTATTCTGTATTCATTAGGCCTTTATGTCACGGCCACTGCAGACAGCTTTGTAAGTCTTCATATAGGTGCTGGAATACTTATAGGTATGGGTATTGCTGGAACTGGACTGGGGGTTATTCTTCCAGCAATGGCAAGAATGGTTCGACCTGAAAAAAGAGCGCTGGCCCTCGGAGTTGGGACCGCTGCAGGATCTGCCGGGCAATTCCTTTTCATTCCTGTTGCCCGAGAATTTCTTGTCGCTTACGGGTGGCAAACAGCTCTCATAATTATGGCAATTGGCGCACTGTCAATGCTTCTTTTCTCACCAGTTTTTAAAGGGGATGAAAAAAAGAATAACAATATTGACAATGGACCTACTCAAAACTTCAAAGAAGCCATTAGTGAAGCGACGGGCCATATTCATTATTGGCTGTTGATTGCTGGTTTTTTTGTTTGTGGCTTTCAGCTTGCATTTATTACAGTCCATATGCCATCTTATCTAGCTGATAAAGGTTTTGATAGCTCAATTGCTGCGGCAAGCCTAGCAATTATTGGCCTTAGTAATATTTTTGGCTCTTTAGCTTCTGGCCATCTTTCAGGTATTTATTCAAAAAAATGGATACTCGCTTTCATATATGGCGCAAGGTCCATAGTGATTGTTTTATTCCTGATAATTCCAATTTCTACTTTTACAATTTACGCATTTTCGCTTGCAACAGGGCTACTTTGGCTTGCAACTGTTCCCCCCACTTCGGGCTTGGTTGCTCAGATGTTTGGATTAAGATTTATGGGAACCTTGTACGGGATTGTTTTCTTAAATCATCAAATTGGATCGTTTACAGGGGTGTGGCTTGGTGGATACCTTTTTGATACAACGGGCTCATACAACCAAGTGTGGTGGTGGGCAGCCATTATTGCAGCTGTCACAGCGCTTATCCATGTCTTTATAGACGAAAGACCAATTAAACGATTAAGGGCTGCTGAAGTAACTCAATAAAGTTGCTATGAAAGTATTGCAACACTTTTAATTTGTGCAAAAACCTTTACTCCATTTTGCAGATTTAACATTTCAGCTGACTTTCTTGTTATAAGGGCTAGTAAAGTGACCTCTTTTATTTTAAGTCGAACCATAATTTGAGCCCCTCCTTCAACTGACAATTCGTCAACTATTGCTGGAAAGATATTCAAAATACTCGTTCCAATCTGTTTTTCTTTTGTGAGACTGACGTCGCGCGCTGAAACTCTCAGGCGAACACTAGAATTAACCTCCAAACTATTATCTGGAACGGTGAATTGGCCACCTGGAAAGTCAAGCTGCATTAGGTCAAACTCTTTTTCACGTCCCACTACTATAGCATCAATTAATGAGGTTGCCTCTTTTCCATGTGACATTGGAAGATCAAACCTAGTGAGCATAGTGTTTATTGGTCCAGATCCGATGACCTTTCCATTATCAAGAAGTAATAAATGATCGGCCAACCTTGAAGCCTCTTCCGCTGAGTGAGTTACATAGATAACTGGAATGTCTAAATCATTATGTAGGGCATCAAGGTAAGGCAAAATTTCTTGTTTACGCTTCATATCAAGTGCAGATAATGGCTCGTCCATTAATAAAATTTTAGGCTTAATAAGCAAGGCTCTAGCAATTGCAATTCGCTGTCTTTCACCGCCCGAAAGTTGCGATGTAGTTCTATTAAGTAATATTTTTATATCTAATAAGTTAATTATAGATTCTATAAATGCTTTTTCTATATTTGGCGACCTTTTAATCCCATAATCGAGATTATCCTGGACATTAAGATGGTCAAATAGAGCGGCATCTTGAAAAACATATCCAATTCGGCGTTTGTGCGTTAAAACAAAATTTTCTCCATCTTGCCAAATTGAATCACCCATCTTTAAATAGCCATTTTGATTTTCCTCTAGCCCGGCAAGCGCTCTCAATAAGGTTGTCTTGCCAGATCCTGAAGGACCAAAAATAACAGTTACGCCTCGATCCGGAATACTAAAATTAGCATCAAGAATGAAGCTATCTAATTTAATCTTTATCTTGCATTCAATCACGAATCACTCCTCATAATCGAAAAGCGGCGATTAAAAACATACACAATAAGAAGCATGATAAAAGATAAAACAAGCAAGCCCCCTGCTAATAAGTGCGCTTGTGCATATTCCATAGATTCAACATGATCATAAATTGCTATTGATAGAACTCCCGTTTCACCCGGTATGTTTCCACCTATCATCAGCACAACGCCAAATTCTCCTACCGTATGAGCAAAGCCTAAAACAGTAGCCGTGATAAAGCCAGAACGAGCTAGTGGAACGGCAACTGTAAAAAAACGGTCCAGCTTTGACGCGCCAAGGGTTGCCGCCACCTCCATGGCCTGTTTGCCAACAGAACTAAAAGCATTTTGAAGTGGCTGAACCACAAAAGGAAGTGAGTAAATAACGGAGCCTACAACAAGACCCGTAAATGTGAAAGCAATTGAACTTCCACCTAACGATTCTAGGAGATTTCCTAGTGGCCCATTAGTGCCCAATGTCATGAGCAAATAAAAACCCAAAACGGTTGGCGGAAGTATTAGCGGTAACGCAATAATCGCCTCAATTACAGCTTTAAATTTAAAACGAGTTTGTGAAAGCCACCAGGCAATTGGGGTTCCAATTAAAATTAGAATAGCCGTAGTTACCGAAGCCAACTTTATGGTGACTAGAAGAGCTGAAATATCATACTCATTTAACATTATGGCAAATCGTATCCAAATTTTGAAATAATCTTTAAAGATTGATCGGTTCGCATAAACGACAAAAAATCTTTCGCCAGCAAACTTTCCCTAAGGAGAACTGCTTGCTGCTCTATTGGTTTATAAAGTGATTGAGGCACTTCCCAAAATGAGCCACCAACAGGATAACTAGGGTTCATAAGTTGTGAATAAGAAACAAATCCTAGTTTAGCATTTCCACTATTAACAAATTGAAATGTCTGAGCAATATTTTCACCTCGTATCAAATTATTTTTCATACCTTCCCATAGATTAATTGATATCAGTGCCTCTTTAGCTGCCTCCCCATAAGGAGAAATTTTAGGATTAGCTATTGCTATAAATCTTAAACCTTTGTCATAAAGCCGCTCATCTTTTTCTACAAAACCATCTAGAGAACTCCATAGAACAAGCTTTCCTAATGCATATGTGAATCTTGACCCATTATCAGATATTCCATTTTTTTCTAGTAAGGCTGGCCTGACCTTATCAGCTGAAAAGAATAGGTCATAAGGAGCGCCATTAATAATTTGTGCATAGTGCTTACCCGAAGAGCCTGGAATAAGAACTATCTTGTGATTTTCAGAAGTTGTGGATTTTTTTAGTTCGTATTGAAGTGCAATTTCTTTCATTGCTGGATAAAAATTACTTGCAACTGCAACCCTAATCTCACCTGCAAAAGCTTGCGTAGCGCTTAACCCAAAAAAGACGAGTAAAAAAGTAAAAACCTTAAATTTTTCATTGAACATATTTCTTGGCATATTAGAAAAATTATTAAAGATATTCTATATTGAATATCCCAATTAATTAAAACAATTGGTGTCATTCAAAGCTGCAAATTTTAATGCATATATGTTAGTATATTGCACATTAGGCTTATGGCTTAATAATAACTAGAATTAACAAGGAAAATAATGTCAAAAAATCATATTTTATTAGCTGTTTTATGTTCATTAAGTTTTACATTTAATGCTCAAGCTGATTATCTAGATGGCCAGAGAGCATACGCCAATGGTGACTATGAGGATGCTGTAATTGAATGGACTCCAGTTGCTGAAGATGGAGATGCAAGAGCCCAATATAACCTTGGGTGGATGAGCGCAAATGGAAGAGGGACTAATCAAGATTTTATGGAAGCAGTTGATTGGTATACAAAATCTGCGAAACAGGGCAATGTTAATGCTCAATACAACCTAGGTAACCTCTACTTAAGAGGCCAAGGGGCTTCCCAAAATGATAAACTTGCTTTTAGTTGGTTTATTAAAGCTGCTGAGCAAGGTGATGCGCCTGCACAATACAACCTTGGCAGAATGTATCTTCTTGGTAAGGGTGATGATAAAAATATTTTAGAGGCAAGATTTTGGATTAAACAGGCTCTAGAAAATAATGACGAATACATTGGTGCCCTAGCACAACAAGTATGGGATGACTTTAAACTTGGGACATACTAATTAAAGAATATTGTCAAAAAAAATGATTGTTTTTTGATTAAACTTTTATGTTGATAACCGAGCAAGTTTCGATACTAACTTTTTCAGCTTCAATAATTGCAATTGTCTCTGCAGCTTGATTCAGTAAATCTATATTAGTTATCTTTCCACTTAAAATTTCGTCTACAAAAGAGCGAATTTCAAACTCATAGCCCATGCCTGACTTTAATTCTATAGTTTCTGGCTCAAAGCCTGCTCTGAAAAGTTTAAGTGTCTCATCCTCACTCAAAAGGTAAGTAGCTGTTCCATTTTCAAAATTAGCCGTATAAGACATATCAAACCCATATCCATCTTGCATTGTCCATGTACCTTCAGCGCTAATTAATGGCGAAAGTTTTGTCTTATCAAAAATATAATTTGTAACAACATGGTCTATCCCGCCACTCGGTCCACTATAGCCTTGGCTAAAAACTGCATCTGGCAATCCAAAGCAGTAGTTAATAAAGTCAGTATCGTGTACATGTAAATCCAGCAATGCACCACCACATTGCTCATCACTTAAATAAAAAGAGCCACCAGGAAAACTCGTTTGGCGCTTGCAATTTAAAGATAAGCACTTACCATACTCTTTACTTTCTATAGCCTCTTTTAGCCAAACCCATGCGGGCCAATAACGAAGACACATTGCAGACATAATATTAGAGGATGAATTTTTCGCTAATTGAACTATTTTTCTAGCCTCTTCATACGTTCTTGCAAGTGGTTTTTCTACTAACACATGCTTGCCTTTAGCTAATGCAGCTTCAACAAAAATGAAATGAAGGTCTGTTCCAACACAAATATCAACTAATTCTATTTCTGGGTCATTAATCAGATCCATTCCATCAAGATATTTTTTAGTATTCATACTCATTACACCTCCTTGAGCTTGTCCACTAATATTACCCTCTGCTTTACTTGAGCCATCAAGCCTACTTTGTATCGAGTCAGCAATAGCAATGACTTCGACATTACTTAATTGTGCATAAATATCTAAATGCGTTGAGCCCATACTTCCCAGGCCGATTACTACGACTTTAAGTTTTTTAGTCATAATTTTATAATTTAAGGTGTTGAATCAAAGTCAAATAATTGATCCATAGCTACAGATGTTCGAGCCAAAACTGCCTCGTCCCATGGAAGCATTTCAGCAATTATTGTATTTTGGTAGTTAATCGAATTTAAGGCAGCGATCGTTTCTTTCCAGGGCACATCTCCCGCACCAATATCGCAAAAGCTAAAACTACCAGTCCAGTCAAAATTTTCTTGGAAATCTTTAATTTGAACTCTTTTTATTCTAGAGTTAAGAAGCTCAATCCAGTGAGGGGGGTGTTGCTGATAACCAATTAAATTTCCAACATCTAGATAGACTCCTAATTTATTTGAATCAAACGAATCCACAAAATCTCTAAGCTCAATAGGAGAGTAGAAAAAACCATTCCAAACATTTTCCATACATAAATCCACATCTAAATCTTCTGCAATTGGTAATAGTTGATCAATAGCCTCTCTAATTCTATCTAAAGCCCTGTCGTATCGAACTATTTCAGGAGAAATTGGACTCTTAACTACTCCTGGAACAAACAATAGCGCCTTACATCCAAGATTACTTGCTACTTTGAGCGCATCTTGATGAAGACTTATAGAGTTCTTTCGTATAGACTCATCATCACTTGTAGGGCTAACGCCCCAACTCATTCCAGTAGCTATACTGTCTACAAAAATGCCAGAGTCATTAATTTTTTGACGAATAATTTCACATTCTACTTTTGAGGTTTTAGTATTTATAACGCCATCGTTAGAAACTGAAAGTTCTAGCGCATCAAATCCATTGGCTTTTGTTTGAAGTAGTGCTGACTCTATAGACTCATTGTTAGCGAGGCCTTTTTCAAACGAAAGATAACTTATTCCTTTAATCAAAACCCACTCCTTTAATAAAGAGCATCAAGCTCATGCCAAGTTTCAGCCATATCCACAACTTGACCTGAGGCCATACTTTCATCAATTGCCATTGCAACTAAGCCAGCCACTACTGCCTCTTTAGGGCCAACAGGTAATGATTTCAAATCACCTCTGAGAAAACTAACTATATCCTCACACATTAACTTGTCTGCACCATAATGTGAAGGGTAGTTTCCTGACCCTGGCTCAGTTGGAAAGCTGAAATCATGGTCTTCAAGACACTTACCAGTTCTAGCATCTGTAATACGAAGACCACCACGGCCAAAATCTCCCTCGGCCATTCCTCTACTTCCTATAATGCAAAAACGTCTCTGCTCATCAGGAACATTAAGGCTTGTATGGAAAGAGAAACTAACATTATTTGGATATTCTAGTAAGGCATTTTGATGATCAATAATATCCGCATCACTCGTAAATGGATCATCAGCACTTTCCCAGTAAGATTTTTTTATTTGGTATACATCATCATGTTTTTTGCCAGGAGGCGCTTCAGAGGGAATAAAATTATTTCGCCCTCCAAAACTAACTACTCTTGTTGGTCTCTCACCGACAATGCTGTTGTAAAGATCAATGTCATGACAGCACTTTTCTAACATAAACCCGCCTGAGTATTTTTCCAGCCTACGCCAATCTCTCATAAAAAATGAGCCATGATAAGGTGCAATATGCTCATTTGCCTCAAGAGAGGTGATGTTACCTAAAGTCCCAGCATCTAGGATTCGCCTCATTTCTCTCATATGAACTGAATAGCGCAAGACAAGGCCAACAATTAGCTGGCTTTCCCCATATTTTTTTATCAGTTTGGCAAGAGCAAAGCTGTCCTCTTTTGAAGTAACAATTGGTTTTTCTGAAAAAACCTTTAGGCCTGCTTCAAGTCCTGCTTTTATATGCTCTAAATGAAGGTGATTTGGTGATGCCACCCAAAGCAAATCGAGGCTGCACTCATCAATCATCTGCTTAAGATTTTTATATTGAGTTAAATCACTTGAATTATCCGTCAGAATTGTGAGGCCACATGGATCAGGGTCGACGTACCCCACAATCTCTATTTCTGGCATATCTTCCTTCATCATCTTTAAGACATTCCCAGCTCTTAGACCTAAACCAACAATTGCTATTCTCATGGTTGCTCTTTAGTTAAATCATTCCCCACTATACGATAAAGTGCTTGGCCATTTTCTTTAAAAGCATGGCACTTAGCTGGGTCTAGCTTTAAACGTATATCCTGTCCTGGCTTCACATCTACATCGCTTGGTAACACGGCGCAAAAATCACCATCTTCCTGGACTGAGCCGTAAAGTATTACAGTTGCTCCAAGGTGCTCAACGACTTCAACATTCATTAGTAGCCCTTTTTTATCCGAAGTAATCTCAAGATCTTCAGGTCTGATTCCAATTTCAACTACGTCACCTGACTTTGTTTCTTCAACTTCGACTACTAAAGTTACGCTATTAGAATCAGTAACATTAGTGGTTAATTTTTTATTCTGCACTATGACATTTGTTGTTTTCAAGAAATTCATTTTTGGCTGGCCAATAAATCCAGCCACAAATTTTGTCATAGGATGGTGATAAAGATCCATTGGGGAGCCAACCTGCTCAATAATGCCATCACGCAAAACTACGATTTTATCAGCCATAGTCATCGCTTCAATCTGGTCATGTGTAACGTAGATCATTGTTGTCTTTAAGTTTTGATGCAGCTTGGCTAACTCAACCCTCATGTCGCCTCGAAGCGCTGCATCTAAGTTAGATAATGGTTCATCAAATAAAAACACCTTAGGATCTCTTACAATTGATCTTCCAATAGCTACTCTTTGACGTTGTCCTCCAGAAAGCTGTCCTGGCTTAAAATCCAAACGATCTCTTAACTGCAAGATATCTGCAGCTTTAAAAACCTTTTCTTCTAGTTCTTTCTCTTTAAGTTTTGCTACCCTCAAAGGAAAGGCAATATTTTCAAAAACAGATAAGTGAGGATACAATGCGTAAGACTGAAAAACCATGGAAATACCTCGCTCAACTGGAGGAGCATTAGAAACATCCTTGTCATCAATAACCACCTTACCACTGGTAACCTCTTCTAAGCCAGAGATAATTCTTAATAATGTGGTTTTTCCACAGCCTGAGGGTCCCACAAAGACAACAAACTCTTTGTCATCTATTTCAAGATTAATATCAAATAAAACTTCTGTTTCACCAAAACTTTTATAAATATTTTCAAGTTTTACTGTAGCCATACTTTCTTCCTTAATAGAAACATACAATCTGCATGCATTTAGATATTATTATCTAATTAAAGCAAACTTTAAAAAAAAGCTCGTTAAACACTCTTTCAGAGTTAGCCTTAAAAATTCAGGGGTAGCATTACGCTACCCCTGAAATAGTCAATTAATTGACTTAGTTACCTTCAGCTAGAATTTCAGCAGCTTCTGCAACTAAATCAGCAGCAGAACCATCGCCCAAAATCATACCTTGAATGGCGCCGTTAATACCAGCTTGCAATGCTTTAAAGTCTTCAAACATTGGCTCTGGACCACCACTTCCAATTGGCGCGACAAACGTCTGCCAGTAGTCAGTATCGTAGTAAACGTCATCCATCATTTTCTCATACTGCATGATTGGCGTTAAGCCCCAGCTCATATCAAGATCATACTGTGCTTCACCAGATGAAAGCATAGAAGCTAACTCCATTGCTAGATCTTCATTAGCAGAACCTTTAAAAACTGCGATTGAGTCAGTAATTAATAACGTTCCACTTGAGCCACTAGGACCCGCTGGAATAGGCACAACTATCTCAGAGATATTTGCATTATGACTGCCTGCACCCCATGGACCATCGATGTACATTCCAATTTGACCATCGTTATATAACTGAACTAACTGAGAGCGCTCATAACCCAACGGGCCTTCCTGCGCAACAGTAGCTAACTTACCATAGAACTCAAGCGTCTCAATAGTCTCAGGACTATTAAAAGTTATCTCACCAGTAGCTGCATCATTTACAGTACCGCCATTACTATATAAGTAATTTAGAAATTGGTGCATTGTGTTATCAAAGTCCTTTCCAGTTATGCCAACACCTGCAGCTGATGTATTATCATTAATAGCCTTAGCCATATTGTACATTCCTGTCCAAGTCTTAGGAGCTACACAAGCCAAGCCTGCCTCTTCAACCAAACCACAGTTGATGAATAGGGCCTTAGTAGAAAAGGCATGAGGGAATCCCCAAGTTTTTCCACCATCAGATACAGTATTCAAAATACCTGGCTGATACATTTCCTGTTGATCTTCTGGAATAGTTACTGGAACAATCAGTCCACTTCGAGCTAGTTGCTTAAGAGTTCGTGAACCCATGTAAGCTAAGCCTGCTGGATCACCAGCGGCTGCAAGTGTCATTGATTTATCTTGGCATGTTCCCCAAGGAAGCGCTTCAGCATTAACAGTAACGCCAGAGTACTTTGCTTCAAAAGCAGCAATTACTACTTGATCAGCTTCACGGATTTCACCGCCACACATTATCATGTGAACTTCTTCTGCTTGAACTGGAGCCATTAATCCTGCGCCAATAAAAGCCAAGAAGAGTGCTTTTTTTATATTTTTCATTTATTTCTCCTTTATTTTGTAACATCAAGTTACCAGATTGAACTAAATATCTAGCAACACTTTATGTGAGTATTTTAATACTCACTCCTTTACTGCACCTGAAGTTAAACCTGCTATAAGATGTTTCTGCATAAACAGGAAAATTAACAACACGGGCAGAATTCCTACAAGACTGGCTGCCATCATTTCATTCCACAGCACTGTCTGATATCCAATAAACTCAAATATGCCAGCTGGAAGTGGCATGTAATCTCTATTTTGATTAAATGTGATCGCAAATAAAAATTGCTGTGCATAAGCGCCAATAAATATTGCAACACCCACAACCACTAGGCCTGGAACTGCAAGTGGCAGGATCACTCTTCGTAATGTATAAAGCCTTGATGCACCATCAACAAATGCAGCCTCCTCAAGCTCGTAAGGTATTTTTTCCAAAAAAGACTTAAGTAGCCATATTCCAGTTGGCACAAGAAATGCAACACCAGGAATAATCATTGCCCAGTATGTATTTAATAATCCATAAGAGCGTAATAATTTATACAAAGGTATCAAAAGTACAGCACCCGAAAACATATTGACTGCAAGAAAAAGAGTAAGACTAAGTGATTTGCCGCGAAAATTAAAACGAGCATATGCATACGCAGCAGGCACTACAAAACATAGCGAAATCAAAGTAACGGCGGTCGATAAAAATACGCTATTAAATATATAACGCGGTAATTGAGGGACCGTTACCCACATATCTCTATAAGCCTGAAAGCTCATTTTGTCTGACCAGAACCTACTCATAAAGTCAACAAAACTTAGAGTCTCACCTACCTCAAGTTGAGGGCGGCTGAATAGGTGTGTTATTGGCCTTAAAGATGCAATAAACATTTCAACAAAGGGAAGCAGCATGAATAATAAAAATAGTGCGATCGAAAAATAAATTCCTATCTTGTGGAGGAGTGAGTATTTATCCATCATTTTTGCGCTCCTGAATAGCTATATTTTTTGCTAAGTCTTCCCAATACAGTTAAATAAATTACCGAGAAAACTCCCAATATCAGAACAACAAGGACTGCCCTAGTTGCGCCAGCACCGAATTTATAGCTAAATATAGCGGTCTTAAATGTGTCAATAATTAGTGTAGTAGTTGCACCTCGTGGGCCACCTTCAGTCAAAATCCAAATAATTTCAAATGAATTAAATGTCCAAATTGCTGAAAGTAATGCCATAGAGACTATAGTAGGCATAATTTGAGGCAATGTAATTCTTCTAAAGCGATACCAACGTGAAGCGCCATCAACATACGCAGCTTCATATAAATCTTTCGGCACGCCTTGCATTGCAGCGAGAAAGAATAAAGTAACCATTGGCGTTCCGATCCAAACGTCGGTCACAACTGCTGAATAAAACGCACTCTGCTTATAGGCCAAAAAACTAAATGGTCCATCTGTTATGCCAGCCATCTCTGCAAAATTTGAGAGTAATCCAAAATGCCCGTTGTACATCCATAACCAGCCAAAGCAGCCAATTGCGATTGGAACAATCCATGGCGGCATCACTAATGCTCTAATGACACCTCGAGCTCTAATATTACTTGCCAACAAAGCTGCTCCAATAAGGCCTAGTATCATTTTAAAACCAACAGAAAGAAACATCCAATAAAAGGTGCGACCAACAATTGCAGGAAATTTACGCCCACCTAGTACTTTTTCATAGTTTTCCCAACCAATATAATCTGAACCGCTCATCAAAGTACCAAGGTTTGCATTTGTAAAAGAAAGCCGAAATGTTTCATACAGAGGCCAAACAACTATCCAAAACATAACTAGAGCCGCAGGCGCAATCAAAGCCCAAGCAAAAAGTGTAGTGGTTTGAGCTTTAGTCTTGGGTTTAAACATTTTTAGCAAGCTACTCACTGGCCAAAGCCTCCTTATCTGTTGATGGATCGGACATGATATCAAAATTCTCAGCTTTATAGTAGTCCCATTCAATTCTATCAAACAATTCTCGATAGCTAGTTTCAGCTAAATCACCCAACTCAGAGCCTTTTCGTCTGTTTGATTCATTCGACCAGCCGCTTTCTGCAAGCCCAAGAATTCTTGGGCATAGCATTGATTCCATTTCGCTATCCTTAAGAATCGTTTCGCACCAAAGATGTCCTTGAATTCCTTGGATATTGGCCTCAAGTTCTGGCTCACTGTTAGGAATAATAGGCCAATCAACAACCTTCTCAAAAGGTATTACTGCTGCCCAATTTGCCCCACGATCGGCATAATTTCTACTCTGAGCCATATCAAAATAAATGTGCTCAGCAGGGCATAAGACGACTTTATAACCTTCTCTTGCTAAATTAAAACCAGACTCCAGGTCCTGCCAAGAAAATAATAGCTTTTCTGACTTATCATCATGGTGGTGACCATCTTCTGCCTCCTGCCAAGAGGCCGTTTTTTTATTATTAAGCTCTACTCTCTTAGAAAGCTTATTAATAAACCATGAAGCAACATCTTTTCCATTATTAAGCCTATGTTTTGCCTTTAATACATCAATTGCAGGAGATTTTGTCCACGATTCTGGTGCAACCTCATCACCTCCCAAATGAATATAATCACCTGGAAACATGTCACATAAGTCATCAATTAAAGATTCAACAAGCGAAAATGTTTCTGGCATTGCTGGGTTCAGTGTATTTTCTGAGTAGCCTTGCACTGAGACTTCACAACTTTGGTCTTCAGGGTCCCGTAGACCTGGGAAGAGATTAATTAAAGCCATATTATGGCCAGGTAAGTCAAACTCAGGCATTACTTCAATAAAGTTAGCAGATGCCCTATTGATAACTTTATGCATATCTTCTCTATCATAACAACCACCAGTTGCATCTGGTCCAGAGCCAAAAACAGGCGGTACTAACAAATTATTTCCTCTTTTAGAAGTTGCAGTTGCAACTTCGGTGTTTCTATCAAATTTGAAACGAAAGGCCTCATCATCTGCCCCATGCCAATGAAACTTATTAAGCTTAAAGAGGCTCATCAAATCAAGTAATTTTAATAAACTATCTACTGAATAAAAATGTCTAACAGTATCCAAATGCTGGCCTCTCCAACTAAATCGAGGCTTATCAACGATAGAGCCACATGGAATTAATTGATGATATGTTTGATTTAATTGCATCAAAGAAATAAGGCCATAATAAAAACCCGACTCATCTCCAGCAGTAATTTCGATATCGTCACTGGTGATAGTAATTTGATATGAAGATTCACTTGTAAGGCTTTGAAGTTTAAGCTTTACAGAGGTGGATGCTTTTTCATTCTCTTCATTCACATGACCAGAAAAAAGATTAAGATTTAATCGACTGCCTAATTCAGAGGCTGATTTATAGGCATTATTGATTATCTCACTATCATTAAATACTACATTAATAGGCACACATAAGTTGCAAACACCTGCACTAGATTTCCAGGAGTAAGGATGTGGCACCAATCTTAGTGATTCATGATTTAACTTATTACCCGTAAAATTGGGTATTGATGCCACGGAGGAGATTCTTTTAAGATCCAAATCAATCATCTCAAGATCAATTATTTCATCGATATTATTTTTTAAAAAAGCGCCCTGAGGGGCCCATCTATGATTCATTGGTTTATGTCTAGATTCATTGTAGGCATATTTGAAATTCCATTCCTCACCTGGTTTCAAAGAAAACTCTTTAAGGTGCGTCAACTCTGTATAACCACCAACACTATTAAAAATACTGCAATTTTCAATAGCCTTAATGGGCGCAAGCACACTGAAACAGAACATAAAATTCTCAATTGACTCATTAGAGTTATTAATTAGCGTTGAGCAAAAGTAATTATCTGAATTTATAGATGTTTTCAAAGAAAATTCTGTGGAACTCAATATCTTTCTCCTCACTGATTAGCATTAGCTCAAACAAAAGACTACATACTGCTGAGTATGGACACTAGTGTATTTAAAAAATTGGTAATAAAATGGTATTATATAACAGGTATTTATTAAAAAGTGAATAAGTTTTATAATTTCCACAATTAGTAATTATTTAAATACTAGTAATCGTGTAAATATGTCTATAAGTCAGCTATTAAAGAAAAAAAGAAAAAAAATTTAGTTTTTTCAATCAGTATTGGATTTATTATAAAAAATTTACTTTTTAAATTAAGATAGAATATAATAGAACCAATTTAATACCAATATTATATTTCATTTCAATCCGATGGATGATATCAACAATCTGATTAATTTTTTAATGCCTTCTAATGACAGGCCAGAATCACTATATAAACAATTATCTAGATCACTTAATAGAGCAATTCAACAAGGTCTTTTAGCCCCTGGAGATGCTTTAATGCCAGAGAGGGAATTGGCATCTAAGCTTAATATGTCTAGAATTACCGTTCGTAAGGCAATTGATCAGCTTGTTGAATTAGGCCTATTAAATAAACGTCAAGGCGCTGGAACAGTTGTTGCTGAAAGTGTTGATCTAGTTCTTCATAAGAGCCTTTCATCGCTTAATAGCTTCACAGCTGATATGAAAAAAAGAGGTCTGGAATCTTACTCTAGAACCATCTTGCGTGAAGAAGGTAAAGCAAGCGCTAAAGAAGCTTTGATTTTAAATTTAGATGAGGATGAATATGTGCATCGTCTTAATAGAGTTAGGTATTTAGTTAATGAGCCATTGCTTTATGAAATTGCTGTTATGCCTGCAGCAATCATATCTATAACCTCTGCAATTGATGATTCGCTTTATGAACTTCTTGAATCCAAGAATATGAATCCAGTTACTGCAAAACAAAACATTCATGCCATCATTGCAGATGATAATCTGTCAGATAAACTTGAAATCAAGCCAGGAAGTGCAGTATTGTTTGTGGAAAGAAGAGGCAAGGATTCTAGTGGGAGGGTTGTTGAATATACTCAATCTTATTATCGTGGTGATCGCTATGACTATGTGGTGGAGCTAGGATGAAACAAGCAATCTTAGGCGCTAAAATCTTTTCTGATAATAAACTATTTGATCATAAAGCACTTCTAATTGATGGTGAAAAAATTATTGATATCGTTAATGAGAATGCTGTTCAAGATAGCTTCAAAATTCAAAAATTAAATGGTGGCATTCTCTCTCCAGGATTTATTGATCTTCAGGTAAACGGTGGTGGTGGAAAATTGTTTAATAACTCGCCTGATAAAGAAAGCTTAGATGAAATAATAAAAGCTCATCAGCACTTTGGCACAACCAGCATGATGCCAACTGTTATTAGTGACTCATTGAATGTTCTTAAAAGATGTGCTTCAACAATATCTAATGAGGTTAATAATAACAAATCCCTTTTAGGGCTTCATATTGAAGGTCCTTTCTTTAATGTTAAATATCGAGGGGTTCATCAAAAGCAATATATCAACACAATAAATAATGATTATTTAAACTTATTTGAAAGCCTAGAAGGCTTTCCAATGATGCTTACATTAGCTCCAGAATGCATCTCTATCAAACAGTTAAAGCATCTGAAATCACTTGGCTTTAAAATTCTAGCGGGCCATACTGATGCGAACTATGATCAGCTAGAAGAGGCAATTAAATATGGTCTTGATGGCTTTACACATCTGTTTAACGCGATGGGGCAAATCTCAGCACGTGAACCTGGTGTTGTTGGTTCAGCATTAAATTTTGATAATACCTCGGCAAGTATTATTGCTGACCTGCATCATGTTCATCCATCATTAATTGAGATGTCTTACAATCAAAAACCTAAAGGCAAGCTATTTTTTGTTTCAGATTCTATGGCTACAATTAATCATGGTGAGCCTTCTTTTGAGCTTTATGATGAAGTAGTGAGCGAATCCAATGGACGTCTTATTAATTCAGAAGGTAAATTAGCTGGTTCCTCAATAACACAGATTGATGCCATTAAGAATGCCTATATTAGTTGTAATATCCCATTAAATGAAGCTATTGAAATGGCAACACGTTATCCTGCAGAATACCTAGGTGTTGGAAGTTATCTTGGTTCATTGAAATCAGGTTATCGAGCTGACCTTGCTCACTTTGACCTTGACTTTAATATTCAAAATGTCTGGGTTGCTGGAAAACATCTAAAACAAGCAACGCTATGAGAATCGTTATTCTTCCAAATGAAAATGAGGCGAGCAATTTTGCTGCAGAATTTATTGAAAATTTTATTGTCGAAAAAGAAAATGTTACTCTTGGACTTGCAACTGGAAGCTCAGTTCTTTTAACTTATGAGGCATTAATTAGGAAGTATCGCTCTAATGGCTTAACTTTTAAAAATACTACTACTTTTAATTTGGATGAGTACATTGGCTTAAAGCCAGGCCATACTCAAAGCTATCGTCATTATATGAACAATAAACTATTTAATCATATTGATATTGATAAAAAAAATACTTATATTCCTGAGTGTTTTAATACGGATTATGAGCTTTGTTGTGAAAATTATGAGTCTAAGATTAAATCGATTGGTGGTGTAGACCTTCAATTATTAGGTCTAGGTAGTAATGGGCATATTGGCTTTAATGAACCTACTTCTAGCCTTAGCTCAAGGACCAGAGTAAAAACGCTAACTGAGAATACGATTTTAAACAATGCGCGCTTCTTTAATGATAATGAGTTTCAACCATCCATTGCGGTGACCATGGGTATTGGAACAATTATGGATGCTGACAATATTATTCTCATTGGCCTAGGTAAACACAAAAGCAAGGCAGTTGCAGATTTGGTTGAGGGGCCTATATCATCTTTCTGTCCTGGAAGCATCCTTCAAAATCATCAAAATGTTGTTATTGTTTTAGATAATCTTGCAGCATTTGATCTAAAGTTGTATGATTACTATAAACACGCTGAAAAAATGCACCTTAAATTTATGCGTTGAGTGTTAATATTTATTTAATAATTTAATGAGTTTACTAATATGAGTTTAATTTTCAAACAACTATTTGAAAGAGAAAGTTGTACTTATACCTATCTTATAGCAGACAGTGATTCTAGAGAAGCTGCAATTGTTGATGCCGTAGACATCATGATTGATAGAGATACAGCTTTGCTAAAAGAGCTAGATCTAGACTTAAAATTTATTATTGAAACACATATCCATGCTGACCATATAACCAGCGCATGCCCTCTAAAAAAATTCTATCCTAAAGCTAAAATTGTTATCGGCATGGAGAATGTTGACGCAGAAGCATGTTCAGACATTATGGCTGGTGAAGGCCACATTCTTTCGATTGGTAATTATGAGATTACTGCAATAGAAACGCCAGGGCACACCATAGGGTGCATGTCTTATAAGATTGGTAATAAGGTCCTCACTGGTGATGCTTTATTTATAAGAAGTACTGGAAGATGTGATTTTCAAGGAGGTTCAGCCATAACTCTTTATGAATCAATTCATAAGCTTTTTAAATTTCCAGATACTACGGAAGTATATCCAGCACATGATTACAACGGATTATCAGTTAGTACCATTGGCGAAGAGAAGAAGTTTAACACAATGGTTAGGGAATCCTTTGATCAACAAACATTTATTAAAAATGTAAACAATTTAAAGTTAAGCATGCCGAAAAAAATAAAAGTATCGGTTCCAGCAAATCAAAGTTGTGGATTAGTAACTGCTATAAATTAGTATTAAGAAAAAATTATTACTACCTCATACTCAATATAATTTGACTAGAAGATTAAAGCCAAAAAGACAACACTAATTATTACGTTAAATAGACTCCAGAGAAAGAGGTAAAAGTTATTTTTACTCACTCTCTTCATCTTCAAGAATATCAAACTCTTGATGAAGGTCTTTATCACTGCGACTCTTAATACGCAGTTCTTCTAACTCCTGCTCTAAAACTCTCTTTCTCTTTCGCCTATCATTTGGAGAGCCATTTTTTGTATTATATTTGGCAAGTGTCATAAACGCGCATCCTTAAATGTCTCATTAAAGATTGCATCAACTCTTCTTTTAAAATCCTCTTGGGAGTTATTCTCTATGAAGATACCTTGAACATATTCTTTAAATTTTTGAGCCTTTACATATTCTTCCTGCATATTTTCTAAGCGTGGTTCTAGTTGTTGTATTTCCATTTTATCTCCTCTCTTAGTTTTCTCATTAATTTATTATCTCTATTGGAAGCTCACCTCTAACAAATGTCTGCTTTAATACTACCGTTGATTCAATACTGGCAATACACGTCAAACTACCAAGCGATTTTTTAACAAAACTTTCATAACCAAGTAAATCATTTGCAATAATCTTTAAGAGATAATCATGTGAGCCAGTTATGACAGAGCACTCAAGCACTTCTGGTAATTTTTTCATTGCATTTTCAAATAAATCAGCGCTGATATTTGAATTCTCAGTTAGCCTTATAAAGACATAGACCATTGCATTAAAGCCCATCGCTTCTGGATTTATATTTGCACTATAACCACTAATTACACCAGCCTCTTCAAGTTTCTTAACCCTTCTAAGGCAAGGCGTATCTGACATATTCAATTTCGTTGCTAACTCTGAAATAGCCATTCTTCCCTTGCTCTGAAGAATAGATAAAATGCTTAAATCTTTACTGTCAATAGTAGTATTCATTTTTAAT
>CAJXOB010000002.1 GCA_913057955.1 uncultured Gammaproteobacteria bacterium | reverse complement strand
TTTATATTATGTCTATAAACCACTTAAAACACATCATCAATGGTGAAAAAGTTTCAGGAACCTCAGGTCATATTTTTGATATTTATAATCCTGCTACAGGCAAAATCATTAGGCAAATCGAAGGCGCCAGTTCAAAAGATACTCAAAAGGCAATTGAAATATCTAATGCCGCTTTCAAAGAATGGAGTCAGGTGCCACCCTCTAAGCGTGCTCAAATCATGTTTAAGTATCGCGAGCTCATTATTGAGCATATGGATGAATTAGCTGAACTCATTTCACAAGAGCATGGCAAAACCTTTTCAGACGCTAAGGGAGAGGTTGGAAGAGGCATGGAAGTAGTTGAATATTGCACGGCAATTAACAATCACCTCAAATCTGACTTTAGCGCAGATGTGTCCCGTGGTATTGATAGCCATAACTTACGTCAGCCTATGGGCGTTTGTGCTGGTGTAGTTCCTTTTAATTTTCCTGCAATGGTTCCAATGTGGATGTACCCTGTTGCGATAGCATGTGGAAACACGTTTGTTTTAAAACTCTCTGAGAAGGTACCATCATGTGGATTAAGGTTAACAGAACTTATGCATGAGGCCGGCCTCCCAAACGGTGTTTTAAATACTATTGTAGGAGATAAAGAAGCGGTAGATGAGATACTTAAAAATCCACTAGTACGAGCAGTAAGTTTTGTAGGCTCTACCAATGTTGGTGAATATATATACCATGAAGGCTCTAAAAATAACAAACGAGTTCAAGCCCTTTGTGGCGCAAAAAATCACATGGTTGTAATGCCTGATGCAGACCTAGAGCAAAGTAGTGATGCTATTATTGGAGCAGCATTCGGCTCGGCAGGTGAACGATGTATGGCAATTTCAGTCGTTGTAGCTGTTGGTGATGAAACCGCTGAAAAATTGATAGAATCACTAATACCAAAAATCAATTCTTTAAAAATTGGCTCTTACAATGATCCTGAGGTTGAAATGGGTCCAGTAATCTCTAAAGCTAGTCAAGAAAAAATTGTATCTTACATTGAGGCTGGTATTAACCAAGGCGCCAAGTTAAAAGTTGATGGCAGATCTGAAACAGAAAAAGAAGGCTTCTTTATTGGCGGCTGTCTTTTTGACAATGTAACTTCAGACATGTCAATTTATACTGATGAAATTTTCGGGCCTGTTCTCTCTGTTGTTAGAGTTTCAACTTATGACGAAGCTCTTAAACTAGTTAATGATCATGAATATGGCAACGGCACTGCTATCTTTACTAGGGATGGTGATACTGCTCGTCACTTTACATCAAATGTACAAGTAGGAATGGTTGGCGTTAATATTCCAATACCTGTTCCTGTTGCAATGCATAGTTTTGGTGGTTGGAAAAGATCACTTTTTGGAGGCTCTTCAATTCATGGTATGGAAGGTGTTCGATTCTACACTCAACTTAAAACCATCACTTCAAGGTGGCCTTCTGGAATCAGAAAAGGCGCACAATTTCACTTTGAAAGTGGCAAAGATGTCTAATTAGTGACGGTAAAATTACCTTCGTATAGGCACTTTAACCCTGCAATAAAAAAACAATTGACAGTGCTTTGATTTAGTATCAAAATGTGATAAATAGTTCAACTCAAATCACTATTATGACTAGAAGAAAATCAGGTGGAAGAGAGGCAAGAATTGCACTTAGAAGTGCCCCACTAACGGAAGAAGAAAAACCTGTTTTGCCAGGCGAAATTGGTGGAAGGTACAAACCACTTAGTGATAAACAAGTCGTAGCAATTGAAGCTAATATTTATCGAATTCTCGAAGAAATTGGATTTGCTGATGCCACCCCACACTGCATTGAAACTTGTGTTGCTTTCGGCGCTATTCTTGGAGATGATGGCAGATTAAGAATGCCAAAAGAAGTGGTTAAAAAAGCCATGAATCTTTCACAGCGAAGCCTTACACTGCATGGACAATCCCAAAAACATGATTTAGATTTAAGTGGCTCAAGAGTTCACTTCTCAACTGCTGGCGCTGCAGTTCTTATTGCTGATCCTGAGAACAATGAGTATCGAGAATCTGAAAGTCAAGATCTATATGATATGGCTAGAATTGCAGATCAGTGTGAACATATTCATATGTTTCAACGAACTTGTGTCTTGAGGGACATTGTTAGTCCGCGTGAGATGGATCAAAACTCAGTTTATTGTGTGGCAATGGGAACTGAGAAGCATTTAGGCGCAAGCTTTACAGAAGCACAGCACGTAACTGATGCTCTCGAAATGCTTCATATTATTGCTGGAAGTGAAGAAAAATGGCGTGAGAGACCATTTTTAAGCATGAGTAATTGTCATGTTGTTCCTCCAATGAAATTTGCAGAGGAGTCTCTAGAGTGTGTTCGTGTTGGCGTTGAAGGTGGCATGCCAATATTACTTCTATCGGCTGGTCAAGCAGGAGCAACTGCCCCACCTCTCCTTCCAGGGGTTGTATCCCAAGCTTGGGCTGAATGTCTTGGCGGACTGGTATATGTGAACGCTATAAAACCAGGTGCACCAGCCATTCTTGGAACTTGGCCTTTTGTGTCTGACTTAAGAACTGGGTCAATGTGTGGAGGCTCTCCAGAACAAGGATTAATTTCTGCAGCTTGCGCGCAGATGGGCAACTTCTTAGATCTGCCAACTGGAACGCCTGCAGGTATGACCGATTCTAAGTTCCCAGATTTTCAAGCAGGATCAGAGAGAGCATCTACTCATACAGTCACGGCAATTGCTGGGGCCAATATAATTTATGAATCTGCTGGAATGTATGCAAGTCTTTTGGGAACCTGTCCTGAAAGTTTGCTGATGGATAATGATTTATTGGGCGCGTCAATGAGAATGACAAAAGGGTTCAGCGATGATAGTGAAGAATCTCTTTGTTTTGAGACAATTAAAGATGTTTGCTTGAATGATAAAGCTCACTATCTTGGTTCAGATCTAACAATTAGCGTTATGCAAAGTGAATATATCTTTCCTGATTTAAGTGATAGGGATAGTCCAAATGATTGGGCTGATATGGGTAAGCCTGTTCTACTAGAAAAAGCAATCCAACGCAAGAAAGAGATACTATCAGAACACTTTCCAAGTCATATTAGTGATGACATTGATCAACAATTACGCGCAAAGTTTAATATCAAATTAAGTAGAAAAGATATTGGCCGTAAGCCACTTAAAAAATAGATAATTAATATGAAGTCACATGCTCAAGTAGTAATCATTGGAGGTGGATCACTAGGTGTTAACCTTATGTATCATCTTACTCAAGAAGGTTGGACTGATGTTGTCCTTATTGAAAAGGGTGAACTCACAAGTGGCTCGACCTGGCATGCTGCAGGCCTATGTCCAAACTTTAATGGTAACCATACTCTATCGAGCATTCATGAGTACACAATAAAACTTTACGATGAAATTCTTCCTGAAAAAACTGGGTTAGATTCATCATTTCATAAAACTGGCTCATTAAGGGTTGGATATGACAAAGTTGAAGAACAGTGGTTTAATAATATTTTGAGTAAGGCAAATCATATTGGCTGTGAAATGCATTTTGTCTCGAAAGAAGAAGCCTCAATCATCAATCCAATGATGAACTTTGATAAAGCCAGAAGTATTTTATATACACCCAATGATGGTCACGTAGATCCTACAACGGTAGTCACTCAATTAGCACAACTTGGGAAAAAAGCAGGCGCTGAAGTTAGTAACTTTAACCGTGTGATTGACATCAATATCTTACCAAGTGGTGAGTATGAAGTTGTTACTGAGTTAGGAAATATTATTGCCCAACATGTAGTTAATGCTGGTGGATGCTTCTCGCCACAAGTTGGTGCTATGGTTGGTTCTTATGTGCCATTAGTTAACTTACAGCATCAGTATTTAATTACTGATAACCATCCTGATATTGCAGCTCTCTCTAAGGAATTGCCCGTAACTCGTGATTCTATTGCAGCCTCCTATATTAGGCAAGAAGGAAGTGGTTTTTTAATTGGCCCTTACGAAACAAGGGGCTCTAAACCATGGGCGCTTGATGGCGTAGATTGGTCATTTGATAGGGAACTCTTTGAAGGTGACCTTGATAGATTAATGCCTTGGTTAGAACGATGCATGGATATTGTTCCATTATTTAAAGAAGTTGGAATTAGCACAGTAATTAATGGACTAATAACCCACACTCCTGATGATAATTTACTTGTTGGCCCTGCCAAAGGATTGAAAAATTTTTGGAATCTTTGTGGTGCAAGTATTGGTATTGCACAAGGCGGAATTGGTAAATACCTGGCCCAGTGGATGGTTCATGGTCAGACTGAACTCAACATGGCCTCACTTGATAGTCGTCGGTTTGACAAATGGGCTGATAAAACATATTGCACCACACGTGCTATTGAGTCGTATGAAAGAATGTATTCGTTCGCCTCTCCAAATGAAAATCGCCCTCATGGAAGACCTATTAGAGTTAGCTCTCTGCACACAGTATTGAGTCAAAAGGGAGCCATTCATACTGTTAATACTGGCTATGAAAAGCCTTCTTGGTTCACAACTGATAAAATAAGAAATGAAACTTTAACGTGGGCCCATAGTGAAGCTCATGAAGCAGTATTGCAAGAATGTGCGGCTGTTCAAAACTCCTGCGGCATAACTGATATTAGCGGAACTGCAAAATTTCGAATTACCGGCAAGGATGCTTTTAAATTTCTAGATAATTTATCCTGCAATAAATTACCTTCAAAAGATGGCAGAATTGGATTAACTCTTTTTCATGCGTCCATGGGTGGAATACGAGCAGAACAAACAGTGAGCCGTATTAATAAAGATGAGTTTCTTCTAATGGGTGCTATAGGATCTGAAGTTAAAGACTACCAATGGCTGGAGTGGCACTCAGATGACTTTGATATCACAATAGAAAATTTAACTGAGGAATGGGGTGGGCTTCTCTTGACTGGCCCTGAAGCAAGAAATATTTTAGGTCAATGCACTCAAGAAGATCTCAGCAACACTGGATTTTCTTGGCTAAGCTGTAAAACAATTAAGATCGATTCTGCAAATGTCTTTGCAATGAGAGTTTCCTATGCTGGTGAATTAGGGTGGGAACTTCATATGCCAAGCTGGCAAGTTATATCAATCTATGAGTCTTTATTTGAGATGGGATCGACCTTTGGATTGAGAGATTTTGGCGGGCAGGCTTTTAACAGCATGAGACTTGAGAAAATGTACAGAGCATATGGCGCTGAATTTACTGAAGAAATTTCAGCCTTAGAAGCTGGCATGGATCGATTTCTTGATCTAAGTCGTGAATTCATTGGCAGTGAAAATATACGCCAAAGAAAGATTGATGGGATTAAGACCAAGTTAGCGTACCTCATATTTGATGATGATATTCCAGCCGAGTGTTTTGGAAATGAAGCAGTTTTTGAAGGAGATAAGCTTAGTGGAATTATAACGAGTGGCGCTTATGGATTTAGAGTAGGCCACAGTGTCGCCTTTGCTTATCTTCAACCTAGCCTTTGTGAAGAGGGAGTTGAGCTTAGTGTTGAAACCTCTCTAGGCAGTCGTAGTTGTCATGTCTCATTGAGTGCAGCCTATGATGATAGCAATGAAAAACTTCGTTCATAAATTCATAACTCGATTAAAATGCCTTTGAAATTACTGTTGAAACACCAAGCCAACCAATGAGTATGAGTGAGCAAAACAAATTAAGGCAGATTAAAAGTCCATGCGTGAGTATTTGTAAATACAATGAAAATAATTTTTGTATTGGTTGCAATCGTCACATGAATGAAATATTCGACTGGTTTGATTTTACAGATGATATGCGCACAGCAATTATGAAGGATTTATTGACTCGAGATATTGATTTAATTCCTGAGTAACAAATAGTTAAAAATAAAACAAACTCAAGCCAACACCAATCATAACCGTCCCAAAAATTCTGTTAACCCTCAGGGCCATTTTTTGACTACTTATTAGTTGCCTTAATTTTTTTCCTAGGACACCAATAAATACCAAACCAAGCAATAGTGAGATGGCAACAGTGGCTACGATTTTCAATCCATAAGCTATGCTTACTTGATTGAGATCAATCAGAGAAGGAAGGACTGATAAATAGAAAATCATTACCTTTGGATTCGTTCCAGCTAAGAGGAAGCCAGTCAGTAATTCTTTCAAATGGGATTGGGCTGAAACTTCATTATCCATACTGAATTTTCCAGCCGTCCATTGAGAATAACCCAAATAAAATAAATAACAGGCTCCGAAATATTGGACCGCGTTTGTAACAGGTGTAATAAAGTCGGCCAGAGCATTTAAAGAAAAAATAACAATGGTTAAATATGACAAATCACCAAGCGTCATTCCAATTGAAAAAAATATTGCTGAGGCTAGCCCTCTCGAAGTAGAAATAGAAAGAAGTGCCAGAGTTCCCGGGCCAGGGGTTACTGCAAAAACAAAAAGAGTAAAACCAAGGACTAAAAAAATATTTATTTCCATAATATATCTCTAATCATAGTCATCTAAAAGGAATCATATTTTTTATCTTCAAGTCGTTAAGAACAGCGAGAGCCATAACAGCCATAACAATCCCAATAGCATTATTAATAGTGATCATTTCACCAAAGAAAATAGCGCCTAATGCAATTGCAAAAAATGGAGTTAATATACTAAACGCAGAACTTTTTTTAGAGCCAATAATCCTAAGGCCCGTATAGTAGACTGCTGTAATTAAAGTTCCTGCAATGACTGAAACAAAAAGAATGTTAATCCAAAATATATAATCCATGCCCACCAATTTAAACAATTCATTACTATCATAAGATAAATTCCAATCGATTAAGAAGCCTATAAGGCAGACATAGAAGTTAATGGTCAAGACATGAATATCTCTCATGTAAGAGGCAGCCACTGTGAACAATGCATAGGTTAGAGCGGCCAATACAAAATAAATATTTCCCCCACTTACAAGTCTATCAAGATTCATTTGCTCCAAATCAAGCATTAAAGCAACACCTATTGCACCAATAGTCAGTGCGAACCAATCCTTCAAAATAGGTTTAGATTTTTTAGAAAAAATCATCATGATATAGACAAAAATTGGAATCAAAACGGTTACTAGGGCTGCCCCTAAACCAACCGCACCTCTCTGCATTCCCATGAAGTAAGTTCTATAGTTTCCAATCAGGAAAAAAGCCAAAAGAATGCAAATCACAAAGTTTTTTAAACTAATTCTCATTGGGATTTTCATCCAAATCAGCAACGGAAGGGTAGAAACAACTGAAAGGAAAAATCTATAAACAACAACTTCATCCTCACTGATATAAAAAGAAAGGTATTTTGCAGAAACCCCAGACAAGGCCCAAACTAATGGAACAAGGAGCATGACAAATGTCATATTTTTTTCAGATTGAAACACTATACCTCCTCAGTTAAATTAGTAAAGTCCGACAAAAATGCCAACTAAAATCATGGTTACGCCAGTAACTTCATTAATACGTTTTATGAATACTGGATTCTCAATATGCCTTCTAAGCCGAATGCCCAATATATTTGCTAAACTTAATACACAAAAGACAGTTACTCCAATTACAGCTATTACTTTAATTACAGTTAGTGTCGTTAAATGATTTAGATCTACAAAGATTGGTAGAAATGACAAATAAAAGATTATTGTTTTAGGGTTGGTAACTCCAACAACAAAACCAGCAATTAAAAGTTTTAACGTTGAACTTTTTTTATTTGACTGTTCAAAGCTGATTCCTTTTGAGCAATATTGCTGATAACCGATGAAGATCAAATAGGATGCGCCAAAAATCTTAACATACAGCATACTATCACTAATTAGTCCAGCCAAGGCATTGAGAGCCAACATGGCAATTGCTACATAAATAATATCCCCAATAGTATGTCCAAATGAAAGCCACATGGCAGGGACAGGCCCATGTCTTGTAGAAATTGCCAGTACTGCAAATAAGCCAGGTCCTGGCGAAATTGCATAAACAAAAGTTGCAAAGGTTAGAGATAGCAAGGTGAGCAAGTCCATTGCAAGATTATAAACATTGCATCTGCTATAATTATCATTAAATTTTTCACAATTATTAAGCGTATTAAATGAACTTAAACTATCTTGACTTCGAACAGCCAATAGCCGAACTTGAAGAAAAAATTGACGCATTAGAAAGCATAAAAGATGACGCTGATATTGCTAAGGAGATGGACTCACTTAAATTAAAAAGTGAGCTTCTAACTCAGAAAATTTTTTCGTCACTAACTGATTGGCAAATTTCTCAGCTGGCAAGACACCCTCAAAGACTTTACACTTTGGACTATATTGACAAAATATTTGATGAGTTCACAGAGCTCTGTGGAGATCGAGCCTATGCAAATGATCATTCATTGATTGGTGGAATTGCAAAGATTGACGACCTCACATTTATGTTTATTGGGCAACAAAAAGGCCGCTCAACAAAAGAAAAGATTTTTCATAACTTTGGTATGACAAGACCTGAAGGTTATCGCAAAGCTCTTCGACTCATGAAAATGGCTGAAAAATTCTCACTTCCAATAATTACTTTTATAGATACTCCTGGAGCTTATCCTGGAATTGGAGCTGAAGAGCGAGGTCAAAGTGAAGCGATTGCGAGAAACTTATTCGAAATGTCAACCTTAAGAACGCCAATCTTATCAGTAGTTATTGGAGAAGGTGGCTCTGGAGGGGCACTTGCAATTGGTCTTTGTGACACTATGATGATGTTTGAATATAGCATTTATTCTGTTATTTCTCCCGAAGGCTGCGCCTCAATACTTTACAAGGATGCATCTAAAGCGCCAATTGCCGCAGAGTCACTCAAGTTAACTAGTAAGCACTTAAAAAAACACAAATTAATTGACAAAGTCATACCCGAACCTCTTGGTGGAATTCATAGAGATCCTGAAAAAGCTTCTAAATTTCTTAAAAAAGCGCTAATTAAAGAATTAAACAACCTAACTGAACTGCCTATTAATAAACTTATTGAAGATAGGCATGAAAAACTACTTGGCTTTGGAAGATTTAGCGAATAAAGATCTGTATTTAGTTGACAAGAAAATTGTCGTTGCCTTAAGTGGAGGCATTGACTCAGTTGCTCTCCTTCACTTTTTAAATAAACATCACCCTGGAAATGTTCGAGCTATCCATATCAATCACAACCTTTCTAAATACAGTAACGAGTGGTGCACTTTTTGTGAAAGCTTATGTAATTCAGCCAAAATCGAGTTTAAATATATAGATATAAATATCAAAACTTCTTCTAATATCGAGGAAAATGCTCGTAAAAAACGTTATATATCACTAACATCTGAATTAAGAGAAAATGAGACTCTTTGCACTGCACATCACCAAGAAGATCAAGCTGAAACTTTTTTACTGCAATTATTTAGAGGGAGTGGGGTCGCAGGCCTCGCCTCAATGCCAAAAATAAAAAGTGTTAATGGTTCAGAACTTTATCGTCCATTTCTGAATATTTCAAAACAACAAATCATAGATTATGCTTCAATAAACCAATTGGATTGGAGAGAAGACGACAGCAACCTAGATACAAACTTTAAAAGAAACCTATTAAGAATTGCATTTCTGCCTAAGCTCTCGAGCGCATTCAATGGACTTGTCAAAAATGTATCAAGAAGTGCGGCGCATCAAGGTGAAGCATTAAAACTTATGCACGACTTGGCTAAACTTGATATTATAAATTTTGAATTGGTCATTAATAACAGAATTCAAGTTAGCTCACTGGCAAAGCTTCCAAATCGAAGAGTAGTTAACGTGCTTCGCTACTTTATTGCTAAACAAGATTTTCTATTACCTTCCAATAAAGTACTTAATGAGCTTATTTCGCTATTAAGCGCTAAAACTGATGCAAATGTCATTTTGAGATGGCATCACTATGAAGTTAGGCGATACAATAATGAGTTATATTTTTTTGACAGTCCTTTTGAATCTTTAAACTTACCATGCCCATATTTCGATTCATTAAAAAACCTTCCTAATTTTGAAATACGCTTTCGTCTCGAAGGTCAGCGTATAAAACTTAAGGGCAAAAGTCACTCACAATTACTTAAAAAAATACTTCAAGAATCAAACATACCTCCATGGGAAAGGGATAAATTGAGAATGTACTATGTAGATGGCTCTTTACGAGCCATGGAAACTATAGGAGAAATTTCCGAAATCTAACTACTATTCCGCAAACTAACTATTATTAAAGTCCAACTTAAGCGCATTTTGTGTTTCAGAATTCAAGATAATTTCAAAATTATAATGAGGGTGAGTTGCGCCAACCTTGACTGAAGCTCCTGAGCTAAACTCAGCAATCATGTCTTGATCAAACTCAAAACGCATGAAGTGGACAGCTGAGGTTTTGACATCCGTTTCTCTTTCCATATCTTCATTACAAATAGCAAAGACTTTGTCATGACTGCCAACTTGAAAGTAGATGCTTCTTTCAACGCCTATTAACTTAGAAAGTGCCTCTACGCGCTCTTCAACATCTGTATATTCAATCATCATGGTTGCCTTTAAGTTCGAACCTTCAGGAACCAGGGAGTTGTATACATCGAGCTCTTCCTCGATACCATCAGCTTCAAAGATTTTTTCTATACGAAGCATCTCTTGAATCTGAAACTGAACTGTTTTCTTATTTTCAAATAACATCCTTATATGTTCTCCAAGATTGACTTCTCTGAGCTTTTTTATTTGAATAGTATCTGAGCGAATAGCTGAGCGTTTTTCTGCATATTCCTCAAGAGACAATAGGTCTTGTCTTGTTAGCATTTAATTCACCTCATGTTTGTTATAAATCGTAAGCCATTTTCACCAAACTAATTGGATGAATAGATTCAATATCTTGTTTAGCAATATGCGCAACATGGTTTCCAGCCATAACGCAATCACTAACGACCAAATCAGTCGTGTCAGTTATTTTTTTTGCAACTGGCATTCCAATTTGGACAGAATAAGTATGTGTATCTTTTCTGACTCCATAAGTACCATCATGCCCGGAACATCTTTCTGCAATATTTACATCTAAATCTGGAATTAAACCTAGAATTCTTTTCGTATGTGACCCTATGTTTTGTACTCTTTGATGACAAGCAATTTGATAAAGCACTTCTTTATCAATTGGCTTGAAATTACTATCAAACTGATTGTTTTCCTTCAAAAATGATAGATATTCAAAAGGATCATAAAATGCTTTAGATATGTCATTAATGTTTTTATTTTCTGACATTATCATCGGAAGTTCATTTTTAAACATTAAGACACAAGAGGGTATCGGTGCAATTAGCTTATATCCTTCTTCAACTAATTTCATCAATGGCTTTATATTTTCATTTGCATACTTAACTACTGACTCAAGATCACCAAGCTCCATTTTAGGCATGCCGCAACACTGAGTTTTTTTAATGAGTTTCACTTCTACACCGTTGTGCCTAAGTACATCAACTAAATCCACAACAGTTTGAGGATCATTATATTCGCCATAACAAGTTCCAAATATTGCGACCTTGAATTTGCTTGCAGTATTATCTTCAACGAAAATTTTTGAAAGTTTTTTGGTGTGGTATTTTGGAACAACAGCATCAACATGAACGCCTAAAACTTTTTCAGTAACCTTACGCATTATTTTGTTGCTGTTAGACCAATTAACGATTGGTGAAATTACTGGAATTGAGGCAACTGCACCTACTTTTTGTGGTGATGTTAAGATTTTATGAGATAGCTTAGTTTCGCCTTTTTTAAATTGAATTGCTTTTGCCCTAAGCATTAGGTGCGGGAAATCAACATTAAAGTCATGTGGCGGCACGTAAGGACATTTTGCTACAAAACATAAATCACACAAATAGCATTGGTCTACCACTTTCTTATAGTCGGCTTTATCAACGCCATCAACTTCGAATGTTTGAGATTCATCAATTAAGTCAAATAGTGTTGGAAAAGATTTGCAAAGGCTCACGCAGCGTCTACAGCCATGACAAATATCAAAGACCCTTTCTAACTCTGTATTTAAAGACTCTTCATTATAAAAATCTTTATCTTTCCAATTTAGAGGATAACGAGTTGGAGCCTCTAAGTTGCCTTCTTTAAATTTACTCATAGTGTTTTAGTGTTGTCGCCATAAGACAAGCTTATGGCAACAGGGTTTTTACAAGCTATCAAACGCTTTTTGGTAGCGGTTTGCATGAGAACGTTCTGCCTTAGCTAACGTTTCAAACCATTCAGCAATTTCATCAAATCCTTCTTCTCTTGCTGTTTTGGCCATGCCTGGATACATATCTGTGTACTCATGGGTTTCACCATGAATAGCACTAGCAAGCATCTCGCTAACTTCCTTAGCAGGCATATCTGTACCTGGATCACCGACACCACCTTCAATTAGATGCTCCATATGACCATGGGCATGACCAGTTTCACCTTCAGCAGTGGATCTAAATAGTGCAGCCATATCTGGCTCACCAAGAATATCACATTGGTTTGCAAAATATAAATAGCGTCTATTTGCTTGAGACTCACCAGCAAATGCATCCTTTAAACTTTGTTCTGTTTTACTTCCGCTTAATGACATAATTTTCTCCGATTGGTTAAACGAGCCATCATCATACCAGTCATTTATATATAAATAAATTGAATAAAACTGTTTATAATATCCGTAAAAATCGAATATAAAAATGACCCCCTCACTAAAAAACTTACAGTATTTAATTGCGCTAAAAAATACAAACCACTTTTCTAAAGCTGCAAATGATTGCTTTGTTAGTGCCTCAACATTCAGCGCAGGAATATTAAAACTTGAAAGTGACTTAGGAGTTCTTCTAGTTGAAAGGGATAACAAAAATGTTCGATTTACACCAGTCGGAAATCGAGTTGTCAAACAAGCGTTATTAGTGATGGCTGAAATAAATGTTTTATTAAGTACTGCGAAGTTAGATTTTTTTGACTCTGAGGTTGCTATAGGTGTAATTCCAACTATCTCTACCTATATTCTGCCTAATTTTTTATCAAACTTAAACACTCTTTATCCAAAACTCAAAGTTTCATTTAAAGAAGATACAAGTGAAAATTTACTTAAACAACTAGAGCAAGCTAAGATTGATTTTGCCATATTTGCTTTTCCATATGAGTTGCCCAACTTTATTGAAGGCTTTCAAGTTTTTTCTGACCCGATTTATTTTATTCAACATAAAAAACGTAACTCTAAAGTAATTGAGGATGGGTCACTACTAATGCTCGAACAAGGTCACTGCCTGAGGTCACATATCTTACAAAATAATAAAATTTCAAAACAACATATTTCTGGCTTTTCATGTACAAGTATTTCAACACTTGTTGCCATGGTAGACACAAATATTGGTGTGAGTTTTTTACCCAGAATGGCGATTGATTTTGGAATTCTTAACCATTATCCTAATATAAGCATTGATATGAATTCAACCAATTCAAAGCGAGATATTGGAGTGATTTATAGAAAAAATAATCAGCAAGAGGAAAACATCAAAAAGCTCGCAAAACTACTTATTAAAACTTAGTTTTTTCTAATTGTATGGGTTATTAATACCCAATGTCTTTAAAAAATCAATTTCAATTGACTCCATTTTATTGGCAGAGTCAAGGTCTGCATGATCATGCCCTACTAAATGCAGAATGCCATGAATCGCCATATGAGTCAAATGATCCGAAAATGTTTTACCCCCAACTAGCGCCTCTTCTCTTACTACGTCAGCACAAATAACAACATCTCCCAATATTGACTCTCCAATTTCTTCAGGAATGTCACTTTGAAAAGATAGCACATTAGTAACTTGATTTTTATCTCGATACTCTTTATTAAGAACTTGAATCTCAACAGGTGAAACTATGCGGATTAGCAGCTCACTTTCTTTAATCCCAGCTTCACTCATGAATTTTTGGCAAACCAACCCTAGCTTGTCTTCATCTATATTTATATCGTTAATGATATTTTGAATAACTACCATGGCTAATTTATATTGATAAAATACTTATTTTATCCCTAAAACATTTTACTTTGAGCCAAATCATAGAAGTTGCCATTCCAGTACCTTTACATAACACATTTGATTACATTTGTAATCAAAATGTGGATGTTGGTGCCAGGGTAAAAGTTCCTTTTGGCCCAAAAAAAGTTATAGGAATTGTCCTTTCTCTCAAAGATAAAAGTGAATTTGATAAGCTTCGTACTGTCGAAGAAGTAATTGATACTGAAGTATTATTATCCAAAGAGATTCTTGATTTTTTATTTTGGTCCGCCAACTATTACCATCATCCAATTGGTGAAGTTCTTACCAACGCACTTCCAAAAAATCTAAGGATGGGTAAGCCAGCAATTATTAAGAAGCCAGCCTCGATAAACAATGTTACTTCGCCAAGTAACTTCAAGCCGACATCTGAACAAAAAAATGCAGTAAATGAAGTGCTTAAACATGAAGATAGCTTTCATGGGTTTCTACTTCAAGGAGTTACAGGAAGTGGAAAAACTGAAGTGTATCTTAATCTTACTGAAAAACTACTAAAGGAAGGAAAGCAGGTTCTTGTTCTAGTTCCTGAAATTGGATTAACGCCCCAAATGATCGTCCGCTTTGAAGAGAGGATAAAAGAAAGAGTTGTTGCTGTTCATTCTCAACTAAACGAAACTCAAAAACAAGACGCCTATCTATTGGCTAAAAGTGGCGAAGCAAAAGTTATTCTAGGGACTCGCTCTGCTATCTTTACTCCAATCCCTAATCTCGGATTAGTCATAGTGGATGAGGAGCATGATGGATCTTTTAAGCAACAATCAAGCTTCCGCTACTCTGCGCGAGATCTTAGTTTTATGCGCGCCAAGTTTGCAAATATTCCTCTGATTTTAGGAACTGCAACGCCCTCACTCGAGACTTTAAAAAATGTTGCTGACAAAAAACTTACGCGTCTTACTTTAAACACTCGCCCCGGTGAAGCAATCATGCCGGTTGTTAATTTAATTGACATGCGGAGCCAACCTGCAGAAGCTCTATCAATACCTCTAGTTTCTAAAATAAAAAAATACTTAGAGGAAGATAAACAAGTCATGCTCTTTATTAATCGTCGAGGCTACGCACCAGTTTATTATTGCACCGAATGCGACTGGCAATCTGAGTGCACTAATTGTGATTCAAAACTTGTTTATCATCGCAACATTAATCGACTAAAGTGTCATCACTGTGGATTTGAGAAATCACCAGAGTCCTCTTGCCCCTCTTGCAATAGCCAAAACCTAAAGATACTAGGTTACGGAACAGAAAGGTTAGAGGAAAATCTTGAGTCGTATTTTCCTAACTCTGATGTAATTAGAATTGATAGAGATACAACACGCAAGAAAAAAGCATTCATAACACATTTAGAAAAAATAAACTCTGGGGAGCCCTGCATTATCGTAGGCACTCAAATGTTAGCAAAAGGGCATGACTTCTCTAATTTAGCATTTGTTGGTATTTTAGATGTAGATGTTGGCCTCATGTCTCTAGACTATAGAGCAACAGAGCAATTAGCTCAATTACTTATTCAAGTTTCGGGAAGGTGCGGAAGAGGCGAGTATCGAGGGGAAGTTAATATCCAAACTCGTTATCCACATCACCCTATTTTTAAGTTTGTAAGAGACTCACAATATATTGAATATGCAAAAACCTTATTATTAGAAAGGGAGGATGCACAGCTGCCACCATATGCTCACCAAGCATTAATTTGCGCAAACGCTAAAAACAAAAATGAAGCTGAAAATTTTTTAAATGAAGTAGCGCAGTTAATTAATAACATTGATATAGAGTCAATTGAAATTTGGGGGCCAGTTCCTGGGGTAATTGAGAAGAAGTCGAACTATTACTACTTTAATTTATATTTACAATCTAAAGATAGGAGTCAGCTGCATAGATTAATTAAAACCTTTTATAAGCATATTGAAACAATCAAGGTTAGCTCATCAGTTCGCTGGTTTATCGATATTGACCCAATTGAATAGTCAATAAAACGTTTTTCCTAAAGGTTTTCAGCCACTCCTTTCATTGCATCCGTAATTTTCAATAACTCTTGATCGGTAATTATGAAAGGCGGCATCGTATAAAGTAATTTTCCATAAGGTCTAAGCCAAATTCCACAGTCAATTAGTTGCTCTTGGGTTTTTTTCATATCAAGAGGTTTTTTGAACTCTAAGACTCCTATTGCCCCAATTATTCTAACGTCAAATATAGACTTATGCTCCTTTAAAGTCAGAAGTTGAGCGCTAAGGATACTTTGAAGCTCTGAGATTCTTTTTTTCCAATTGCTACTTAGAAGTAAATCAATACTAGCATTTGCCGCTGAACAAGCCAAAGGGTTTGCCATAAAAGTAGGCCCATGCATCAAAACACCGACAGTACTTGAGACTTTTTCAGTAGTTATTGCAGCCGCCATAGTCATGTAACCGCCAGTTAAAGCTTTGCCTATACAAAGAATATCAGGTGAAATATTTGCATGATTACAACCAAAGAGTTCGCCTGTTCGGCCAAAACCTGTAGCTATTTCATCCACGATCAATAAAACCTCATAATCATCGCATAATGATCTGGCACCTTGGAGATAATCAGCATCATAAATATTCATTCCACCAGCCCCTTGAACAATAGGCTCAAGAATCATTGCTGCAATATTATTATGATTTTTTTTAAGTGTTGCCTCTAGATCTGAAAGGGCTTCACGGCTTCGACCTGATTTAGGCTGAGTCACAAAATAATGCTTTGGAAGAACACCACTAAATAAATGGTGCATGCCATTATTTGGATCGCAAACACTCATTGCTCCAAAAGTATCTCCATGGTAGCCACCTCTCGGAGTTACAAAATGTGACTTTTCTTTTTTGCCTTTATTGTGCCAGTACTGTAGAGCCATTTTAAGAGAAACCTCTACAGAAACAGAGCCAGAGTCAGCAAAAAAAACCTTATCAAGCCCCTGAGGGGTTATTTTTATGAGTTTTTCGCATAAGTCAATCGCAGGCTGATGAGTGAGACCGCCAAACATTACATGCGATACAGCATCTATCTGGCTCTTGATTGCCCTATTTATAAAAGGATTATTGTAGCCATGAATCATTGACCACCATGAGCTCATACCATCGATAACACGAGAGCCATTTTTAAAGTTTAGATACACACCATCTGCTGTATCAACTAGATAAGTAGGAACCTTATTTGGTATCGTAGCATAAGGATGCCAGATATTATTTTCATCAATACTCATTAAAGGTAATCTCGTAATTGCGCCATCGAATCGATTACAAGGTCAGGATTTTCATCTGATATATTATTACCGTGATTATATCCATATGACATACAAATTATATCAAATCTAGCTGCTCTAGCAGCCCTTACATCGCTTACTGAATCTCCCAACATAAGGCACTCATTTGGATCTATATTAAAAAAACCAGCGCTATACAGGAGCGGCAAAGGGTCTGGCTTTTTCTTTTCCAAAGTGTCGCCAGAAATGACTATTTTGAAGTAGTCATAGATATTTAATGACTTTAGTAATGGGTGAGTAAACTGCTCTGCCTTATTAGTTACGCAACCTAAAAGGTAGTTTTTAGATTGTAAATAATCTAAACCCTCCTTGACACCATCATATAGACTTGACCTTACTGCTGAATTGTCAGCATAAAGTTCTAAAAAAATTGGATAAGCCGCGTCGAATACCTCTTGACTTGGCTTCAGATCCAAATCTCCTGTCAAAGCTCGCTCTACTAATCTGGGAACACCATTTCCAACCCATTGCCTAACACTAGATTCTCCTCGAGCTGGCATACCAATCTGAATCATCATCTCATCAACACAGTAAGCAAGATCAGGAACACTGTCAACTAAAGTCCCATCAACATCGATTAATATTAGTTTTGGCTGAAATTTTTTCATTAATGCTCTTTATTTATTACAAGTTTGGTAGAATTGATTTAAGCACTTATAACTTAGATATTTTATATGGAAAACAAAACAGTCATTGGATTTATTGGAGCCGGGAATATGGCATATGCTTTGATAAAAGGCCTTCTCAGTAATGGCTTTGATGCTCAAAACATAAACGTAAGTGACTCTAATGATGAGCTTCTGATTAAGCGTAAATCTGAACTGAATATCGCAACATACTCTGATAATACTTCTTTACTTAATAATAGTGATATTGTTGTTTTTGCAGTAAAACCTCAAGTACTCTCAGTGGTTTGCCTTCAATTAAAAAATAAAGTTAAACCAAATCACCTTTTTGTCTCTATCGTAGCTGGAATTAGAGGTAGTGATATTAACCGCTGGTTGGGTGGTGATTTTGCCCTTGTAAGAACAATGCCCAATACACCTGCACTTTACCAAAGTGGCGTTACAGGACTTTTTGCAAATGATCTAGTTAGCAGCCAACAAAGAGAATTAGTAACCTCAATCTTGTCTTCAGTAGGCGAATGTTTTTGGGTAAATGATGAAAAACTAATTGATGCAATTACTGCTATATCAGGAAGTGGTCCTGCATATTTTTTTCTATTAATGCAATCTATTACGCAAGCTGCAATTTCCCTTGGTTTGGATGAAAAAACTGCGAACTCACTAAGCATTCAAACAAGTTTAGGGGCAAGTTTAATGGCAACCAAAAGTGGCAAAGACTCGAAAACACTTAGAGCAGAGGTTACTTCTCCTAATGGAACTACTCAAGCAGCTATTGAAAGTTTTCAAGATCAAAATTTTGAAGGAATAGTTGCAGCTGCTACACGAGCTGCATATGACCGTGCCCGCGAGCTAAGTAATGACCTTGGAGATGTTGATTAATTAAGGAAACCTGAAAAAATATTATCAACTACCCCATAAAAGCTGCATATTAGCGATAGCAACAAGTGATGCAGTTTCAGTCCTTAAAATTCTTTTGCCTAATAATAGAGACTTAAATCCAGCATGCGTTGAATCGACAACCTCTTGGTCAGTTAATCCGCCTTCTGGACCAATTAGAATTGTTGCTTTTGAATATGATGGCACCTGGGTAAGACTTAAATTTGCACGATGATGCAAAACAAAGCCATTATGATTTGGATTACTAAGCAAATCACTAAGTAAAGTTGGAGGTAAGATACTAACCATTACGGATCTCCCTGATTGCTCACACGCATGGTTCGCTATCTTTTGCCAATGCTCTATTTTTTTTTGGGCCCGATCACCTTTTAATCTAACTACACAGCGCTCTAGCTGCATTGGGATAATATTTGATACCCCTAACTCTACTGCTTTTTGGATCAAAAAATCCATTTTTTCGCCTTTAGCAATTCCTTGCGCAAGTGTTAAATTAAGTTTAGATTCGGAGTCATTTTTCAACTTAGAAACAATGTCGAGACTGGTTATTTTTTCTAACCTTTGAACCGTTGCGTTGTAGTCAAAACCATCACCATTAAATATAGTGATATCTTTACCGCCTGGAAAACGTAAAACTTTGTTAAGATGGTGGCTATTATCTTTACTTAATTCAACACTTTTACCTACAGTTAGAGCAGTATTTTGATAAAGTCGTATCTTTTTCATGGTATCTTTCTTGGGTTGTTTATCAGTGAATTAATGCGCCTAACAAAATGATACATAAAAAAAGAAGAGAAGAGTTGCTAAGCATACTAGGCGATGATGCAGTAATAATTGTATCTACCAATAGTGAACAAAAAAGAAACAGCGATGTCAACTACCCCTTTCGACCAGACAGTAGTTTTTGGTACCTTACGGGCTTTATAGAGCCTGATGCAGTTGCAATTTTCTCTAAAAATAATTACAGCATTTTTTTAAGGCCTAAAGATCAAACCAAAGAAATATGGAATGGAGTGAGGCTTGGAATAGACCTCGCACCTGAAATCTTGTTAGTTGATCATGCATTCGACATTGATAGTTTTTTTGATGAAACTTCCTCCCAGATAAATGAAAGCTCTTCTGTATATTTTGATGCTCCAACCAATGGGGGCTGGAAAGACAATTCAAGTACAAATAAATTAAACGCAGCAATTACAGTATTATTGGGAAAAAAATTAAACCCATTAAACCCATACATTTCAGAAATGAGACTTATTAAAGATCCTTCTGAAATAAAAAATATGCAAACTGCAGCAGATTTAGCTTCAAAGGCACATATGAAGGCTATGGTAAAAACTCATCCGGGACTCTATGAGTACAATATTGCAGCTGAATTTGACTCAGTATTTCGAAATGAAAACTCAGAACATTCTTACCCTCCAATTGTTGCAGGAGGGAAAAATGCATGCATACTTCATTACACCGAAAACAATAAATTATTAAATGATGGTGACCTTCTCCTCATCGATGCTGGCTGTGAAATACTTGGTTATGCGTCTGATATTACAAGAACCTTTCCAGTTAACGGAAGGTTTAGTCCGTCCCAAAAAGAAATATATGAAATTGTTTTATATGCACAGAAGCAAGCTATCGCCTCTATCATGCCTGGTGAAAATGTAAACAAGCCTCATGAGATAGTATGTGAAATTATTACAAGTGGACTTATGAAGCTAGGGATAATGGATGATGCTAGTAATTTAAGAGAATTCTATATGCATGGCACTGGCCATTGGTTGGGTTTAGATGTTCATGATGTTGGCACTAAAGAAAGTGGCGAGTCTTTTCGAAAATTTCAAGTAGGGATGGTCACCACAGTGGAGCCAGGAATCTACATCCGCAAGAATGATAAAATTGATCCTAAATATTGGAATATTGGAATCAGAATTGAAGACGATGTGTTAGTTACTAAAGATGGAAACCATATTCTATCTGAAGCAGCCATTAAAAATGTAGATGATATTGAACTCCTAATGAGCCATCGATAACTATGAATATAAATCAAGCCATCAAATCAGTGATTTCAAAAAAAGATCTAAATGAAAGTGAAATGCTTGATGTCATGAATAGCATTATGACAGGCCAAACAACGGATGCTCAAATTGGTGCTTTTTTAGTTGGTCTATCCATGAAGGGTGAAACAATTGAAGAGATTACTGCCAGCGCAAAGGTCATGCGCTCACTGGCAACATCAGTCGAACTCAGTAGCACTGAGTATCTTGTTGATACTTGCGGAACTGGTGGGGATGGCTTGGGTTTATTTAATATCTCGACTGCCTCTGCCTTTGTTGTTGCCGCTGCAGGTGGAAAGGTTGCAAAGCATGGAAATCGATCCATTTCATCGAAATCTGGAAGCGCAGATGTTTTAGAAGCAGCCGGAATAAATCTTAACTTAAATCCAAAAGCCATCAGTCAATGCATTGAAAAATTAGGTGTTGGCTTTATGTTTGCACCAGCTCATCATAGCGCAATGAAACATGCGATTGGCCCACGAAAAGAACTAGCAGTTAGAACAATATTTAATGTTTTAGGACCCCTAACCAATCCAGCTAAGGCACCTAACCAAGTTATTGGAGTGTATGATAAAAAATTAGTAGAGCCAATTGCTAACGTCCTAAAAAGTCTTAAATCTAGACATGTTATGGTGGTTCACTCTGCAGATGGACTTGATGAATTTTCTGTAGCCGACAAAACCTTTGTAGCCGAATTGCATAATGGTGAAATCTCAACCTATACCGTTCACCCAGATGACTTTGGATTAAAGCGAGGTAACCTTAATGATATTAAAGTAGAAAATGCAGATGAGTCACTTTCGCTAATTTATGAGGCCTTTTCTGGAAAAAATGGTACTGCAAAAGATATCATTTCTTTTAATGCCGGTGCTGCTATTTACGTAAGTGGTCTTGTAGATTCACTAAACTCAGGAATTGAAAAAGCAAACCAAATATTATCGGATGGAAGTGCAAAAGAAAAACTTGAAGAATATATTTTTGCTAGCAATAAATAAATATGAATAAAAAAACTAATCTTATCTGGATAGACCTTGAAATGACAGGATTAATTCCTGAAAGCGATGTCATAATTGAAATAGCTACAGTGGTTACCGACGCAAATCTAAATGTAATAGAAGAAGGCCCTTCGTTAGCTATTCATCAAAATAGTGATCTGCTTGATGGGATGGATGAATGGAATACTAGCCAACACAATCGATCTGGACTTGTAAAAAGAGTACTAGAAAGTACAATTTCCACCGCTGATGCAGAATCCCAAACCCTCGAATTTCTTATCAACTATGTCGACCAAGGAGCATCGCCAATGTGTGGCAACTCAATTTGTCAGGATAGAAGATTCTTATACAACTATATGCCAAACCTTGAAAAGTTTTTTCATTATCGCCATATCGATGTTTCCACGTTGAAGGAGCTAGCAGTTCGCTGGAAGCCAAGCATCCTTTCTACCTCATATAAAAAATCTAGGCACCTCGCTTTGTCTGATGTTTATGACTCTATTGACGAATTAAAGCACTATAGAGAGCATTTTATTAACGCATAATTTGACTTACTTATCCCCCGCTAAAATTAATTTATTTTTACACGTAACCTCAAAAAGGGCTGACGGATATCATAATCTTCAAACTATTTTTCAGCTTTTAGATTATTGCGATGAGATAAGCCTTGATTACAGGGAGGATGGGGCAATCAATCGAATTAGTGGTAATGAAGGCATCCCACAAGATCAAGATCTAGTGGTACGCAGCGCAACTATACTTAAAAAAATATCTGGATCAAAAGGTGGCGTAGATATTAGTATAGCTAAAAAAATACCAATGGGTGGCGGGCTAGGAGGTGGAAGTTCAAATGCAGCAACTGTTTTAATTGCTCTAAATAAGCTTTGGAATCTTAGTTTATCTAAAGAAGAGCTGATGGCTATTGGTCAAAATATTGGCGCAGACGTCCCAGTATTTGTTAATTGCCATAGCTGTTGGGGCGAAGGCATAGGAGAAATACTTACCCCAATAAGCTTGCCAAAATACTTTTATTTAATTGTTTCAATTGGTAAACATATATCAACGAAAGAAATTTTCACACACAAAGCATTGACAATGTCTCCCGTACAAAGGAAAATAGCAGACTTTTCAATGGTCTCTAATGCGCATAACGACTGCTTAGATGCTGCAATTCATTTGGAAGGAGAGATAGAGGAGGTTTTAACTCATCTAAACTCATCTGAAAACCACCTAGGAATTGCAAGAATGACTGGAAGTGGAAGTTGTGTTTTTGTAGCCTTTGAAAAAGAAAAAGATGCATTGATTGCAAATAATAAATTGCCATCAAAATGGCTTGGTTTTGTCGCAAAAGCGATTGATAAATCACCATTACATAATTGGGGTGTAGCCAAGTGGTAAGGCATCGGGTTTTGATCCCGTGTACCGATGGTTCGAATCCATCCGCCCCAGCCATCTTTTTATGAATTAGTTTCTAATCCACTAAGACAAGGTAAGACTCATGAAGGAAAATGTATATCAGTTTAATTTTAATCAACTTGATGGAAAAGAAGTTTCATTGAGTGATTTTAAAGGTAAGGCAATTTTAGTTGTAAATACTGCAAGTGCATGTGGACTAACTTATCACTATACTGGTCTAGAAAAACTCTATCAAAAATATAAAGATGAAGGGCTAGTAATCATTGGCTTTCCTTGTAATCAATTTGGCACACAAGAGCCCGGGACTTCAGAAGAAATACAAGAGTTTTGTAGTTTAAATTATGACGTTACATTTCCCATGTCTTCAAAAGTCGAAGTGAATGGAAAGAATGAGCATCCACTTTTCAAATATTTAAAAAGCGAGCTCAAGGGAACTTTAACTGATAGTGTAAAATGGAATTTCACTAAATTTCTAATTGACCGTGATGGTATGCCATTTAAACGTTTTAGTTCAACTGTTGAGCCAGAAGATATTTCTTCATCAATAGATAAAATACTATAAATTATCAATTAAATCTTAATTCAAATTTAAAACTATTGTTCTTAGCTACGTAATTTGTTTGTATAATTGCACCCTACATCAATAAAAGCACAGCCGATGTCTCTAGAAAGAATAAAAATCTTTAGCGGAAACGCAAACCCTGATCTTTCATCCGAAATTATTTCAAATCTTAACATCAACCAAAGCAAGGCCTTTGTAGGTCAATTTAGTGATGGCGAGGCTCAAGTTGAAATTCTTGATAATGTGCGTGGATGTGATGTGTTCGTTATTCAGCCAACCTGTGGCCCTTCATCAGCTGAAACTTTAATGGAACTATTGATAATGGTTGACGCTCTGAGGCGCTCTTCTGCGGGAAAGATTACAGCGGTCGTTCCATATCTTGGCTACTCTAGACAAGATAGGCGCTCTAGACTAACTCGCGTTCCAATAACTGCAAAACTTGTTGCTCAATTGATTGAAACGTCAGGGGTTAACCGTATATTAACAATGGACTTACATGCAGATCAGATCCAAGGTTTCTTCAATATTCCAATTGATAACATATATGCTCAACCTGTCCTTGTCCAAGATATTTTGGATCATAACTATCAAGACGTAGTTGTAGTATCTCCAGATGTTGGTGGAGTAGCTAGAGCTAGAGCAGCAGCGAAAAGAATTAATGATGCAGACCTTGCAATTATTGATAAGAGGCGGCCAGCGCCAAACTTAGTTAAAGTCATGAATGTAATTGGTGATGTAGAAGGGCGTACCTGCATTATGATTGATGACATGGTTGATACTGCGGGAACTCTTTGCCAAGCTGCTGAAATATTAAAAGAAAAGGGCGCAAAGAAAGTTGTTGCATATGCAACTCATGCTGTTCTTTCTGGAGGGGCTATTGAAAATATATCAAACTCTAAACTAGATGAACTTGTTACAACAAACACAATTCCATTGACAGAAAAAGCAAAAAAATGCAGTAAGATTAGACAATTATCTATTGCCACAACTCTTGCAGACGTTATTCGTCGAATTAGTGACGAACAATCCATCAGTACAATTTTTGCAGATTCAAACTAATCCTGCGCCTCTATAGCGCTGAATTAATGGTAGAAACAACCTGCCCTTTTAGGTATAATTTCCTCTCTGTTTTGAAAAAATCAAATTATGAAAACAACTACTGAAGCTCACAAAAAAGCCCTTAATAGTCTTATAACGATTGGAAAAGAACAGGGTTACCTGACTTATTCAGAAATCAATGATCTGTTACCAGAAGATTTATTAACGCCTGAACAGGTAGAGCCAATTGTAACAATCCTAGAAGAGCTCGACATCTTAGTTGCTGATGAAGCACCTGATGCTGATGAGCTAGTAATGAAATCGGGTGGAAAAGCAGAATCTAGCTCTGCAGAAGTTGCAGTAGCGGCATTAGCAGCCCTTGATTCAGAATTTGGAAGAACAACAGATCCTGTTAGGATGTACATGCGAGAGATGGGCGTGGTTGAACTTTTAGAGCAAAAAGACGAAGTACGCATTGCAAAAGAAATTGAAGCAGGCGTTTATCAGATTTTACAAGCAATTTCTCTTTACCCTGAAATCTCGGACTATTTCTTCAAGGCTTACACAAGACTAGAAGAAGGTAAATGTAAGATGACTGATGTTGTTATAGGGTACCAAGGTGATGCTGAAGAATTTGAAGAAAAACAAGTACTAATAAAAGCAAAGCAGGCGCTGTTAGATGAGAAACAAGCGGAGCTTGATGCAATGGAGATCGACGAGCTTTCAGAAGAGTTAGATGAGGATGAAGAAGAAGATTTTGATGAGTTAGAATATACAGGACCTGATGAGGGAATGGTATATGAGCGCTTTGATAAAATACAAAAATCTCATAATAGCTATGTTAAATCTTTTGAAAAGAATGGTTATCTTGATGATAAAACTGTTAAAGCTAGACAAAAATTTTCTAGCTGTATATCAGAACTAAGACTCGCACCAAAACTTGTTAGCACGATGATGGAGCTTGTCTCAAGTCGAGTTAACAAGGTAAAGAAAGAAGAGAAGCTTATTCGTCAAGCGTGCCTCGATGCTGGTATGAGCTCAGAGCTTTTTTATGCATCATTTCCAGGAAATGAAACTAATTTTGATTGGCTTAAATCTATTGATATTGATAAAGCAACCCTAAAATCCCTAGAAATAAGTAAAAAAGAAATTTATTATTCACAAAAGAGCCTTTTAGAGCACGAAGAGGCAATGAAATTAACGGTTGCAGAGCTTAAAGAAATAAACAAAAAACTTCGAAAAGGCGACAGGAAGGCTAAGGTAGCTAAAAGTCAAATGATTGAAGCAAACTTAAGACTGGTAATTTCGATTGCAAAAAAATATGCAAATCGTGGCCTACAATTCCTAGATCTTATCCAAGAGGGTAATGTGGGGTTAATGAAGGCGGTAGACAAATTTGAATATCGCAGAGGTTATAAATTTTCAACCTATGCGACATGGTGGATTCGTCAAGCAATTACCAGGTCAATTGCCGATCAAGCGCGCACTATTCGCATTCCAGTTCACATGATTGAAACCATCAACAAACTTAACCGAGTAAGACGCCAACTTCTTCAAAGGTTTGGACGAGAAGCTACTCCAGAAGAACTTTCTGTCGAGATGGAATTACCAGAATATAAAATCAACAAAATACTTAAAATTGCAAAAGAACCATTATCAATGGAGAACCCTGTTGGTGATGATGAAGACTCCACAATTGGTGATTTTATCGAAGATACAAATCTTTCTTCGCCTGTTGAAGTTACAACTCGTGAAAGTCTTAAGGAGACTACTGGTGAGCTTTTAGCTAACCTATCGCCTCGAGAGGCAAAAGTTTTAAAAATGAGATTTGGAATAGACATGAGCACCGACCACACACTTGAAGAAGTGGGTAGACAGTTTGATGTTACTCGTGAAAGGATTCGCCAAATTGAAGCAAAGGCACTTAGAAAGCTAAGACACCCTTCTCGTGCTCACAAACTTCAAAGTTTTTTAGAATAGCTCTTCTACGGGCCTATAGCTCAGTTGGTTAGAGCACTCGACTCATAATCGATTGGTCCTTGGTTCAAGTCCAAGTAGGCCCACCATATAGATAAAAACCTAGTTTATCACTAGGTTTTTTATTGTGCAAATTAAAAATTGACATCAAGGTATATAGGCTCAATAACGGATTCAATAATAACACCATTATCATTTCTAATACTATAAGCCTTTGCACTTGATAAGGACGATACACAACGATCAAGCTTTCCATCTATAAAGTGTGCAGCAACCCCATCATCGCAAGCAATACCTGGTTTCAGGGAGCCATTTAGAATGGCCTTATGATATTCAGGCCTCCTTTGAATCTCACTATCAAAATGTGGACAATTACTGCCTGAAAGAAAGCCCAAACAATCTAAAGGAAGCAACTTGCCAGTCTTTGAATCCGTCAAACCTTGTTCAAACCAACAAATTGAACCCGCACTAAGCCCAGCCATTATTGCGCCATTACACCATGCTTCATGCAAAAATTTATCTAACCCCCACTCTTTCCAAAGAACCAAAAGGTTTCTTGTATTGCCGCCACCAACATAAAAAATATCTTTTTCTAAAACAAAATCTCTTAAGTCACCTTCTGGTGGGCTAAATAGAGATAAGTGACTTGTTTCACAATTAAGCTTTTTATATGAAGAATAAAAGCGTTTTTTGTAACTCTCATCATCTCCACTTGCCGTTGGAATAAAGCAAACTTTAGGGTTTTTTTTGTTAGTCAAAGACAATAAGTACTTATCCAATTTAAGATTCTCTGGCTTTGAAGTAAATCCACCACCACCCATAGTTAACACCTGTTTTTTCATATTTATCTCTTCTTATTATTGTTTAAATAAATTTTACTTAAGATATCTTCCGTGTAAAAAATAATTGCAACCGACGATGATATAATTTGGCATATGACAGCCAAAATTCTTTCGCAGCTAATCTCTCTTACTATGGAAGTAGGCGAAATTATTATGTCTCATCGCAAAAATGCAGGAAACTTTAGCATTAAGTCTGACAATACCCCTGTAACCCAGGCAGATAAAGCATCGAATGAGTTAATTATAAACACTTTAAAAAAAATAACCCCCAACATACCAATACTATCTGAAGAGTCATCTAACATTCCCTTTTCTATTCGAAAATCTTGGGATGAATACTGGTTAATTGACCCTTTAGATGGAACTCGTGACTTTATAGATGGGTCGCCAGACTTTTGTATAAGCATTGCTCTTATTCGTAACCATTACCCAGATTTTGGCTTAATCTATTCGCCATTTCACAAAGTCCACTACTATCGACTGCCAGATCAATCATCAATGAAGATGATTGACAAAATGAGTCATAAAATTTTCTCAAAAAAACCTAAGAGATCGGAAAAAATCGTCGTAGGAAGATACTCGAATAATAATAAGCCCCTTAAAAATTATCTCAATTCTAAAACAAATTTTGAAACTTTTAAACTCGGAAGCGCACTTAAATTTTGTTTGATTGCAGAAGGAGTTTATGATTGCTATCCTAAATTTGGCAGATGTTCTGAATGGGACACTGCAGCTGGAGTATATATTCTCGAAGGGGCTGGAGGCACAGTTCTCGATTTGAATAATAAGCCTTTAACTTATAATTTAAAAGAAGACACTCTAAGTCCAGCCTTTAGAGCAGTTGGGTATCAAGAGAATCTCAAAGATAAATCAACCGAAGTAATATCTTTTGTAACTGAGCCAATTGAAATATAATCAACTCCAGTATTTGCATAGCTAACAATATTTTCTTCGTTCACTCCGCCTGAAGCCTCAATTGGATATATGCCTTGTGCAATTTTGACAGCCTCCCTGAGATCGATAAGACTAAAGTTATCACAAAGAATTCTCGTTATTCCTTTTATTGACAGCACAGAACGAAGCTGGCCCATAGTCTCTACTTCAACAACAATTGGTGTATCTGGATATTGCTTAAGTGCTTTATTGATAGATTTATCAAGTGAGCCAATCGATAAAATATGGTTTTCTTTAAGCATAATGCAGTCATAAAGACCCATCCTATGGTTCACCCCACCACCGCATTTAACAGCATATTTTTGCGCACTTCTTAGGCCTGGAATTGTTTTTCTTGTATCAAGTAATTGTGCTTTTGTTTCACTTATGAGGCTAACAAGATAGTTTGTTTTGGTTGAAGTGCCACTTAAAATTTGCAAAAAATTAAGTGCCGTTCTTTCAGCAGTAATGATTGCTCGAGATTTTCCTTTAATGTTGCAAATCACTTCGCCAGGCTTAGCTTCAGAGCCATCCTTCAAATTCCATTTGATTTGCACACCTGGGTCAAGAGATAAGAAGCATAAGTCAAAATATTCTGTACCACATATAATCGCGCGGTCTCTACAAATTATTTCAGCATTTATTATGACGTCATCAAGAAGGCTTGAAGATAAGTCTCCCGATCCCATATCTTCTGAAAGAGCTAGCTCAACTATTTTATTTAACTCTTTATCCATGCAAAAACTCAATAATTGCTTCAGCAGATTTAACGCTAGCTTTTTGGTTTAAAAGACTATGAATTTTTTCTAACTCTTTAACTAGATTCGTATTATCAGATACAATCAATTTCATAGCATGATCAGAAATATTTTGACCAGTTACATCATTTTGAATTAACTCAGGAACGATGTCTCGCCCTAATATCTTGTTTGGCAGTGAAATATTTTTAGTATTTAGTAGACGCTTAACAATCTGATAGCTCACCTTCGAAAGTTTATAAACAACAACCATTGGTACTGCAAGAAGGGCTACCTCAAGAGTAGCAGTTCCAGAGGCAACAATAACTAGATCAGAATTTTTAATCTTCTCATGCGCGTCGCCAACACTTAGAATAATATCTAGTCCTTGAAGTTTATCTTCAACCCAATCCTTTAGATGTTCGTTTGCAAGTGACAAACTAAATTGGATCTGAGGGTCTTTTTTATGCATCAAATGAACAGCAGATAATAATTCAGGCAATAGAGTTTTAATTTCAGCCTCTCTTGATCCTGGCATTAATAAAATCTGCTTATTTGGAGTATGTTTTTTCCTAGGCTTTAATTTTTCAGCCAATGGATGGCCCACAAACACAGCTTTTTGGTTGTGGGTGCGATAAAAATCTACCTCAAATGGAAAAAGACACAGCATTAAGTCGGTTGACTTTTTAATCTTTTTTATTCGTTTTGCTCGCCATGCCCATACTGAAGGACTAACAAAATGAATCGTTTTAACTCCATTTCCCTTAAGTTTTCTCTCAATCTTAAAATTAAAATCAGGGGAGTCGACTCCAATAAAGACATCAGGTCTATTAGAGGAGTAGTATCGAATCATAGCTCGCCTAAGACTCAACACTGAAGGCAATTTCCTTAAAACTTCACTAAAGCCCATCACGTTGACTTGGTCAGTGTGCCATAACCTTTTGCAGCCAGCTTCAGTCATCTTATCACCCACTAAGCCCTCTATTTCATAATCTGGCTGATATGATTTCAATGCACTCACTAGAGATGATGCGATAAGATCACCAGAAGTTTCTGCAGCGCTGATGGCAATTTTCATTTTATCTCAACATTAACAGGGTTTATTTAAAAGCTTTTGAATCCTTATGATCTTGGTAAAATAATATCTGGGTTATCTTCAAAGGGCCTATAAATAACCATCACTCCTCCAATCACTTGTATTAGTTGAGCCTTAGAGAGTTCTATAATTTTATTAATAATTTTTAGCTTTTCCTCTCGATCACTCATTCTTAGCTTGATTTTAATCAATTCATGTTTTAGCATTGTTGATTCCATTTCAGCAAGTACTGACTCACTCAGGCCATGCTGACCAATCATCACAAAAGGTTTTAAATCATGCGCCATAGAGCGCAAATATTTTTTCTGGTTGTTAGTTAATTTCATCTTTTAATATCATCTCATTTTTAAAAAGCGATTCAATAGTTTCTCTCTTACGCACTAATTGATGTCTTGAGCCATCAACCATGACCTCTGCAACTCTTGGCCTAGAGTTGTAGTTAGAACTTAAAACAAATCCATATGCACCGGCGGTCATCATTGCAATATAGTCTCCCTGCTCAAGGGTAAGGCTTCTATTCTTTGCCAAAAAATCTGCAGTCTCGCATACAGGCCCAACTAGATCCCATGAATCACTTATGCCTTTTGAATTATCTTCAATTGTAACTGCCTGATGATAAGAGCCGTAAAGAGCGGGTCGAAGTAAATCATTCATTGCACCATCGACAATAGCAAAAGATTTTAATTCATTCTGTTTTAAATACTCAACTTTAGTGACAAAGATCCCTGCATTACCTACAATCGAACGACCAGGCTCTACCAAAATTTTCAAATCACCGGCTTTTTGAATTACAGACTGTATATAGTCATTAATACTAATAGTTGCTTCTTTGTCATAAGTAACGCCTACCCCACCACCAATATCTATATGATTTAAAAAAATTTGTTCCTCTTTGAGCCTTATTATTAGCTCCAAAGCTTTATCAAGAGCCTCTAAAAAAGGTGAAATATCTGTAATTTGAGATCCAATATGATAGTCTAGGCCAAAGACTTCAAGATGGCTTGAGAGGCTTGCCTTTTTATACAAAGACAAAGCTAAATCAACTCCAACTCCAAACTTATTTTCGGTTAAGCCTGTCGAGATATATGGATGAGTCTTTGCATCTACATTCGGATTCACACGAATTGATATTGGTGCATTCATTTTTATTGACGCAGCAACAGATTCAATTCGATCTAACTCTGCTTCAGATTCAACATTAAAGCAGTAAATACCATATTCAAGAGCTTTATGAATCGAATTCTCTGTTTTAGCGACTCCAGAGAATACACATTTTTTTGGATCACCGCCTGCAGCAATTACTCTTTCGAGCTCACCAATTGATACTATGTCAAACCCAGAGCCTAAATTCGCTAGAACATTTAACACTGCCAAATTTGAGTTGGCCTTTACGGCATAACAAATTAAATGAGGATGCGCGCCAAAGGAGTCCTCAAACTGTTGCCAGTTAAACTCTATTTGACTTTTAGAGTAAATGTAAAGGGGTGACCCATACGCGCTCATTAAGTCTGAAACAGGAACAGACTCGGCGTGCAATACTTTATTTTGAAAATAGAATGAATTCAATTAATTATATGACTAGTCGGCACTAAAAGTTGACTCTCCAGAATCTATCTGGCTACCTTCAGTAGAAGTTAAATCACCCATTCTGCCACATGCAGACAAAGTGAATACAAACGCTATTAATACAACAAATTTAAATAGATTTTTCATGGGGCCTCAGATGCTTTCTTCAATAGTACTATTTTACACAAAGGCTTTAAGCTGTTGTATAAACAAATCCCTAGGCATTTTAAAGGCGCCTAAACTTTCTAAATGTTTATTCTCAACTTGGCAATCAATTAATTGGTATAGGTTTTGCTGAAGTAAATAAGCAAAAGCAACTTTTGATGCATTACTAACAAAAGAGAACATAGATTCACCAAAAAAAACGCCCCCCAAAGCAACGCCATACAACCCACCAACAAGCTGGCCATTTTCGTACACCTCATATGAGTGAGCATACCCAGCATCATGAAGCCTACAATAAGCCTCAACCATCTCATCATTTATCCATGTACCAGACTGGCCTGGCCTTGCTATTTTTTGACATTGAATAATGACATTTTTAAAGGAAGTATCAATAAAAATATCGAATTTAGAGGATTGAATAACCTTTCTTAAGCTCTTTGAAAGATGAAATTTGCTAGATGTAATAACCATTCTGGGGTCAGGCGAATACCAAAGTATAGGCTCATCCTTGCCATACCATGGGAAGATTCCTAGTGAATAAGCTTTCAGTAACCTTTCAACGGATAAACTACCACCAATTGCAATAAGGCCGTTAGGCTCTGTTAGAGCAAGACTTAGTTTTGGAAATTCAGAGTTGTTCTCATCAAGCCAAAAAGAAGGTGGTATTTCAGTCACCCTTTATCGACCTCGAATAATCTCTCTTGCCATATACAAAGCAAGTAAGCTTCGGGCTTCCGTTAAATCTTCATTATAAGTAAGCGTTTCTAGTTCAGATAGCTTATGAGGGACAATCTCTAGAGGTTCTGGCTCATCTCCTTCCGCCGATTCCTCATAAAGATCTTCAGCAAGAACAATATGAGTTTCATTTGATTGATAGCCTGGAGCAAGAGTAATAGTTTTTAGAAAAGTAAGTTTACGAGCGCCATAACCAATCTCTTCTTTTAACTCCCTTCCAGCAGCCTCAATAGGAGTTTCGCCCTTATCAATCTTGCCTTTTGTCAGACCTAACTCATATCGCTCAGTCCCGCCAGAAAATTCATAAATCATTAGAACGGTGTCATCATCAAGCATTGGAATAACTAAAACAGCCCCATTTCCTCTAGACATTAGCCTTTCATAAATTCGAGTTGCTCCATTTGAAAACTCAACATCCATAGACTCAAGATTGAAAATACGGCTCTGTGCAACCGTATGAATATTAGTTAGTTTTGGTTTTTTTCGCATAACAATATTATGCCATTTGTTTAAAGTTTTTACTACCAAAGAAAAAAAATGTTAACATCCGATTAATTAGCTTTTACACTCATCAAAATTATCTTAAAAGACTTGTTTTAAGCATTAAAAATTAATCACAATTAGTGGAGTAAGAAAATGTCAAATCTTTTAGCGCCTTTGAAATTTGTACGTGGACCAGAAATAAAAAATCGATTCATCTTAGCCCCCCTGACAAATACTCAAAGCTATGATGATGGAAGACTCTCAGAAGAGGAATTTAAGTGGCTAACTATGCGAGCTTCAGGCGGCTTTGGCTTAACAATGACTTGTGCAGCTCATGTACAAGCAATTGGCCAGGGGTTTCCAGGTCAACTTGGTGTTTTTTCAGAGATTCACTTATCTGGCTTGACAAGGCTTGCTAAAGAGATAAAGTCTAATAATAGTATGTCAATATGTCAGCTCCATCATGCTGGCATGCGATCACCAGAAGATATCATTGGTGAACCTCCAGTTTGCCCTTCAGATAATGAAGAATTTTCTGCCAGAGCCTTGAGCTTGGAAGAAGTAACAAAGTTAAGAGATGATTTTATATCAGCAGCAATTCGATGTGAAAAAGCTGGATTTGACGGGGTTGAATTACATGGGGCTCATGGATATATTTTAGGGCAGTTCTTAAGTAGCGAAATCAACATAAGAACTGACAAGTACGGAGGAAGCAAACAAAACCGAAGTCGAATTCTCCAGGAGATAATTGATGGCATTAGACGCAAGTGTAACTCTAATTTTGTATTGGGAGTTAGGCTATCTCCAGAAAGATTTGGCATAGACTTAGGTGAGACAAAAGAGTTAGCAGAAAAATTAATGACCTCAGGAGAGATAGATTTTTTAGATATGTCACTTTGGGATGTTTTTAAAGATCCATCTGACAAAAAATACAAGGGATGGTCCTTACTTTCACATTTTACTGGCCTTGAAAGAGGAAATACCAAGCTAGGCGTTGCCGGCAATATTAGAACCCCAATTGATGCAGAAAAAGTTATTTCAAATGGTGTTGACTGGGTAATGCTTGGAAAAGCTGCGATATTACATCATGACTTCCCTAGCCTTTACAAAGAGAATTCAAAATTTATCCCTGTAGAACTTCCTGTCTCTTATGAATACCTTAAAAAACAAGGGCTTTCAGATAAATTCGTTAACTACATGAGTAACTGGAAGGGGTTCGTAGAACCTAAAAAATAGCTTCCTATAAATTTAGTAAATTATTAAGAATAAAATTCTTATTTATTCAATTGATCAAATAACATTAAGGCTGAAGTATCACTATAAGAATGGCCTTTATCCATTAAATTAACGTATCGATCGAATACTTCCTTAGTGAATCCTAAATTTGAATTATTGGTTCTGGATTGATCTATACAATAGCCCAAATCTTTTACCATCCACTTAATTGCAAAGCCAAAATCAAACTCCCTTTGATGCATTGTTTCTGCTCGATTAACCATTTGCCAAGATTGGGCAGCCCCTCCAGAGATTGCAGATAGCAAGCTATCCATATCAAGATTTTCGGCTTCTGCAAATAACAAACCTTCAGACAATCCTTGCAGCAAACCTGCAATACAAATCTGGTTTACCATTTTCGCAAGCTGGCCCTTTCCAGACTCCCCCATATAAGTCACATTTTTTGAATAAGTTTTTATGAGCTCGTTTGACTCTTCTAGAATTGCATTACTTCCTCCTGCCATGACGCTGAGAACTCCATTTATTGCACCTGCCTCTCCGCCACTAACAGGAGCGTCTATAAACGAAACCCCTTTCTCAGTTAATGATTCATTTAAATGCTTAGCTAATTTATAAGACGTTGTTGTATGGTCAATAAAGATTGATCCTTTTTTAAGATATGTAATCACTCCTTGGTCAGAAAATACAATTTCCATCATATCCTCATCTTTTCCAGTACAAGTAACAACAAAATCGGCATCCATTACCACCTCTTTAATCGAGTTGGAGACTTCTCCCTCATACTCCTTACTCCATTCAGTGGCCTTTTGAGAAGATCGGTTATACACTCTTAAATTAAAAAGATTTGATTTAGATAAATGGCCTGCCATTGGGTAACCCATAGTTCCAAGACCAATAAATGCTACATTTTTTTTTATATTCATTAGATTCCTTAATTCTTGATTGATGTCATAAATCAGATTATACGACAATGCGTTTTAAACATATAATCAGATATAGTAAATAGTTGTACTTAAAAAGACTCTTTTAATATAAATTAATCCGGTTTTTATGAAAAATCCAGCTTATTGGCAAGACTCACTTCAATATTTAACTAGCGCTGACAAAACACTAGGTGATGTTATTAGCCAGCACAAAGATTATTCTATAACAGCTCGGGGAGAGGCATATGAAACGTTGCTTCGCGCGATAGTTGGCCAGCAAATATCTGTAAAGGCAGCAGCGAGTGTTTGGAATAAAATAATTGATTTAATTAAAATTATTGAGCCCAATAAAGTTCTGTCAACAAGCAAAGAAAAATTAAAACTTTGCGGCTTATCGAAACAAAAAACGCAATACATTCTTAATATTTCTGAACACTTCAAAATCAATAATATTATTGATGATACATACTGGGAAAACCGAACTTATCTCAGTGTCTATGAAGAGCTAATTACTATTAAAGGAATTGGGCCATGGACTGCAGAAATGTTTGGCATGTTTTACTTGTTAGAAAAAGACATTTTCCCATTAAAAGATGTAGGGATTCTAAGAGCTATGTATCAACTTTATAACAATGGTGAAAGAATCGATATAGATAAAATTGTGAAAATTTCAGATACTTGGAAGCCCTATAGATCAGTTGCATGTTGGTTTTTATGGAGATCTATTGACAGTGAAGAAGTGCTCTACTAAGACTCTAATGCCTCAACAATTAAATCGCCCATTTCTTCAGTTCCAACTACTTTATCTCCAGCAGCAGCAATATCTTTTGTTCTATAGCCTTTATCCAATACAACGCTAACAGCTGAATTAATTTTATCTGCCAACTCTTCCTGATTTAGCGAGTACCTAAGCATCATTGAAACAGATAATATCGTTGCCAATGGATTAGCAATATCTTGGCCAGCGATATCCGGTGCAGAGCCATGGATAGGCTCATACATTCCAAAATTATTTTTATCAAGTGACGCAGATGGAAGCATGCCAATTGACCCAGTAAGCATTGCTGCGCAGTCAGATAAAACATCTCCAAAAAGATTACTAGTGACCATAACATCAAACTGCTTAGGGTCCCTTACAAGCTGCATTGCAGCATTATCAACATACATATGAGAAAGTGCAACATCAGGATAGCTGACTGAAACCTCTTCCATGACTTCTCTCCAAAGCTCACAAACTTCAAGAACATTCGCTTTATCAACAGAGCAAATTCGCTTTCCTCTTTTTTGAGCAATCTGAAAAGCAGAGTGGGCAATACGAGCTATTTCGGATTCATAGTAGGTCGCTGAGTTTATTCCAAAGCGCTCTCCATCCCTAATTTCAACTCCTCTTGGCTTGCCGAAATATATACCGCCAACGAGCTCACGTACAATCATTAGATCTAGTCCTGAAACAATTTCAGTTTTAAGACTCGATGCATTCGCTAATTGTGGGTAGAGAATAGCAGGCCTTAAATTAGAAAATAAGTCGAGCTCTGATCGAATGCCTAATAGTCCGCGCTCTGGCCTTAGATCTCTTTCTAGTGACTCCCATTTTGGCCCCCCAACTGCTCCTAATAATATTGAGTCACAGCTCTTAGCAACTTTTATAGTTTCATCTGGAAGAGGTGATCCCGTTTCGTCGTATGCAACTCCACCTATAAGCCCATTCACAAGGGTCATTCCCATTTCATGATTGGCATTTAATGAGTTGATTACCTTGACCGCTTGATCTACAATTTCTGTACCAATACCATCACCGGGAAGAATTAATATTTTTGACATATATTTATTAGAATTTAAAAAATTTAATTAATGTATTTTACGCTGGCTCAATTGCAATGAATTTACATTTCAACCATATCAAAATCTTCTTTGCCAGAGCCACAAACAGGGCAAACCCAGTCAGCAGGTATATTTTTCCAAGCTGTGCCTGGGTCAATTCCTTCATCAGGAGCTCCCTTGCTCTCATCATAAATCCAGCCACACATATTACATTTATATTTTTTCATAACGATTATTAAGAAGCAGAAGGGCTCTTAAAGTTGCCCTGCACTAAAATGAAATTAAAAAAATAATTATACATTTTGTTGGTGATTAATTGATAATCATAGCTAGAACAAATATGACTTGTACTCATATTAATTAGATAATCCAGTATAAAATATCGCCATGCTCAAAATTTATAATACGCTTACTAATCAAAAAGAAGACTTTCGTCCTATTGACCCAAACAATATTGGAATTTACGTGTGTGGAATGACCGTTTATGATTTTTGTCATATGGGTCATGCTAGAGTATTGGTTATGTTTGATGTTATTACCCGCCATATGAGACGGAACTATCCAAATGTTAAATATATAAGAAACATTACTGATATTGACGACAAAATTATTAGCCGGGCAATAGAAAATAATGAAGATATCTACTCTCTAACAAATCGATTTATCGATGCTATGCATGAAGATGAAAAAGCCCTAGGTGTACTTAGTCCTGACATTGAGCCGCGAGCTACTGACTCAATTGATCAGATGATAGATATGATTGAATCACTTTCAAAGCAAGGTCTTGCTTATCAAGGCAAAAATGGTGATGTTTTTTATTCTGTCAGAAAATTTAAAGATTACGGTAAGCTCTCGGGGAAAAATTTAGACGACCTTGTGGCTGGAGCTCGCGTAGATATTGAGAGTAATAAGCAAGATCCTCTTGATTTTGTTCTCTGGAAAAAAGCAAAGCCAAATGAACCTAAATGGCCATCACCATGGGGAGAAGGAAGGCCAGGCTGGCATATAGAGTGCTCGGCAATGTCCACTCATTTCATATCGAATCATTTTGACATTCATGGCGGCGGCATGGACTTGACATTTCCTCATCATGAAAATGAAATAGCTCAATCAGAGGGTGCCAATAATTGCAAGTTTGTCAATACTTGGATGCACGTTGGCTTCGTGAACATTAATGATGAAAAAATGAGCAAATCACTTAAAAACTTCTTTACGATCCGTGGTGTTTTAGATAAATATGATGGTGAAACTCTGCGATATTTTCTTATAAGTAGTCATTATCGCTCCCCACTAAATTTTAGCAACACTAACATTGAAAGCGCAAAGTCTGCATTAAAAAGACTCTATACTGCAACAAAAGGTTTCTCTTCTGGTGAAAAAATAGACGCCCAATCAAGCAAGGTTTTTGATTATGAGGATAGATTTAATGCCGCATTAAATGATGACTTTAATACCCCCATCGCATTAAGTATATTATTTGAAATTGCTAAGCAAGTAAATATTGAGCGCTCAAATAGCGCTGAGCAAGCTGCAACTTTAGCTCAACTACTAAAAAAATTAGGAAATTACCTAGGTATTCTTGAATATGATGCAGATAAGTATCTTCAACAAGGATCAGAGTTATCAGAAGCTGAAGTTGCTAAAAAAATAAACCAGAGAGAAGAGGCTAGGGCTACAAAAAACTTTGCAATGTCGGATCAGATTCGTGATGAACTTTTAACACTTGGAATTATTCTTGAAGATAGTATAGATGGCACATCCTGGCGAAGAAAATAAACTAAATTCTTATGTTGATTGGAATCAAATTGATACCATTTTGCTTGATTTAGATGGGACGCTCTTAGATTTAAATTTTGACCTACATTTCTGGCTTAAATACCTCCCAAAAGTTTATTCTAAAAAACATAATGTTAGCTTTGAGGACTCAAAAAACCTAATAATTTCAATGCTTGACTCTCAAGAAGGCAAGTTAAATTGGTATTGTCTAGATTATTGGGAGGAAAAACTAGATTTCGACATCATGAAGTTGAAAGGCGATATTTCACACTTAATTCAAGTTCATAATCATGTTCTAAATTTCCTTAATACAGCAAAAGAGAAAGAAAAACGTATTTACTTAGTAACTAACGCTCATCGAAAAGGCATTGCACTAAAAATGCAGATGTCAAAACTGCAAGGCTACTTTGATCAAATTATTTCTTCCCATGACTTTGGAGTTATAAAGCAAGAACAACAGTTTTGGGAGCAACTGACTAATGTAATTGAATTTGACAAGGAAAGAACAATTTTTTTTGATGATTCACTAGATGTTTTAGAGTCCGCTTCAAAATTTAAAATTAAGAATATAATTGCAATAAATAAGCCAAGTAGCATAATTGATAAAAAAGTAGTTCCTGGTTTTATTAATATTGAGAATTTTCTGGAAGTAATGCCTTAAAAGGCACTCTTAAAAGCTACTAATTAATAATGAAACAAATTGACACAAATTCTTAATTTTCTCACTTTAAAATTATATTTCTTTAAATGTACTTTGTATTAATATAATTAAACTGTGCTATAGATTTATTGCAGGCTATATTTACATCAAATGTTATACTTCTAACTTGTTAGAAGAGAATTTTATAGGGGTTTTTTAGTGCGACATCCTAAAATCAACCTCCTTTTTATTTCAACTACAAACTAACAATATAATATTATGAAAAATGCTTTTTATGCCCAATCTGGAGGAGTTACAGCAGTAATTAATGCTTCGGCTAGTGGCGTTATTGAAACTGCTCGTAAACATCCAGACAAAATTGGTACTGTGTATGCAGGTGAAAATGGAATCATTGGCGCCTTAACTGAGAATCTGATTGATACATCACTTGAAACCGATGCGGATATAGCCGCACTTATCCATACCCCTTCAGGTGGATTTGGATCTTGTCGTTATAAAATGAAATCTCTTGAAGCAAATAGAGTTGAATATGAGCGCTTAATTGAAGTTTTTAAGACTCATAACATAGGTTATTTTTTTTATAATGGTGGCGGTGACTCTGCAGATACTTGCCTAAAAGTCTCTCAACTCTCTGAAAGCATGGGATTCCCAATACAAGCAATCCATATCCCTAAAACTGTTGATAATGATCTACCTGTAACTGATAATTGCCCTGGTTTTGGCTCAGTTGCAAAGTACATCGCTGTCTCTACGATGGAGGCGAGCTTTGATGTTGCTTCAATGGCTGCAACCTCAACCAAAATTTTTGTACTTGAGGTCATGGGGCGTCATGCTGGCTGGATAGCAGCTGCTGGAGGACTTGTTGATTCATCTATACCCGTTGTTATTCTCTTTCCAGAAATAGACTTTAATGAAGAAAAATTCCTAGCAAAGGTTGATAAAAATGTAAAAGAGTTTGGTTACTGCACTATTGTTGTTTCTGAAGGAACAAAGTGGCCTAACGGAAAATTCTTGGCTGAGCAAGGGACGCGTGATGACTTTGGCCATGCTCAATTAGGCGGAGCTGCTCCAGTTGTTGCCAATATAATAAAAAAAGCCTTAGGTTATAAATTTCACTGGGCAGTAGCAGACTACCTTCAGCGATCGGCCCGTCATTTAGCCTCTAATTCAGATGTTGAGCAGGCTTATGCACTTGGCAAAGCTGCAGTTGAAATGGCGTTAGCTGGAAAGAATTCAATTATGCCCGCAATTATCAGAACATCCAACGATCCCTATACATGGGAAATAGGTTATGGTGAATTAAAAGATATTGCAAATGTTGAAAAAATGATGCCAAAAAATTATATATCTGATGATGGGTTTTCGATCACTGATACATGTCGTGAATATTTACTTCCGCTTATTGCAGGAGAGAACTATCCACCTTATAATAACGGGTTACCTGATTATGTCGTAATGAAAAAATTAAAAATTGAGAAAAAACTTCCACCTTTTGAAATTTAATTATAAGCTCGTATGAATATTATATTATTAGGTCCACCAGGTGCTGGAAAAGGCACTCAAGCGGCTCATATTTGTGAAAAATTTAATATACCCCAGGTTTCTACTGGAGATATGTTGCGAGCAGCAGTAAATACAGGTACTTCTATTGGGAAAGAAGCCAAAAAAACTATTGACGCAGGCAACCTTGTCTCTGACGAGATAATCATTGCTTTGGTCAAAGAAAGAATTGAATCGCCAGACTGTAAAAATGGCTATTTGCTCGATGGCTTTCCTAGAACCATCACTCAAGCCAATGCACTTAAACAACAAGGCATCACAATTGACTATATTGTTGAGGTTAAAGTTCCAGATGATGACATAGTAGTAAGGATGTCTGGTCGTCGTGTCCATCTGCCCTCAGGAAGGACATATCATATTACATTCAACCCACCCATAGAAAAAGGTAAGGACAACTTAACCGGCGAAAATTTAATTCAACGCGTTGATGACGATGAAAATATTGTTAGAGGACGTTTAAAGATTTACCACAAGCAAACTGAGCCTCTAGTTAAATACTATCGTGATGATGCAAAAGCAGCTTTTTCTGACTCAAAATTTATAGCTATAAGCGGTGTTGGCTCACTTGATGAAGTCAAAGATAGAATTACATCAGCACTAATTAGTTAAATCATAAATTTTCTAAAGGTCGATTTTAAACTTAACTCGCGTAGTCCCATCCTCCGAGCCCTTAACAATGACTTTATCATTATTTATGTCATACGTTAATGAGTCGCCACTGAATGAGTCAAATCCTTGAATTAAATAGGCGTTCCCAACCAAAAAAATCATACCCTCATTTACATCATAAGTAATTTTTTTTGCTGTTGCCTCTATAAAGCGAGCCTGATTTTCTTGACTTTGAATGTACTTGGCAGGATTATCTAATGTTCCTGTTGCTTTCATCGTTTCAACACCCTCTGCATTAGTTTGGACCTGTATAAGCTCTGCAGTCATCAGAAGTGACCCTTGCCTAATTTCAGCATTTCCACTAAATTCATTAAAGCCTGATGCCTCGTCAACTATTACAGATTCTGCTTCAATTTCTATGGGCTGCTTTGCATCTTCCGAGAGTGCAAAAGCAAATGTTGAAAAAAATATAGTAGTTAATAAAATAATTTTATTCATAAACAGCTACAACCTTATTCATTAATTCAAGTTTTTTTGTAACAGCATCATAATGCATTTTTTTTGCCTTGATGTCAACTGTATTTGATTTAAAGTGAGAAGATGAATTAGACTTTAAAACTTCACCACCATTGGACTGATCAATTAAAAGATTAGAGCTATTAAGGCTACTTCCAGAGCTATTCAAAACCTCCACTTTGCCTAAAAGCTTAATAATCCTTAAATTCATATCTATATCAATACCACTGTCTGAATTAACAATATTATCTTTTGACCTATAAACTGTCGCTTCTTTACTTTTATATGTTTTTTCACCTGCATTATGACTAATATACAAATTCATTGTGTCTATCGTCACTCCGGAGTCTTCAAGAATCCTAACAACACCATTTAAATACATAGTATCACTTTCAATACTCATTTCCATCCCTTCAGAAATGATTCTTGCCGTCTCGCCCAAATATGTCACCTCTTTATTACTTTTAATTTGTCCACTATTGGTAAGAACAATTAAAGACTCGGTATCAAGCTCATGTGAGACTCCTGTTTTCGTTTGAATTTTGACCTCACCATTAAAAAACATCTCGCCTGATTTAAGCATTTCAGCACGATTTGATGTTAATACAAGACCTTCTTTTTGTGCTTCATTAAATGTTTTAACCTCTACATCAACAAGTTGAACTGGGGAATTTTTATAACTATAGTATGTTGTAGCTTGTATTGAATGCAAAAGAACTTGGTCTTTTGAATATTCCTTAAGGAGAAAATTATCTATTTTTTCAAGATAAGCTGTTTCTTTAGCTTCTTCATTAATGGATACTAATTGTTCTATAGGTTTTTGGAAGGCCAAAAGCTTTAAAAAATTATCTTGAAACACCCATAGAATGACTACCAAGACTATAATGAATACTATAAATGATTGAATTTTCTTAGTTTGAAAAAGTGCCATGATATGTTAAATCAAAGAATAAAAGGTCTGTACGGAATTACCCCAGACAAAGACCTGAATATCAGCCTTATTGAGAGTGCAATTAAAAAACATAAAGTAAATATTCTCCAATACCGCCGTAAAAATCAAGATGAAAAACGTAAGCTAGATGAGGCAACACAGTTGCTAGAGCTATGTCTACAACATAATACTTTATTTATAGTCAATGATGATGTCAACCTTTGCAAGAAAATTAGTGCTGACGGAGTTCACTTAGGTCAAAATGATGTCGATGTAAATTCTGCAAGAAGCCAACTTGGCGAGAAATTTATTATTGGGGTCTCCTGCTATAATAATCTTGAACTTGCTGTAGAAGCTGAAAAAAATGGAGCAGATTATATTGCTTTAGGGGCTATTTTTAAATCTACTACTAAGCCAAATGCTGCCAGTTGCTCTCTATCAACAATTCAAAATATCCGAAAAAAAATTAATATCCCTATTGTTGGCATAGGTGGAATTACTTTTGATAATCAACAAAGTGCATTAGATGCAGGCTGCAACTCTATTGCAATGATAGAGGGTCTTTTTGGTCGCTAAATCTAGAATTATTTTTGTAGTTATAGCCACCTTTTAAGCCTTTTTTTGAGACCACAAACTGCCACAAATGATTTTTTCTAGAGCGAAAAGCGGCAGCACACATTAGCAAATAGTACTCCCACATTCTCTTAAATCTTTCATCATATGTATCAGTTAATAAATCGAAGTTTTTTTGAAAATTTTCATGCCATGCCATTAAAGTTGCGTCGTAATCTTGGCCAAAATTATGCCAATCCTCAATAACAAACAAACCTTCAATGGATTCGCAAATTTGACTCGAAGATGGAGTCATGCCATTTGGAAAAATATACTTATTAATCCATGGGTCTGTAGCACGCCCCGGGTTGTTTCTTCCAATAGTGTGCAATAAAAATAAACCGTCATCCTTTAAGCACCTATTTACAACTTCCATGTAATTTCTATAGTTTTTATAGCCAACATGCTCGAACATCCCTATTGAAACTATACAATCATATTTCTTATTGAGTTCACGGTAATCTTTTAATTCGAATGATACATCAAGTCCTTCGCAAGATTTTTTTGCATAACTTACTTGTTCCTTTGATATGGTCACGCCATGAAAACTTACCCCGTAATTTTCAGCAGCATATTTCGCAAAACTGCCCCACCCACAACCAATCTCCAGAACATTCATCCCAGGCTTGAGGTGGAGTTTTCTGCAAATTAAATCTAACTTATTGATTTGAGCTTGTTCCAGATTCTTTGCTTTCCTCCAATATCCACAAGAATAATTCATTTTCTCATCAAGCATTAATGAAAATAAATCGTTGCCGATATCATAATGTTCTCTTCCGACTATATATGATCTTTTTTTTGTTTGAGCATTGAACAGGAAGGCTTTTGCTACATTCATTAAAAAATAGGGGGTAGTTGTTTTGACTTGTTTATCTATTCGACCACTCAGTAACTTATCTCCAAATTGATCTAATGACTTACAATCCCACCATCCATCCATATAGCTCTCACCAAGCGCCAAAGACCCCCCACTGAGAACACGTGCATAGAATAAATCATTGTTAATTTGTGGATCCCAAGAGCGGGTTCCATTGATTTGAATATCAACGGAATTAAATAGCTTGTCAACTGTTTTTTTAAAATCAGTCAAATATAAAAATACTTCAGTTTATTATTGAAATATTATCTTACCACAGAAATAATTATTTTGGAAATTGTGAATTAATTTTGAATTTTAATTAGAAAAATAATTTTTTAATAAGGCAAATAGGCTCAGAGAGATAATTACTATAAACCAGATTAAGGACCAGCCAGCCATACTCATACCTAAAAATTGCCATGGAATTTCAGCACAATTTCCATCGCCCATAAATAACGCATTCAAAACATCAGCAAATGGAAACACATCAATAATATACTCAAGTGGAGGACCGCACAATGGAACTTCATCTTCAGGAAGTCCTTGCAGCCAAACTTGACGAGCAGAGATCCATGCTCCTGCGATAGCAAAAATGGCTATAAAGAATGAATATAATTTACTGATTCGAATACTCGGTCTATGCAAAAAAGCTACAAATGAACTAACACCAATCATGCAATAAAAAAACTGTTGGGTTATGCATAGTGTGCAAGCCTCAAGCCCAAGAACTTTAATACTATAAGCTGCATAGCCAAGAAGCGAACCAACAAGTAAAAAAATAATTAAATGTATCTGCCGGGTTGGAAGTTTAAGAAAAAAATTAGTCACTATTACATCCTCTATAAATTTAAAAATTATCTCTTTCCATATTTTGCAAGCTCTTCCGGGTCATCCACTCTTGGCCGAGCAAAAAACTCATTAATCATAGGAACAAAAAACTCTAAAGGCTTAGAGTCATACTCAGGGTCAAAGCAGTTTTGGTCATATTGGTGGCAAAATTGAATTGCATCCTCATACCATGGACTATCTGCAAAAACTTCTCTTGCATCTCTATCTCCTCCAGTATGGTGAGCATAGTAATACATTTGAAAAGCGCCATGATGTTTAATAATCCAATAAAATTTTTCAGAGACAAATGGTCGAAGCAGCGATGCAGCCATTTCAGAATGAGAATAGGGGGCTAACTCATCACCAATGTCGTGAAATAAAATAGCCATAATCATTTCTATGCTTTCTTTAGCATGATACGCTCTAGTAGCCCCCTGCAAAGAGTGCTCAAGTCGACTAATTTGATAGCCAGAAAGGCTGGCATTTAGATTTCTTAAAGCAGAAATCAAGCGTTTTGGAAGATCTGCCTTATATTCATCTTCTAGAGCATCAAGAAAAGCATACTCATCAGCAGTGCCGTCCTCCATGTTTATAAAGTTAACCTTGTCCATAATTAATACCTTACCAATATTAAGGCTTAGATTCTTTTTGCACTATCCTGAAACAATCCAACAACATAATGCGAAAATGAATGCCTAACCATCATTAAAAGTTTTTGATTCTCACGATAAACAAATACAGGTGCCTGCCCAAAAGTTGTTGAGATCACTTTTCCTTCTTTAAGAGAGCCACTCAAGTCATAACTCATCCATCTAGCCAATAGATTATCTGTATTCTCACCAGTAAACTCAAGAATACCATAAGCAGCTGAATTATCTGTCATTGACAGCCCTTCAGGAAGTAATTTAATCTTGCCCACCAAGTTTTCTTTATCTTGCTGGTTATTGAGCAACCAAAACTCGTCAGGGCTTATCCAAAAACATTTAGCATCATTTTCTCCAGTACTTATGCCAAGAGAACTTGGCAACTGAATGTTAAAAAACTCTTTTGCAGCTTTATTATTTTTTTTAGAATCTTTAGATGTCCTTAATACCAGTAAAGATTTACCTGTAATTTCACGGCAATTAAGATGTTCCTGGTTTATCAAATATCCATCCTCATCGATAAGAGAACTGAATATTGATCTAAATTCTGGCATACTATTTTCTACTGTGATGGGATTAGTCATTGCCATCCACCTTTTCTCCTTGAATATCATAAAAGACACTACTAGAGACTTCACAAGGGATTTCCTTTAGGCCTTGTTTTTCTTGAACAATCTTGACTAATACTGTTTCACTCATTTTTGACAGGCCTCCCTTAAGCTGAGCCATTGCAATTGATCTTCCAAGAATAGGGCTGTAATAACTTGAGGTAATATAACCTATAGAGCTTCTATTATTGTTAATTATATGCGAGCCCTCAGGGAGAACAACTCCCTCATCCTTAGTTAAAAGACCTACTAGTTGAAAACGATCTTTAGAATTTAGTGCAGAAATACTAAAAGAACGACGACCAATATAAGAAAAGGGCTTGTCTTTTGCAAGGATCCAATTCATATTGACATCCATTGGCGTCATCGAACCATCAGTATCTTGTCCAACAATAATATAGCCCTTCTCAGCACGAAGAACATGCATTGATTCAGTGCCATAAGGCGTTATATTCCATTGCTTTCCAGCCAGAGCTACTTCATCCCAAATATAGCGACCATAATTAGCTTCCACATTAATTTCATAGGCAAGTTCACCGGAAAAACTAATTCTCATAATCCTTGCGTCTACACCGCATACTGTTCCAGGTCGCCACTGCATAAATTTAAAATTATCACGCTCAAAATCAACGTCTTGACACAAAACTTTCATCAAATTACGGGCATTTGGACCCACAACTGCGACAGTTGCAAATTGATCTGTAACACTACTAAGGTGGACATCTAAATCATCCCATTCAGTTTGAAGCCACATCTCTAAAGTGGTGTAAACGCTTGCAGCGCCTCCAGTTGTAGTAGTCATAATAAAATGATTGTCATTGATACAGGTTGATACACCATCATCAATGATCATTCCTTTTTCATTACACATAAGGCCATAACGACAACTTCCTGGCGCAAGCTTCATCCAAGCATTGGTGTAAACTCTCGATAAAAATTCTCTAGCATCGCCTCCCTGAACATCAATTTTTCCAAGAGTCGATGCATCCATCATTCCAAGAGAAGTTCTAACTGCAAGGCACTCTCTGTTAACTGCCTGATGCATATCCTCTCCACTCTTTGGATAATACCATGGTCGATACCACTGACCAACAACCTCAAACTCAGCTCCACTGTCTATATGAGAATCATGGATTGCTGTATACCTTTGAGGATCAAAAAAACCTCCCACTTCCCTACCTGCCATAGCACCAAAATCAACCCCAGTATAGGCTGGGCGAAATGTAGTTGTTCCTACTTCAGACAAGGGTACATCAAGAAACTCAGCTGCAACAGCAATACCATTAATGTTACCAGTTTTGCCTTGATCAGTTCCAAACCCCATTGCCGTGTAGCGCTTAATATGTTCAATCGAACGATACCCTTCTCTTATTGCAAGAGCAACATCCAAAGTAGTGACGTCATTTTGCATATCAATAAACACTTTTGGCCTATTAAGAATTTCTATTGGCATAAAAAATTGACTGGCATTGAAATAGTCCAAGTAATTTTCACTCATAACGCCTTGCTGGGCTTTTTTAACTTCCCCTAAAGATACAAGAGTCAATTGGGCTTTATTTTTTGCATCAATTACAGCATCCTTCCAAAAACCGATCGCACTAACAGAGCCACATACTTGTCTATTTTTTCGTTCCTTTTGTGGCAAAAATGCTTGAGAATCATCATCAAAAAAAGTCTTTGCACCGCAATGACAATCAAGATGAACCACGGGGTTAAAGCCCCCTGATGAAGCCAACAAGTCGCAATTAAGTCTTTTTGAAGAGCCTATAAGCATCCACTTCTTGCCTTGCATTTCAACCTTAGAAATCTCGATACCTTTTACAAGATTTGTACCATGTGCTTTTAATACAGCATAACCTTGAAGGACCTCGATGCCTGATTTTATCGCTTTTAAAACAATTTCGCTCTCATTACCAGAAGCCCTAACATCTATAACCTTACAGTTAATCTCATTACTTTTAATATCAATTGCTGTGCTATAAATACTATCATTATTTCCATACAAAATAACATTTTTGCCTGAGATTACACCAAACTCATTAAGATAACGTCTCACAGACTGACTCAACATAGTATTTGCTAAATCGTTTGTTTCAAATAGCATAGGACGCTCGTGAGCACCAGTTGCCAATATAACTTCCTTTGCTCTTATTTTATGTAGTACTTTCCTAGCTCCCTGAGTGCTTCCTGCAAAAAGTGACTCGCCTGTAGCATTAGTCTGCAACACTTCTATGTAGTTGTGATCATACCAAGCATATGCGGTAGAACGGGAAAGTAATTTCAAGCGACTGTTAGCTTCATTTTTAAATTCCAGCAGCTTATTAATGCTACCACGATGCCAACTAATAGCTGAATCATCACTTTTAAATTCATTAAATAACTCACCACCCAGATGAGCCCGCTCATCAACTAACACAACCCTTGTTGTTTTAGAGTTATTAAGAACTTCTAGTGCAGCTGTTATTCCTGCGACGCCTCCCCCAACAATAAGAACTTCAGCATGATGGAAGATATGATCATAAACATCTTCATCTTTTTCGGTTGGAGCTTTTGAAAAACCTGAAAGCGATCTTAGGCTGTCTTCAACCAATGCCCAAACCTTTTGTTTTATAAACGTTTTATAATAAAAACCAGCAGGCATAAATCGATGTAAAGGCTTAATAATAGCGCGAAAATCAATCGAATTAGGGTTACTAGAGCTCACCGCACTTAAGCCATCATAAAGCATCACTTCAGTTGCCTTTAAATTAGGAGTATAGCGCCCACCAATTTCAAGTGAAACAAGTGCGTTAGGCTCTTCAACGCCTGAACCCATAAGACCACGCTTACGACCATATTTAAAGCTTCTAGCAAAGAAAAGAACATCATTTGCTATTAGTGCAGAAGCCAATGTATCACCCTTATATCCCTTGTAGGACCTATTATTAAATATAAAACTTAATGATTCTGATTGGTCTATATGGTCATTGTTATGATTTCTTAATCTCATGATTTATTCTCACTTGTTACCTCTCCAAAAGCCGCAACTTCAAGAATTTCATGGCTAATCGTAGATCTTTTAACTAAGAAGTATTTTCGACAACCGTTAGTGTGGACCCACTGCTCCCAATGATCTCCTTTATGATTAGTGCGATAAAATACGTAATCAGCCCACTCATCATCGCTTAGCTCTTCAGGGTTCTGAGGTCTAGCAATGAAAGCTTCTCCAGCAGGGGAGAATTCATTTTGATCTCTCGATTCTTTACAATATGGACAATCTATCAAAAACATAATATTACCTTTATAAAAAACTAATGCGCAACTCCTGCTGCGCCATGCTCATCGATAAGAGCGCCACTTGTAAAACGATCGATATGAAACGGGACTGCAAGCTCATGTTGTTTATCTTGAGCTATAGTGTGTGCAAAAACATTACCAGAGCCTGGAGTTGCTTTAAAGCCACCAGTACCCCAGCCACAGTTAAAGTAAAGCCCTTCAACTTTTGTTGGGCTAATAATTGGACAAGCATCTGGACAAACATCAACTATGCCACCCCATTGTCGGTTCATTCGAACTCTCGAAAAAATTGGAAATAGTTCAAGTATTGCGGCAGCGCAATGCTCTACTATTTTCGCGCTACCTCTTTGAGCATATGAGTTGTATCCATCGATACCGGCACCAATAACTAAATCTCCCTTATCGCTCTGACTTACATAACCATGAACAGCGTTAGACATAACTACCGTATGAAGAATTGGTTTCATAGCTTCAGATACAAACGCTTGCAAAGGGTGGCTTTCAACTGGCAATCTTAATCCTGCCATTTTTGCTACCACTGAAGAGTGCCCTGCGCTTACACAGCCAACACGATCTGCCATGATGTCACCTTGCGTTGTCTTAACGCCTTTAATTCTCCCTCCATCAATCTCAAAATCAATAACCTCACAATTTTGTATGATATCAACACCAAGATTTGAGGCAGCCCTAGCAAATCCCCAAGCAACACCATCATGTCTCGCAACACCAGCACGCGCCTGGAAAGAGGCTCCCATAATTGGATACCTTGCATTTTTAGAGGTATTAATAATTGGAATTTGTTCCTTTATTTCTTTATGGTCGACCACTACAGCATCAACACCATTAAGCACATTAGCGTTTACTCTTCTCTCAATATCTCTCATATCTTGAAGAGTGTGTCCAAGGTTGTATACACCTCTCTGGCTAAACATGACATTAAAGTTTAGGTCTTCGCTAAGCCCCTCCCAGAGTCTCATGGAGTGCTCATAAAGACTAGATGCCTCATCTCTTAAATAGTTTGAACGAATAATAGTTGTATTTCTGCCAGTATTACCGCCGCCAATATAGCCTTTTTCCAGAACTGCAACATTTGTAATGCCACACTCCTTAGCCAAATAATAAGCTGTTGCAAGGCCATGGCCGCCGCCGCCAATAATAATAACATCGTACTTAGACTTAGGCTTTGATAATGGGATTGCTTGATCCCATTCTTGATTACCCAATCCAGCCTTTAATAACGAATACCAAGAATATTTTTTTTGCATAATAATTTAAGCTCGAACAATAAAACTATAAATCAAGAACTACGTCACTTGTAGGATAAGAACAACAAGTAAGTATGTATCCTTCTTCCTCATGGGACTTTAAAAGCCCGCCCTGAGAATCCATCTCAACTGTACCTTCTAACATTTTGGTTCGACATGTCCCGCATAAACCCATAGAACATGCAAAAGGAACTGTAATACCTTGTTTTTGTATTGAAACTAATATACTCGAATTACTACCGCAAGATACTATTTTCCCGCTCTTCGACAGGGTGACATTATATTCATTTATCCCACTATTTGGAACTTTATGCTCAGGCAATTCTAGATTAATTGCCATATTGCTTTGAGCGGTTGAACTCTCAATATCAAAACTCTCTTGGTGGTATGCTGACATATCAAAATCACTTAACTTTAAAATTTTTTGTGCATTTAGCATATATGGCTCTGGTCCACAACAATATATTTCTCTATCAATGAAATCAGGGACAAGATCTAAAAGCATTTCAGAACTCAAAAATCCACTTTCCCCCTCCCAAGTTGAATCTGGAGTATCACATATAAAATGTCTTTTAAAGTTAGATTGATGGAGCTCATAAAACTCCAGCTCTTCTTTTGAAATCAGGTCTTTAGGAGATTGTGCATTATGGATAAAGACTAAATCAACATTTATAGACAAATCAATAAAATACCTTGTCATGGAAAGCATAGGAGTAATTCCACTTCCGCCTGACATGAGTAACATTTTGCGCCTAGGCTGATCAAGTGCAGCACTAAAAGATCCTCCAATATTAAGCGCATCAATGCAATCACCAACCTTCAAAGTATCATGCATCCAGTTTGTAACGACACCAACTTTCATTCGTTTATTGGTAATGGTAATTGTATGTGGTCGCGTTGGACTTGAAGCAATGGTATAAGTTCTCATTACCTCAATTCCATCTATATTTAAAAATAAAGTTGTATGCTGGCCTGGCAAAAACTGAAACCAAGCATCTTTCTTGGATTTAAAAGTAAAACTCTTAACATTGTGAGTTTCATCTTTAATCTCAATACACTCTAGAGGCGACAAGTCACCCACCCATCTATCAAGATTTTCAATATTTATATTAGGAAAAATTAATCCACTCATCTTGCTTCAACTTAATATTTAAATAATTATTTACAATTTTATCATTGGCCGGAGCCGTTGTAAAAATTAGAAAAGAAAACAGAGTGTTTTTAAAACCAATTAAAACAATAAGCTAAGGCATAGGGATTATATGTTTTTTTCTTGCATTCATTCCCTGAAAAATAATTGCCATAAAGATAGCACAACCACCAATTAAAGTATTTGTACTTGGCACCTCATGAATCCCAAAAATTGGCAGCCATGCCCAAAAAATACCCAACACCACCTCTAACAATGAAAGCATCACAAGCTCGCCACTAGGCAAATATTTTGCGCCTAACCCATATAATATAAGGCCAAGGCCAACAACTAAACCATGCATCATGCTAATTCCAATATTGACTGGGACCATTTCAAAGCTACCTCCACTTACTAGGATTAAAATTGTTGACCATAACATGCAAAAAAAGCCAGCAAGAGCAGGCGTTAATAATTTAGGGACTTCAGGATTTTTTCGAATTGTAATTGTGTATATTGCAAAGCCTAAAGCTACAAAGAAACCATAAACAACCCCTAATAAAGTAGTTGATTTCTCAGTATCCCAAACCATAATTGTAATTCCAGCAGCAACAATCAACATATTTATGAAAGTGATGCGACTTAGCCTTTCACCTAAAATAAGATAGCCTAAAAATGCAGAAAGAACTGGAGACAAGGCAAGCATTAACAATGTAATAGCTACTGTGGTGGTGGTTAGCGCATAAATCCAACCAAAAAATGTAAATGACATTACTACGCTTCCAACCAAGCTCCAAGAATCAATCCTTTTAAACGTATTAAAAAAGTCTTTGCCCTCTCTAAGAGCAACAAAAATGAGTATCACTGATGTAATGATTAGGCCTCTATAAAGTAGATATTGAAGCCTATAGTTTTCAGCATCTTCTAGAAGGCGCACAAGTGGAGCACCAAAGCTCCAAATGATTCCACTGACAACTACTAATACAAATCCAAGGAAATATCTATTCTGCATGAAACCCCTATTAAACATAAAGATTGACATTAATTATTTTCGCATTGTGTTCTTAAAATATATATCTGTCAATCATTTTTTTAAGCACTAAGTTGAAACATTAAACCTACTTATATTATTTGTTCAAAAAAATAAGTAGATTCAAATCATAGTAGCAGTTAAAATTCAACTTTAGCCCTATGGATCAATGAAAAATCATGGAAAACTTGAGAGGTATTTTATTCATGATTCTTGCTATGGCGGGCTTTGCATTTGAAGACTTATTTATCAAGATACTCTCGGCTCATTTACCAATATCAGAAATTATAATAATTCTTGGTTTTACCGGAAGCGTTGTATTTCTTATTATTGCAATTATTCAGAGAGAGCCAATTATTCACAAAGATGCATTAGATAAGCATGTGATAATGCGAACAATTTTTGAATTGTTAGGGGCGGTATTTTTTGTTACAGCAATTGCCCTAACACCACTTTCATCGGCTTCAGCAATCCTACAAATAACGCCATTATTAGTAACCATTGGTGCTGTAATATTTTTTAAAGAAAAGGTAGGGTGGAGACGCTGGAGCGCAGTATTCGTTGGGTTCATCGGAGTATTATTGATTTTACGTCCTGGCTTTGAAGGATTTATGCCAGAATCAATATTCGCATTGCTTGGGTCTTTATTTCTAGCAGCAAGAGACTTGGCAACTCGAGCAATGAAGACTTCACTTTCTTCAGTAACTATTGCTTTATATGCATTTATTGCCTTTGGAATCTCAGGTGTTTTAATTATTCCATTTAACTCTCCAATGATAGTGCCAACAACAAACCTTATCATATATTTTATTGGAGCATCAATTTTTGGAGTTATTGCATACTATTCACTGGTTACATCTTCACGTATCGGTGAAATGTCTGTGATTTCGCCATTCAGATACTCAAGAATAGTATTTGCAATCCTTCTAGCAATCATAATTCTTGGGGAGAGGCCAGACAGCCTAACATTGATTGGAGCTTCAATTATTGTCGCATCAGGACTTTACACATTCATTCGTGAAAGTGTTTTAAAGCGGCCTCAATGAAATTCAAAAGTTTTAACCATAGATCATAATCTCTTTTTTTCAACAAACTAAAAACATATGATTTAGAAAAAGCTTGCTATACTTAAGTATATTGACTAACATTTCGCACAAATTAAACCATATACAGGAGTCGCTATGAATATGCCAAGAACAATACTTATACCGAATGGTGACAATATAGTTCATACATTTAGTGATAAAGAATTCCAAAACCGTCAAGAACGCCTTAGAAGCCATATGTCAAAAAATAACATTGATAGTGTAATTTTTACATCAATTCATGGCATTAATTACTACAGTGACTTCCTCTATTGCTCTTTTGGGAGGCCTTACGCGCTTGTCGTTACTCAGGATAAAGCAACAACGGTAACGGCAAATATTGACGGTGGTCAACCTTGGCGCCGAACTTTTGGTGAAAACCTAGTCTACACAGACTGGCAAAAAGATAGCTTCTTTTATGCGCTTCAGCAACTTGTAAATAACGGCGATAAAATTGGTATAGAGTATGACCATATAACTAAAGAACGTTTAGATAAGCTTCAAGCTGCATTTAATCAATCTAACTTTATTGATATTTCAGTTGATTGCATGAAGATGCGCTCAATCAAATCAGATGAAGAAATTGCTCATATTATTCAGGGAGCAAATGTTTGTGATATAGGTGGCGCAGCCCTAGTGGAGGCGATTAAAGAAGGCGCACCAGAACATGAGATAGCCCTTCATTCAACACAAGCCATGGTCAGAGAGATTGCTAAGCGCTTTCCAAGCTCAGAACTTATGGACACTTGGACTTGGTTTCAATCTGGCATTAATACTGATGGTGCACATAATCCTGTGACGACTAGGAAAGTTCAAAAAGGTGATATTCTAAGTCTTAATTGTTTTTCAATGATTGCTGGCTATTATGTTGCACTTGAAAGAACATTATTTTATGATCATGTTGATGACGAATCTCTTAGATTGTGGGAAATTAATGTAAAGGTTCATGAAGAAGGAATGAAGCTTATTAAACCTGGGGTTGCATGTAAAGACATTGCTCTTGAACTTAATAAAATTTTTGAAGAATATGGCTTACTTGAAAGTAGGACCTTTGGATATGGCCATTCATTTGGAGTCCTATCTCACTACTATGGGCGTGAAGCTGGAGTAGAGCTAAGAGAAGATATTGATACAGTTCTTCAAAAAAATATGGTTGTTTCTATGGAGCCTATGATTATGATTCCAGGAAGTCAACCAGGTGCTGGTGGTTACCGTGAGCATGACGTTATGGTGTTAACTGAAGATAGCGCCTATGACATAACTAAATTCCCATTTGGTCCAGGGCATAATATTATTACTTAGTAGTTTTAATAAAGCTCTAAAACTCAGATAAATGGATACTATTGATTATTCTTACCTATTAAAAGAATTGCAGATAGCAGCTCGAGAAGCTGGCAATGAGATTATGAAAATCTATGCCAATTCAATAAAGGTCGACTACAAAGAAGATGGATCCCCCGTAACCCTTGCAGATCAAGCTGCCGAGCATGTAATTCTCAATAAACTTAAAGAAATCATCCCAGAAATTCTCATAATTTCAGAAGAAAATTCTAGCAGTCATAGCGCAAAAGCTACTAATAAGTTTTTTCTTATTGATCCGCTTGATGGCACTAAAGAATTCCTAAAAAAAGATGGATTAGGTTCATTTACCGTAAATATTGGACTTATTGAAAATGGTATTCCAACATTAGGTGTTGTATACGCACCTGCACTAAATCGAATGTTTTTTGCTTCAGTTTCTGCAGGTGCTTTCGAAGAATCAAATGGCTTAATTAAGCCTATCACTATTCGAGCAATACCTCAATCTGGAGCTGTTGCTGTAGCAAGTGTTTCTCACCGTGATGAGTTGACAAATACTTGGTTAAATGATCATAATATTAAAAATACGACATCTATTGGATCTTCATTGAAATTTTGTTTAGTAGCTTGCGGAGAAGCTGATGTTTACCCTCGATTTGGCCCAACTATGGAATGGGATACTGCTGCCGGGGATGCTGTATTAAGATCTGCAGGGGGGACAGTTAAGCTTCCAAATGACGAACCTTTCAAATATGGAAAATCCAACTACAGAAATGGTCCATTTATTGCTCACGGAAGTTTCTAGATCAAAAGAATTAATAGAGATTATTAATTAACCAACCCTAACTTTCATAAGAATATATCTCTACCATCATCTCATCAGCAATTTTCTCAAGCTTATCTCTGATAAGACTCTCGTCAATTGATACAGGCAAATGAAGTGTGATTTGCGCTTTAAAAAGCTGCTCTCCAGACATCGATGCATCAATTATTTCAGTCTTTAGCTCCTCTACATTAGCTTTCAAATCATCTGCCAAAACATGGGACAATTTATTAATAATACCGACATGGTTTTGACCAATAAGCTCAATGTTATAACTCTTTACATTGGTTTGTTTTAATGGCGAGGTTTCTTCACACGCTACTTGCAGCCCTAGAGAGGATGAAACCAACTCTTTACTTAATTGAGCCGCATTTTTAGAAGGCACGTTAACCTTTAGAATTCCTGCAAACTTCCCTTCAAAGCTGGACATATTACTTTCGATCCAGTCACCATTATTAGCAACAATAATCTTTGAAAGACCGTCAACCAGTCCAGGTTTATCGTCACCTAAAACACTAATCAAAAATGATATCATAAAATTTTTATCTATAATTTTCTACGCTTGGACAAGAGCAAACTAAATTCTTATCTCCATAGACATTATCCACTCGCGAAACTGGTGGCCAGTACTTAACTCGCCTTAAACTTTCGACAGGATATGCTGCCTCTTCCCTGGAGTATGAAAAATTCCATTGCGTAGATGTTACCATTTCTAGAGTATGTGGAGAATTAATTAATGGATTATCTTCAGTAGAATATTCTCCAGATTCAACTTTTAATATCTCTTTTCTGATTTGTATCATAGCATCGCAAAACCGATCAAGCTCATCCAATGACTCTGATTCTGTTGGTTCAATCATCAATGTACCAGCGACAGGAAACGACATAGTTGGCGCATGAAAACCATAGTCAATTAATCGTTTGGCTACGTCATCAACACTAATACCAACTGTATCTTTAATGGGCCTAATATCAATAATACACTCATGAGCAATCCTGCCATTTTCATCACTATAAAGTATCGGATAATGCTCTTCAAGTCTCTTTGATATATAGTTCGCGTTTAAGATTGCATTACATGTAGATTCATAAAGACCCTCTTTACCAAGCATTGCAATATACATCCAACTGATAGGCAAAATACTGCCAGAACCCCATGGAGCACCAGAAATACTTCCAACGTCTGTATTATTAAGTGGCGTAGTAGGTAAAAAATGTACTAAATGCTCTTTAACACCAATGGGTCCAACTCCTGGTCCACCGCCGCCATGAGGAATGGCAAATGTTTTATGTAAATTAAGGTGTGAAACATCACCTCCAAATTCACCCGGAGCAGAAACGCCCACCATTGCATTCATATTGGCTCCATCGATATAAACCTGACCCCCAGCATTATGAACAATTTCACAAACCTCTTTTACATCCTTTTCAAATACTCCATGAGTAGAGGGATATGTAATCATTATTGCCGCTAAATTATTGGCGTGCTCCTTAGTTTTTGATCTTAAATCTAAAAGATCAATGTTTCCATCATCTGCGCTATCAATTACGATTACCTTCATTCCAGCCATTTGTGCAGACGCTGGGTTGGTGCCATGAGCAGAAGATGGAATTAAACAAATATTCCTATTTTCTTCACCTCTACTTTTATGATAAGCGCGAATTGCAATTAACCCAGCGTACTCTCCCTGAGCTCCTGAATTTGGTTGAAGTGATATTGCTGAATAACCTGTCGCCTCGCAAAGCATTTCTTCAAGCTCACTAATCATTTGCTGGTAGCCTATGACCTGATTCATTGGTACTGCCGGATGAATTTGAGAAAATTCTGGCCAAGATACTGGTATTAATTCAGCTGCAGCATTAAGCTTCATAGTACATGAACCAAGAGGAATCATTGATCGATCAAGCGCAATATCCTTGTCCCCTAAATAACGAATATAACGCATCATATTTGTTTCTGAGCGATAGGTATTAAAAACGTCATGCGTTAAGAAACTTGATTTTCGTTTCAGACTCTTATTGATTTGAGCCTTATTTTTTTCAAATATAGCTTGAGTACTAAGGTCAGATTCTTTATTAAATATTTTCCATAAATACTCTATATCCTCAGGAGTACTTAGCTCGTCAAATGAAACTGAAACGAGTGTTTTACTAAAAACATGTATGTTGTATCCATTTTTTTCTGCCTGCATAACTACAGCATCAGAGTTTTCAACCTCTACAGTTAAGGTATCAAAAAATGTTTCATTTAAAATTCGAAACCCCATTTCTCTCATACCATCAGCAAAAACACTGGAGTAACGAAAAATTCGATCGGCAATATTTTTAAGGCCCTCTGGTCCATGATAAACCGCATACATACTTGCCATAATTGCCAATAGAGCCTGGGCAGTGCAAATATTACTTGTTGCTTTCTCACGACGAATGTGTTGCTCTCTAGTCTGAAGCGCAAGTCGATAAGCCAGCCTACCTTTAGTGTCAACTGATGCGCCAATAATACGGCCAGGCATTGATCTTTTATACTTATCATTGATTGACATGTAAGCGGCATGTGGCCCACCATATCCAATTGGCACTCCAAATCGTTGCGTATTACCAACTACTATATCTGCACCCATTTCACCAGGTGGTTTTAAAAGCGTCAAAGAAAGCAAGTCTGCACTAACTGCAACGAGTGCTTTTTTTTGATGAACTAACTCTATTAAATTTGAGAAATCACTATAGCCACCAAAAGTATTGGGGTATTGCAACAACACTCCAAAACAATCGAGCTCTTCAAGCTCAGTCAAAGGGTCACCAACAACAACAACAATATTTAATGGCTCAGCCCGTGTCTTAATTACTTCAATATTTTGTGCAAAGCAATCATTAGCTACAAAAAAAACATTACTTTTAGACTTGCTAACCCGATGACATAAAGTCATAGCCTCTGCACAGGCAGTAGCTTCATCAAGCATTGATGCATTAGCTAAATCCATTCCTGTCAAATCTGAAACCATTGTTTGAAAATTCATTAACGCTTCTAAACGGCCCTGAGATATTTCTGGCTGATAAGGGGTATAAGCAGTATACCAAGAAGGATTTTCTTGGACATTACGCTGGATTACTGGTGGCGTGATTGAATTGTAATAGCCCTGACCTATGAATGACTTATAACGAATATTCATTCTAGCTAGATTTCTTAATTTTTTAAGCGCTGCCAACTCTGACATTCCTTTAGCTATATTCATTGGCTTTTTACGACGAATAACGTCTGGAACAATCTCATCAATCAATTTATCTAAGTTATCAAAACCAAGATAATCAAGCATCTGATTTTTCTGCTCAGTTGATGAACCAATATGCCTAGTAGTAAAGGCATCATTATTTAATAAATCTTCAATCTTATTCGCCATTGAACTCTTTCCTTATTCTTCAATAAAATTGTTATATGCGCTTTCGTCCATTAAATCATCCAGCTCTTCAGGACTCGATAATTTCACCTTGATAAACCAACCATCCCCCATAGAGTCTTCAGTGACAAGCTCTGGCTCCTCTTCCAAGCGACTGTTTACTTCAACAATAGTTCCAGAAACTGGAGCAATTAAATCTGAAGCAGCTTTAACTGACTCAATTACGGAAATATTCTCTCCGCGGCTACACTCATCCCCAACTTCTGGCAACTCAACATAAACTAGGTCGCCTAATTGCTCTTGGGCAAAATCCGTTATCCCAATAACTACCAGATCATCTCCTTGTGATTGAATCCATTCATGATCTTCTGAAAATTTAATACTCATTACTGCTCCTCATATTAATATTTAACCTCTGTAATAGTTCTGTTTAACAAATGGCAGACTTACAACCTCAACTGCAATTTTTTTATCCCTAACTAATGCAAAAAGCTTGGAATTTTTTTCTATATAACTCTTTTTTAATCTTGCTATAGCTATTGGCCTATTTATGCTAGGACCAAAACCACCGCTCGTTACCTTTCCCACATTATTACCTAACTCATCTTCAATCATGGCTCCCTCTCGAACAGGCATTCTTCCTTCTGGCTGCAATCCAACAACCTTTGATTCAGCGCCCTCATCAAGATGGCTAATAATAACATCAGCACCTAGATAATTGCCCTCTCTCACTCCTCCGGTCCTTCTTGCCTTCGACAATGCCCAGCTCAATGAGGACTCGACAGGACTATGATCGTTATCAAGCTCATGCCCATAAAGTGATAATCCAGCCTCTAAACGAAGTGAATCTCTCGCCCCCAAACCAACCCATTCAACTTCCGTATTCGAAAGAAAGAGCTTTGCTAATTCTTCAGCATCTTTAGCTGATACTGAAATTTCAAAACCATCCTCGCCTGTATACCCAGATCTAGTAATGAGACAGTTCATTCCATTTATCACTAGCTGCCTAGCGGTCATAAAAGTCATCTCACTGGTAGACGGTGCAATTTCAGATAAAACCTCATGTGCCTTAGGTCCTTGCAGTGCAAGCAATGCAACATCTTCAAGAAACTCTACTTTGCAATCATCGCCAATAGTGCTTTGCAAATGATCATAATCAGCGTCTTTGCAAGCAGCATTGACAACTAAAAATAAATCTTCGTCGCCCAGGTTTGTAACCATTAAATCATCCATTACGCCGCCAGATTTATTTGTAAACAAGGCATAACGTAATTTCATTAAAGGTAAATCAATAATATCAACTGGGACTATAGACTCAAGTGCTTTTTTTGAATTTGGACCAACTAACCTTATTTGACCCATATGAGAGACATCAAAAAGTCCTGCTTTTTCGCGAGTATGAATATGCTCTTTTTTTATCCCAAGAGGGTAACTTACAGGCATTTCATATCCAGCAAATGGAACCATTTTAGCTCCTGCATCTAAATGCATTTGATATAAAGGAGTGACCCGAATTTGTTTATCTGCAGACATTAGTATTTGCCTCAAAAAACCTTATTATATAAGAATAGTGTTTTTAGTTTAATTCAATTGTTATTGAATTGACATAAATAAGATTAAATAATTGTTTGGCACGTAAACAACATAAAAATTTACCTAGTTTTTCATATGTTAATACTTAAGTTTTTGCTTTAATCAATACCTATTAGTTAGGCTATATATAGGATAAGGAAGTTCTCCATTTTTGATACGATAAATATTTTTAGAAATTGTTTTAGATGCTGAATTTGGGTTGCTTTGACCTGCAATATGCGGAGTTATGTAAACTAAAGGATGATTCCAAAGTGAATTATTTTCCGGTAATGGCTCTTTCTCAAACACATCCAATGCAGCTGCAGCAATATGACCATCATCGAGTAGAGATAATAAATCTATCTCATTGATAATATTACCTCTACCGATATTAATAATAAACGTGCCCTTTGGTAAAGACAGCATTTCTTTTTTTGTAACTAAGTTAGTTGTGGCTTGAGTTAATGGAAGTACATTAATTAATATGTTTGTTTTATTTAAAAAATCAGTTAATTGATCTTTACCATAGTAATAATGAATTCCATCCATAGATTTCTTTTTAGTAGCTCCCCAACCAATAACATTAAAGTCTAGATTAACCAATGAGTCACCAATACTTTTTCCAATATTACCTAGTCCCATAATTCCAATTGTTCTATCCTCACTTTGAATCGAGCTTTGTTGAGTCCACTCAGATCTAGATTGTTGAATTCGATAAAGGTACTGATCGCTATGAAAATGAAGCACCCAATGCAAGGCATGAAGGCACATTTCATGAGTTAATTTTTTATCAACTAAACGAACTATTGGGAGCCCTTTGGGCAGATCAGGATCACTGATAATGTGATCTACTCCAGCCCCTAGAGACAAAATCGCTTTTAAATTTGGATACTTTTTTAATATGCCACGAGGATGTTTCCAGACCACAGCAAATTCAACCTCATTAACATCTCCATCATCAGGATAAACTCTGATATCTATCTCTGGCATAGCCAATCTAAGGCCTTTTGACCAAACATCCATATCCTCCCAAAAGTCAGTTGATGCTAATAATAACGCCATAATTTATTCCATATTTAGGTTGCAGATTTATATCAACATTATAAATTAATTAGTAAAACACTAAAAAAAAATTGTAAATTAATTCATTAAATGGTGAATTTTTTAATAGCTACGTTTACAGCCATAATGTAGAATGCAAAACTTTATATATATGATTTTATTATGTTTATTAGCGTTTTAGACTTATTCAAAATAGGCGTTGGTCCTTCAAGCTCTCACACAATGGGGCCGATGGTAGCTGCTAATGATTTCATGCAACATGTTCGAAATTTTGTAGAATTAAACCCTACAATTAATACCTATCATATTAGGTGTACTTTAAAGAATTCTTTAGCTTATACAGGAGTAGGGCATGCAACAGATAAAGCGGTAACTCTTGGTCTGAATGGATATCTTCCACATACCATCATTAAAGAGAATATGGATGAGGTCATTGAGCAAACATGGAATTCAAAAAGTATAGATATCAGCAAGACTCAAAAAGTAGCATTCTTTTCAGAAGATGATATCATTTTTGATACCAGAAACTCATTAAAGCAAAATCCTAATGGAATGGTGTTTGAGCTCCTTGATAAGTCAGATGTAATTCTAATTTCACACACTTACTTTTCTATCGGTGGAGGTTTTATATCTACATTAGCAGAAATAGATAATATTAAAGCGCCGATTGCAGCAGAGCCGAGCTCAGCTTATCCATTCCCCTTTGATAATTCAGACCAAATGCTTGAAATGTCTAAAAAACACAATAAAACCATTTGGGAAATGAAGCTTGCCAATGAATTAGAAAATATTCCTGAAAAAATTCTAAACAAAGAGCTTGATGATATTTGGAATGCAATGAAAACTTGTGTTGAGACTGGTCTTGCTACCGAAGGCATATTGCCAGGTGGCTTGAATACAAAGAGGCGCGCAAAAAAATTACATGAAAGCCTCCAGAGTGATCCAGAAAATACAAATTCTAGTGACTGGCTTTGTGCCTATGCCATGGCAGTAAATGAAGAGAATGCTGCTGGTCATATGGTTGTTACTGCTCCGACTAATGGCGCTGCAGGAGTAGTTCCAGCAACTCTTTACTACTTCTACAAACACAAGTCAGCGACTCAAGAGCAAATTCGTCAATTCCTATTAACGGCATCTGCAATCGGCGGACTAATAAAACACAATAGCTCTATATCAGGTGCTGAGGTCGGCTGTCAAGGTGAGGTAGGCTCAGCATCCTCAATGGCTGCTGCAGCTTTATGCACTGTAAGAGGCGGCACAACTGCTCAAATTGAGAATGCCGCTGAAATGGCCCTAGAACACCACATAGGAATGACTTGCGATCCGGTTAAAGGTCTTGTTCAAGTTCCTTGTATTGAGAGAAATGGATTTGGTGCGGTTAAGGCATATACTGCAAGCTCACTGTCGCTTAGAGAAAGTGGTGAGCACTTAATTTCTTTAGATCAGTGCATTGCAGCTATGAAAAGAACTGGCCTCGACATGTCCACAAAGTACAAAGAGACGTCATTGGGTGGTTTAGCTGTAAGTTTTATTGAATGTTAAATTAGTCTGTATCAACTAGTCCGGCGCCAGCACCAGAAGCCCTGGACTCAGCACTTGATTTAACTAAGCAGCGTGAAAAATAACTATAAATTGCCTCCCAATTCTCTTCAACTTTAACGCCATTATGAAGAATTTTTAATTTCTCTTCATCTAACTTAAATTTCTTAATAGTCTTTCCTTTATAGGTCTGATCGCTCGCTTTTAAAGATGAAATTAACATATCAGCATTACTACTTAATTCTATAAGGTTAGGTGTTGAACTTAAAACTTCCCACTCTTCGTTATCAATTAAATTAACTTGGAATTGGTTTTTTTCTTGGTCAATCCAAGATACTTTTAAGCCATTACATTGATTTGCACCTAATGCAGATACAACTAGAAATGGAGAATCAACATTACTGATCTTTAGCTCACCAGAGCCATTGCTAACTTCAATCCAATCCACACAACTCGCTGAAGCCTCTAGAGAAGATAAGAATTTTCCTTCTGGACAAAATAAATACCCCCCTTCTTTCGTTTTTTCAAATTTGATTGATAAGCTACTTGTTTGACTATCTAAATTATCTAGCGCTTTTAAGCTGCATCGTGAAGGATCAAAACCGTTTTCTGAAGCCCACATATTAGCTCTTGCAAAGTCTTCTGAAAGGCCAATAGGAGCCTCTACTCCAAAAGCTGCCCGAGTAAAATAAAAAAGAACTTCATTTAAAGAAATTGTTAGATCGCTTTTTGACATGAACAGTTTATGCAAGGATATGACTGCGAACGTCCTCCAATTGGAAATGACCAACAGTCATGATTCGGCTCTGATAATTGGTCGGGCATTGGTGCGCCTTGATACATTGAAATCCGAGTCCAAAGGTTTGACTTTGGATCAAATTTTGAAGCTCCAAAAAAAGCCAACTTAAAACGTAATAAATCTAGTGGTCTCATAGATTCACTTAACAAATTATCTTGTACTTCAGAATAAGGCTTTACAAAAGTATTCTGAATTCGACGAATAATATGTCTAAATTGTGGATTCATCATTACAAAATCACTCAGAGTAGTTTTATTACTAGTTTCTGATAGCTTTTCATTTAAGTCATGAACATCCCTACCAATAGCGAGAGGCATTTCTTTCTCAACTCCCTCATCAATACCTTTAGAGCCAAACCTAGGCTCTAATTTGTCCTCTGAATAATACCAAAAATGGTGCTGAGACTCCTCCAAAGAAAAATCAATAGTTGTCGCCCACTGATACGAATCAGCAACAACCTCTTTTAATTGAGCTATTGACATATCTGCTTGAAATTTTGGAATTGATGTTGTTGACATTGACTCTGCTAGCTCATCCACTAAGGATCCATGTGGCTCAATAATTAAAGAAACCACCATCTCTTGGCATTCCAAAGAAAAATTGTCCTCAACATATTGATAAATACCGTTCCAAGGATAGGGTCTTAAAATATTTGACTCATTTTCGCACCAAATTCTTAGCACCTGAATTTCATCTGTCAGGCATGAAATCCTTTTAGCCTGAATTACATCTTCAACATTCCATTCATCGATATGCTGACTAACCTGAGGCAATGACTTTAAAAAAACTTCAAGAGTGCCTTCTATGGGAGTTTCAATTGCCCTGACTCTTGCTAGTGCGGTTTCTTTTGCGACAACCCAATTATGAATTAATGAAGGATGTTTAAGTAAAAATGGTGCCATGCCGAGGCCTGTTGCATTTCCAACGCCAATAAATCGACGTGTGGTTTTATCAAGTTTAACAGCCTTTTTACCGCCTCTTTCTTTGGCAAGCTCTTCGGCGGAGTCTATCGTAAACCAACGTATTAAGTAAACAGTTAATAATTCTATTTGAAAAGGCGCCTTGCACTCCTCTCGATCAACAATTTTTTCCCTATCTGCGCAGCCAAACTTACCACTACCATAAACAGCCGAAGTCCTCATTAAATAACCTACTGAGGTCAATAAATCAATGTCTGGTTGATTGCCTAAAGACAAAGAGTCAACTACATTTTTAAATACTCTTAGGCTTTTGTTTGCCCTGGAAAGAGTAAGCTCACTCGGTCTGAATCGACCACCTTCCTGCTTTGGAGTATTGTTTGCCAAATAATCCAGATCCTCTTGTGATGGAATACCATCGAAAAGGCTAAAAGTTGCATCCCATACTTCCGCAATAACCCTATCAGTTCTCATATCAGCTGGTATCTCTTGAGTAAAAGCTATCAATGAATATGTTCTATTTGGAGTGGTAACTGAATAAATGCTAACGCCATAACCATCTTTATCAACTTCACGCAAAGTTCTTTCGAATCTCCAATTCTCTTTTGACATTCGCCTGATAAGGGTTCTCATAAAGCTTAAACGAGTAGGGAAGGATGAGCCCATTCTCTCGAGGCGCATTACCTTTTCAGGAGTCCTCATAAAATCTGAATCAATGTCAATTAATACAGTCTCAATAGTCATAATTATTTATTTTATAGATTCAAAAGAAGCTTCAAAAAAGTTCAGCCAATTTTTACCCATCACAAAGCCTATCTCTTCACTTGAAAAACCAACTTGCTTTAAACCAGTAGCAATATTTACAAAATCACTGTTGTTGCGAAACCACTCTGGTTGATCAGGAAAGCCTGCAAAACTGGCAGAACCTTCTCCGAAGTCACGCTCATTTGTCCATGTACCATTTCTCATCCATTCAACAACGCTATCGGGCTGGTTTTGACACAAATCTGTACCAATTCCAATGTTATTAACCCCCATGATTTCAGAAGTATCGGCGATCATTTGGCAAAAACTTTCCAAAGTACAGTTGGTTCCATCCCTTAGGTGATGTGGATACACTGAAAATCCAAGCATGCTGTCACTTTCACCTAAAGCCTCAAGAACTTTATTTGATTTATTCCTTAAAGCTGGATGCCAAAAAGTTGGATTGGCATGAGTAATTGCAATAGGGCGCTCCGAAATTTCAATCGCCTCAAGGGTAGATCGCTCTGAAGAATGACTCATATCAACTACCAAGCCAACTCGGTTCATCTCTTTAATCACTTGCTTACCCATTCGGGTTATACCTGGGTCATTTTCTTCATAACAACCAGTCCCCAATAAGCTCTGATTATTATATGTGAGCTGCATAAACCTAACGCCTAGTTGATGACACACCTCAACTAGTCCGATATCATCTTCAATTGGCGAGCAATTCTGAAACCCAAAAAATATTGCAGTTCTACCTTCATTTTGAGCTTTAAGAACATCGCCTGCAGACTTGCCATGGAAAATTAAACTTGAATAACATTCAAAACGGCGGTTCCAGTCAATAATGTTTTGAACCATCTCCTGAAAATCTTCATGGTAGCAAATTGTAACGTGTACCGCACTTAAACCACCATCATTAATTTGTTTGAATACCTCTTCACTCCAATTGTTGTATTGAAGAGCGTCAATAAAAAGTGATGGATGAGCCATTATGGGTTTCCGCTAGAAATGTATGAAGTCTTTACTTGAGTATACAACTCTTTTGCGTATGATCCTTGCTCTCTGGGTCCAAAGCTTGAATTTTTTCTACCGCCAAAAGGGACATGGTAGTCAGTTCCCGCTGTTGGTAAGTTCACCATAACGCAGCCGCTCTCTGCGTTTCTACGAAAATGATTTGCTCTTGATAGTGACTGCGTAATGATTCCTGAAACTAGACCAAAATCTGTGTCATTAGCAACTGAAAGCGCTTCGTCATAGTCTGCCACTTTAATGATGCACGCCATAGGAGCAAACAACTCTTCACGATTCACTCTCATGGAGTTACTGCCACCAATTAATAAAGCAGGCTGCATGTAAAAGCCAGGATTATCAAGTTCAAGCTTCTGTCCTCCACATACTACCTCACAGCCCTCTTCTTTTGCTAAGGCCATATATTTGAGGTTTGAGTCAAGTTGTTGCTGGCTCGCTGCTGGACCAATTTGAGTGCCATCTTCAAGAGCATGTCCAACCTTTAGAGCTGCAGTAGATTGACTCATTCGATCGACAAACTCATCATGGATAGACGCGTGCACAACAAGCCTAGAAGAGGCCGTACATTTTTGCCCTGTGCTTCCAAAAGCGCCGCCAGTAGCGGCAGCAACAGCGACGTCAATATCTGCATCGTCCATTACTACTAATGGGTTTTTAGAGCCTAATTCTAATTGAAACTTCGTTAAATTTTTTGCAGCAGCGCCCGCTATTTGAAGACCAACATCGTAGGACCCAGTAAAACTAATTGCATGAACTTTAGGGCTTTCAGCTAACGCCTGACCGATAGAAGACCCAGAGCCCATAACTAAATTAAACAGCCCTTTTGGAATATCTTGCTTAGCGATTATTTCAGTTAGTGCAACAGCGCTCGCTGGAGTCAGGTTGGCGGGCTTCCAAATAACTGCGTTACCAAATGCTAAAGCTGGGGCAATTTTCCAGCTGGCAGTCGCTGTAGGAAAGTTCCAAGGTGAAATAATTGCAACTGTGCCCATAGCTTCACGGCGAACATCGATTTCAATGTTTGGCCTAACTGAATCTGCAGTATCGCCACTTTGACGAAGCACTTCAGCGGCATAATAAGTAAAAAATTGACCTGCTCTATAGATCTCACCTTTTCCTTCAGCAACTGGCTTGCCCTCCTCTCGAGATAATAACTCGCCAAGCTCAGCGCTTCGAGCCATCATCTCCTCACCAATCTTCATTAATATAGCTTGTCGCTGCTCTAATCCAGTAGCTGCCCACTTCTTTTGTGCCATTTGTGCAGAATTCAAAGCATCGTCTAGCTGTTCAATACTCGCTTGCGCATACTCGCCAATGACATCGTTAGTATCCGAAGGATTTATGTTAGATATCGAACTAGAGCCCTTGACCCAGTCGCCAGCTATAAAGTTATTAGACAAATTTGACATTATTTTTATTTGTTTTAAAAATAATAAATTTTACTCTTAATTGGTGATTTATCAAGAATATACAGAGATAAGTAAAAATAGTATTTTTCATGTTTGCATGAAAAAATTAATATTGCATTTAACAAACAATTAATCTACGATACGTATATTAATTATATTGTAATCAAACTATTATGGCTAGCTCTTCACAAAGAATTGGTAGGAATGCAAGGAGAACAGATCGACTAAAAGTCAAGATTGAAATGCTTCCAACCTTGAAGCGAAAAATTCCACTTACAGAGCCAATGAGTGAAGAGCAGGTTTTAAAAATGGATGACGCATCTTTATCAATTCTTGAAGATGTAGGGGTTGAGTTTCATGACCCAATTGCACTCGAAGACTGGAAGAAGGCTGGTGCTGATATTAAGGGTGAGCGTGTTCGTTTTGATAGAGGCCTTATTCGTGAGCTAATCTCAAGCATTCCAGAAAGCATTACTATGAATGCCCGTGACCCAGAAAAATCACTAGAAATTGGTGGCAATAACTCTATTTTTGTTCCGATGACTGGCGCTCCTTTTATATGTGATCTTGAAAACAAAAGGCGCTGGCCAAAACTTGAAGACCTGGCCAACTTCCATAAACTATCTCATATGCTTCCTGCCATACATTCAAGTGCTCATCATATTGTTGAGCCTATGGACCATCCAATCTCGCATCGACACCTAAGAATCACCTATTCTTCTATGAAGCACTCAGATAAAACTTTTATGGGTATGACAAGTAGCGGTAAGAATGCGGAAGATGTAATTGAGATGTGCAAGATTCTATTTGGAGAGAAATACATGGATACTCATCCCGTAGTTACTGGCAATATAAATGGAAACTCTCCGCTTGTTTGGGATCAAACCATGCTCTCAGCGTTAAGGGTATTTTCTGCACATAATCAGCCCGTACTCTGCTCTCCTTTTGTACTTGGAGGTGCGAACACACCAGCGAGTGTTGCGCCAACTGTTGCACAAGTTAACGCTGAAGCACTTTCAGCACTTGCCTATACTCAAGTAATTCGGAAGGGGTCTCCAGCAATTTATGGGCATTACCTTGCAACAGTATCTATGCAATCTGGCGCTCCAATGGCGGGTACTCCAGAAATTTCTCTTATGAACTTTATGATTGGCCAAATGGCTAGGCACTATAAAGTTCCATGGAGAAGCTCTAATACACTTGGCGGATCTAAAGTTTTTGATGCCCAATCAGGCTATGAGAGCGCATCTACAATGATGGCAGTTCTTTTATCCGGAGCAAACTATATTTGGCACTCTGCAGGATGGAATGAAGCTGGAATGCACTGCTCAATGGCAAAATTTGTAGTCGATGCTGAGCAATGTGAAATGGGTTACCGGATGGCTGAAGGTATTCGCTGGGATGATTTTGAGGAGGGCTTAGCTGCAATAAGAGATGTTGGTCCTGGTGGTCATTATCTTGGACACCAACACACTATGGATAATTTTCAACGAGCATTTTTTATGCCTAAATTATTTGACAATAATTCCATCGAACAGTGGCAAGCGGATGGCAGTAAGGACACAATTCAAAGAGGACTTGAGGGAGCAAAACAACTACTAGCTGATTACCAGGAACCAAAACTGGATGAAAGTAAAGACGAAGAGCTCCTTGATTTTATTGCCAGAAGAGAGCAAATAATTCCTACAATGGAAGCCTTAAATCAAGAATACTAAATTATGAATAATAATAAATCTAGAGTTGTTCTTATAACGGGTGCCTGCGGAGGAATTGGTAAAGCGCTTGTCAATAAATATGCAAGTCAAGGCCACACCATAGCAATCGCTGATAAATCCCAAGATCAATCTCAACTTCTTGCTGATGAAATCCAAAAAATGGGTGGAAAAGCGGCCGTATTTCCTGGTGATCTGTTAGATAAAAACTACTGCAACAATCTAACAAAGGACGTTCAAAAAAAACTTGGTGCTATTAATATTCTTATCAACAATGCGGGTCTAATGCGTCGAGGAAATATTACTCAGGCAACTGATGAAGATTTCGAATTATCGATGAAGATTAATGTTGAGGCACCTTTTCGCTTAATCAGAGCCGTAATACCTCTAATGACAAAAGCAGGAGGCGGCTCTATTGTGAATGTATCCTCATGTTGGGGAGTAAATCCGGGACCAAATCATCTGGTGTACTGCACAACGAAAGCTGCCTTAGCAGCAATGACCAAGTGCCTGGGAAGAGATCATGCTCATCAGAATATTCGCATTAATGCGGTTTGCCCCAATGAAGTAAATACCCCAATGCTCAGAACTGGTTTTGAAATAAGAGGTCTAAACCCTGATGATGCGATAAATGAATTAAATAAATCGGTACCAATCGGGCATATAGCAGAGCCCGAGGAAATTGCTGATGTTGTTGCATTTTTAACTTCTGATGAAGCGCGCTATGTCTGTGGATCTTTGGTGGAGATAAATGGTGGAAAAGCGGTTTTCTAATAAAATTGTTGTAATCACTGGTGCTACTAGAGGCATTGGCTTGGCATGTGCTGAGCGCTTTGCACTAGAAGGTGCAAAAATTTGTACCATTCAAAGAGGAAAATCGGAGTTATTTGACTCGATTCAGTGTAATTTAAGTAAAGAGCAAGAATGCTCTAATAGTATTGGGACAATTATTAAAAAGCATGGTCGTATTGATGTCTTAATTAACAATGCTGGAATGATGATGGAATCGTCCATACAAGATACAAGTATTGAGGACTGGAATCAAACACTAGCTGTAAACCTTACAGCGCCATTTCTATTAAGTAAGCTTACTATGCCTTTTCTTATTGCCTCTAAAGGATGCATTGTAAATATAGGCTCTATTGAAGGAATTGGAGCCAACCCAAAACATGCAGCATACTCTGCAAGTAAAGCTGGTCTTCATGGTCTTACTAGAGCCATTGCAGTTGATCATGGAAAAGACGGCGTAAGATGCAACGCGGTTGCTCCAGGCTGGGTTGATACAGAACTCAATGAAGATTTTATAAATGCGATGCCTAATCCAGAAAATTTTAGACGAAACATCGGCAGCATCCACCCACTCAATAGAACTGGTAAAACTAAAGAAATTGCCTCCTTAGTTTCTTGGCTTGCATCTTCAGAATCAAGTTTTGTTACTGGCCAGGTTTATACTATTGACGGGGGAAGAATGGCAAAAATTAGCTTACCAAGCACATAATTATGACTATCAATATAAAACTACCTGTGAATCCTGGAAGCACTGGATGGAAAGAAATTCTTCCTACAAGAAAACCGCATAAAAATCTTACTGATAATGTAACTGCTGATTACCTGATAATTGGTGCTGGATTTGCTGGACTTTCTGCTGCTCGGCGTTTAAATCAAATCGATAAAGATTCAAAAATCGCAATTCTTGAGGCCTGTGAAATTGCGGAAGGACCTGCAGGTCGAAACTCCGGCTTCATGATCGACCTACCTCACAACCTTGCGTCCGATGACTACCTAGGTACCCTCGAACAAGACCTCGAGCAAACGCTTATTAATCGCTCAGCCATTGAGTTTGCAAAGAATGCCTCTGAGGAGTATCAAATGCCAGAAGAGGCGATTCAGCAAGTTGGTAAAACCAACGCAGCAGCAACTAAAAAGGGTGTGAATTTCAACACTGAATATGCAAAACATCTGGATAAAACAAGTGAGAGTTATAAGATACTTGACTCTCAAGAAATGAGAGATTTAACTGGAATAGACTACTATATTAATGGGCTTTGGACTCCTGGCACAGCCATGCTTCAGCCAGCACTTTACATTCAATCTTTGGCGGATGGAGTTTCTAAAAACTCTAATGTCACAATCTATGAAAACTCTCCGGTGATTGGCCTAGTTGATGAAGGTATGCATGATGGTGAGAAAATATGGAAGGCTAAAACCAAGCTGGGATCAATATCAAGTTCAAAAATTATATTGGCAGTTAATGGAATGGTTGAGCGTTTTGGATACTTTGAAAACAGACTGATGACTATTTTTACTTACTCATCGATGACAAGAAAATTAACCTCAGAGGAGTCTAATGAATTAGGAGGCACAAGAGAATGGGGCCTTACTTCAGCTGATGCAATGGGATCTTCTGTGAGACGGATATCAGGTATTGGTGGAGATCGTGTTCTCATTCGAAATCGCTGGTCGTATAACCCAAGCATGGAAGCTTCAGATACGTTTATGCGCTCTGCAGGAGAAAGCCACTCATCATCATTTAATGCGAGATTTCCTATGCTTGATAAAGTCTCCATGGAATATTGTTGGGGAGGGAGGTTGTGTCTCAGCCTTAATAGTGTTTTTGCTCAAGGTGAAGTTGAAGATGGAGTCTACTCTGCATGCTGTCAAAATGGTCTTGGAACAGCAAAAGGGACAGCTATAGGCGTCATTACTGCTGAAAAAATTAGTGGAACAATTAGTAGTCTTGTGCCCAATTTTGTTGATGAAGAAGCGCCAAAAAAACTGATGCCAAAAGCTCTCATGTGGGCAGGTGTTAATAGCTATATGCGCTGGAAAGAACTTATGGCAGGAAAAGAAAAATAATTTAATTATAACTCATTAAGGGAGTTCCTAAGATATCAAGCCTTGGCTGTACTCCTAGGCCTGGAGTTTTCGGAGCTAAGACAAAACCATTAGCTATATCAAAATTTCCATCGGCGGTTTTAATATCTACCATATCTCTACAATCTAAAACACATCTAAGATACTTCTTAGGAAGCGTTTGTGCCAAATGAACAATCGCCGCAAATGCAATATCTGAACCAGTAGTATCCTGGACGCTCATCGAATATCCAGCTGCAATGCATATATCTCTTTGTCTTCTGCACTTGGTTAGGCCTCCATTTTTAGACACTTTTAAGCCAATACCTTCTGCACCATCTTCAGACACGATCTGAATAATATCCTCTTCAGATAAAGCTAGCTCATCCCAAATGATGGGAATTGAAGTACGCCTTCTCAAAGAAATATGCTCTCTCCAAGTTGCACAAGGTGCTTCAAGTACAAAGTCTAAACCTTTTGGTAAAGTATTAATTAGCCTTAATGCAGTTTCAACTGTTAGCCCTCCATTAGCATCAACAATAAAATATTCTCCTTTTTTGCGGCCTGCTAAACAAGCTTCAATTCTATTTGCATTTAATTGAGGGTCGTCCGTAATCTTAATCGAATGACCTCGATATCCTGCTTTACGATGAAGCACTACTCGGCCTCTCATTTCTTCGGGTTCTCCTGCATAGATTGATGAAATTAAAGCTAAAGGATCACCAGTACTTCCTCCCAATAAGTCACATACAGGCATTCCTACCGACTTACCAAAAATATCCCAGCACGCTACATCAATTGGTGTTTTTGCATGATTATGGCCCACAAGAGAATTGTCCATTACCTCATTAATACGGTCTAAGTGCCGTGGATCTTTACCTAACAAACTTGGTGCTATCTCTTCAATTCCAGCCCGAACACCTTTGGCGTGTGCAGCAATATATGTTGATCCGAAAGGTGTGCTTTCACCCCAGCCTTCAATGCCGCATGCGGTAGTAATGCGAACAATAGTAGCATCAAATTCTGAATATTCTCGTCCACCTGACAAACGATAAACTCCACCAGCATAAGGAAGCGTAACTTGAAAAACATCAATTGTCTTAATTTTCATTTTTATATTATGGGATAAGAACTAGCTTGCCCGTATATTTTTTTGATAAAAAGTCTTTTTGAGCATTAACAATATCTTTTAGTGGGTAACTTTTTGCAACCAGTGGTTTAATTTCATTTCTTTCAATATAACCAATCAAATTTTTGAATACCTGGCCATCCTGAAAAGTACAGCCCATTAATGTTAGGTCTTTTAAGTATAGAGTTCTAATGTCAAGCTCAACTATAGGACCAGCTATAGCTCCTGCTGCTGCATATCGAGCACCTTTTTTAAGTACATCAAGTAACTCTGCCCATTGACCTCCAGCTACTAAATCAATTACTACATCGACACTCTCAGCTTCAAGCACTCCATTTAGACTCTCTCCTCTCTTGATAACTGTATCTGCGCCTATTTTTTTGACATCGTTTATTTTTTCTGCACTTGCAATTGCAATAACTTTAGCACCACGTCTTTTAGCTAGCTGTATTGCTGCTGAACCTACGCCGCCGGATGCTCCTGTAATCAATACGACCTCACTATTTTTAACATTTGAGCGCTCTAATAAGTTTTCTGCAGTTGAGTATGCGCATGGAATAGACGCTAACTCTATATCGCTCCAATTACTCTCAATCTTATAACTTTCATCACTGAACGCAACCATGTATTGGGCGAAAGCACCATCACATTCTGAGCCCATAGTCCAACACTCAAAGGGTCTATAATCAACCGCATATTGCTGCATAGTTCTAACCAGGACTCGCTCACCAATTCGCTTAATATCAATATCGTCTCCTACAGCAACAATTTCACCGCAACAATCAGCTCCTTGAATAATAGGAAAATTAAGAGGATTTCCTGACCAGCTTCCATCATCGTCTAGTCCTTTAGAATCGTCAGAATTAGTTTCATCTCTAACCGATTTTGAGTACCAAGCAGTGCGAGTATTAATATCTGTATTATTTATACCAGCGCCTAAAACTCTAAGTAATACTTGATCTGATTCAGGGGTTGGAACTTGAACATCATTTCGATGTTCAAGCACATCAAAACCACCATGTCCAGTTGTTAGAACTGCGCTCATTGTATTTGGAATTTCACTCATATTAGTCAACAGTTATTTAAAAACTTAATTATAGTATTTGACGTGTACTCTTCCCCAGCTTTTAGGATTGGGCTTTCAAAGTTAGCTTGGTTTATTGCATCAGGGAAAAGCTGCATCTCCATACAAAGTCCATAATTCTTTCCATATACCCTACTATACTTCCCCTTATATTCAGGGTGCATGTTGCCACCAGTATAAAACTGAAGCCCTGGCTGGTCACTCGAATACGCAACACCCATTCCAGTTAAATTACTCCAAGTTCTGCCAACAGGTTTCATAACTTTTTCATGATTAACAACGTAGTTAATATCTATTCCTCCTTCAGTTAGAAGGTTTTGAGAAATATCATTGCTATTCATAAAATCATACTTTGTATTTTTAACATTTAAAAATCTTCCATTTGGAATTAAGTCATTTTCTACTTCACACACCTCTTCGCCATAAATCTGAACACTATGATTTAAAATTGTTCCGTAATATTTTTTGTGGCCATGAAAATTCCAATAATTATGGTTGGTAATGTTGACTATTGTGTCTTCATCTGTAGTAGCTGAATAGCAAATTGAAAACTCATTACTATTGTTGAATTTATATTGTGTTATGCAGGCTAAATTTCCTGGATAGTTTTCCTCTAAATGAGGAGAGTCGTATGACATTGATACGGTCACTTCATCTCCGTCCTCTTGAATTGAATCAAGATTCCATATCTTTTTATTAAAACCAACACTGCCCCCATGAAGATGATTGAGACCATTATTATTATTTAAAGTATATTTTTTATTATTAAGAACAAACTCAGCATCCTTAATGCGATTACAGACTCTTCCTGTAATAACATTAAAGAAACTCTTATCATTTACACACTCAATGGGCTCTTCATAACCCAAGATAACGTCCTCAAACTCTTCAGGATTATTTTGATAAGGGATCAGTACTTGATGAATATAGCCACCAAAGTTTGAAAATGAAACACTAAAATTATTGTCATTCGTAATGCTTACTAGGAAAATTTCTTGTCCACTTATCTCTGAAATTTTCTTTTTTTTTATATTCATCTAGTCTGTAACTGTAAAAAATAATTATTTATAAAATTTAAAGTAACAAATCAGATTCGAATGGATAGCTAGTTAATAATTCATAGCCATTTTCTGTAATAAGCACCTGTTCTTCGAGCTTAACACCTGGTCCACCGTCGCGTCGACCAATATAGCTCTCAACACACAACACCATTTGAGGCGTTAAAACCCCGTCAAAACTATTTTCATTTAACTCCCAGCTAAAAGGAATTGCGGGGAACTCATCACACATTCCAACGCCATGATATAACACTGAGTAATGACGATACTCATTTCTTGGATACTCTTTAGCGTTAAGCGTTAACTCTTGAAAGGTGAGTCCTGGTTTCAAACTCTGCATGTTCATTTGGATTTGATCATAGGCCTTCGTATAGATATCTTTTTGCTCTGAACTCGGCTTTTCATCGCCGCACAACCAAGTTCTTGACATATCTGTGCAGTACCCATATGATCCAACTAAGTCGGTATCAAAACCCATCAATTCACCACTTTGCATTGGCCGTGATGAGCATTCTTGATACCATGGATTTGCTCTTGGTCCAGACGCTAGAAGCCTAGTTTCAATCCATTCAGCACCTCTAGAAACTGCTTCCATTTGAAAACGACCCCATAGCTCTTGCTCCGAGACTCCAGGCTTAAAGTAATTTCTCATGAGCTCAATAGATCTTTCACAAGCAAAAATAGAGCGCCTCATTGCAACCAACTCATCATCCGACTTAATAAGTCTTGCAAGCTCCATAATCTCTTCGCCATTTGAAAGCTCTAAGCCAAGTGATTGAAGTTCATGAATCCCCTCTGGGGCACAATGATCGAGCGCTAATCTTTTGCTCCCTTTGCCATATTCTGTAACTATATCAACAATTTCAGATGCCCATATTTTCGCCCTTTCCTTGCTCTTATCTCCAGCTGTAAAGTATAAATATGTCACAGCATGCCTTACTTCGGTTATCAGTGGATTGTGATTTGAGAGAAACTCATGGGCATCAAATTCAAACATAATGACAGGACCATCTGCCATGACTAGTGCATAACGCACAGCATTGTGTGATGTCCATATAGACATATTAGTACTGTCTGTAGCGTAGCGAATATTCACCGGATCATAGAGCAGTATCCCAGCACAATCAAACTCTTCTAGTTTTTCACGGACTCTTTGTAAGCGATACTCCCTAATCTTTGTCATGTCTGGACTTGCTAAGCCTGCTGACAACCATTCCGATTCAGCTAGCTCTCCTGGGCCAAGCGTATGCTTGTTAAGGCTATAGATATCTTCAGCCCCATCTAAATGGGAGCCAATTTTTGCATGATGTCTTTTGTTGGTTGTAAAACTCATAATATACTTTTTTGTTTTCTATCGCATTTTCAATCCACTCGGGTCATAGAGTGGCTTCATTACTATACTCGCTTTACAAAATACACCCAATATTTCTACTTCAAGAACAGCACTAGAGTCAATTAGTTCAACTGGGAGATAGGCCATAGCAAGAGATTTTTCTACTGAATGTCCATATCCACCAGAGGTAATGTAAGAGACACACTCTTTATTATGCATCACAGCTTCATCACCACTAACATCGATTTCAGTATCAATCTCTATGACACAAAGTTTTTTTCTTGGGCCATTTTTTTTGTCCTCTAATGCAGCCTTTTTACCTACAAAATCTTTATCCCAATCCACAAAGAAACCGAGTCCAGATTCTATCACATTAAAATCAGGCCTAAAATCCATTGTCCATGCGCCCCAACTTTTTTCTAACCTCATTGACATTAAAGCTCTTCCCCCAAACCACGTGAGGTCAAGGTCTTTACTTACCTCCTGAATCACCTCAAATAACTTTAACTGGTATTGGGGAGCTACATATATTTCATAACCAAGTTCTCCCGTGAAAGAAATTCTTACGCAAAGTGCTGGAACTCCCCCTATAAACGTATCTCTAATGTCACGGAACTTAAAAGCATCAAGACTCACATCGTCTCGAGTTAATCTAGACAAGAGCTGGTTCGAATTTGGACCCGCAATAGCGATACCGTGATAATCATCTGTCATATTTTTATAGACTACATCCTTAACCCCCTCAAGATGCTTTTCAAACCAACGCAAATGCATATTTTGTGCTGCACTTGATCCAAACAAATAAAAAGTTTCTTTATCGATACAAGCTATTGTCAGGTCGCCATTTAATTTTCCACTCTCTAAAAGCATAGGTGACAAATTGACTCGACCAGGTTCGGGCATGTGTCCTGCAAGTATCCGATTTAAGAAGGATCGAGCTCCGCTTCCAGTAAATCTATGATTGGCGAAATTAGCAACTTCAGTTGCGCCAAGGTTCTGCCTTACAGCTCTGACTTCTTTTGCAACATAGTCATGCGACCTTGATCGATGAAAAGTTGGCTCTTCATAGGCATCCTCTGATGAATCAGCAAACCACAATGCATTTTCAAGTCCAAAGGTGTCCTGCCATACCGCTCCCTTTTGAGTTAATCGATCGTATATTGATGTTGTTTTTTGGCGCCTACCCTTAGGCAGCGTTTCGTTTGGAAAGGTCATTACAAAGCGTCGTTCATAATTTTCTGAAGACTTAATGACGCCCCATTCTGGAGTCGCAAAATTACCAAAGCGTGCAATATCCATTGCCCAAACATCGACCGATGGCTCACCCTCAATCATCCACTCTGCAAGCGTCTTTCCAACACCTCCAGCCTGGCAAAAACCAGCCATAACGCCGACAGCTGTCCAATAATTTTTCATACCTGGAACGGGCCCAATCATAGGGTTGCCATCTGGGGAGAATACAAATGGTCCATTAATAATATTTTTAATTCCAGCAGTTGCGAGCGCTGGAATGCGCTCATATGCCAACTCCAATCGATCCGCGATATTATCAAGTTTTGGCTCCAATAAATCATGTCCAAAAGTTTGTGGTGTACCATCCAATGACCAAGGAGTAGATCGTGGCTCATAGGTTCCCAGCAGCATGCCAGTATTTTCTTGGCGTGAATATAGATTCGCTTCAAAATCAATAAAACTAGGTAAGCGCTGGCCATCCGCTAAGCTAGCAATCTGCTCAATTTCTTCCGTAATTAAATAGTGGTGCTCCATCGGAACTACGGGCAAATGTATTCCAGACATACGTCCAAGTTCGCGGGCCCAGAGTCCGCCAGCATTGACGATATGTTCTGCATGGATATTGCCTTTCTTGGTAACAACATCCCAAGAACCGTCAGATCTTTGGTTGGTCTCTATAACGGGCGTGTGTGTATAAAACTCAGCGCCATGAACACGGGCTGATTTGGCATAAGCATAAACAACGCCCGAAGGATCAACATCACCATCAGTTGGATCCCATAGTGCTGCAACATAATGCTTGGGATCAATTAATGGATGCTTATCTACAACCTCATCTAACGACACAAATTCTTGCTCTAAGCCTAGTGTTCTAGCTTTAGAGCGCTCACGCTTGAGATAATCATGCCAACTTTGATTTGAAGCTAAGTAGTAGCCTCCAGTTGTGTGAAGGCTTATTGAGTGTCCCGAAGTCTCCTCAATTTCTTTGTATAAATTAATTGTGTAGTCTTGAAGTTTGGAAACATTAGGGTCAGAACTCACTGTATGAAATGAGCCGGCTGCATGCCAACTTGAGCCAGAAGTTAATTCATCCCTTTCAAGAAGTACAACATCTTTCCACCCCATCTTTGCAAGGTGAAAAAGAATCGAGCAGCCAACTACGCCGCCTCCAATAACAACAACTCTTGCAGAATCTTTCATAACGAATCCCTTAATAAAAAAGTGCCCTTATAAAGGAGCGGCTCCACCCTCTGAAACCCTTTTGTCAACAAAAGCTGAAAGCTCTTCTTCCACTTCTGGCATTAGCTTCGGTTCTTCAAACTCTTCTAGGAGCTGCTTCCATATTTTATTTGCTCGTTGAGTTGCAGTTTCTGAGCCTGCATCCCTCCAAGATTCAAAATTTCTCCAGTCTGAAAGCAACGGATTATAGTGCTCAGTTTCGTAACGCTCCATAGTTTGTTTCGCAGCAAAAAAATGACTTGCAGGACCAACCTCGGCGATTGCTTCAACACCAAGAGTGTCTTTATTGACCTGTGCTGGCTGGAGAAAGGCTTCCATCATTTGGTTCATCTCAGCATCTAAAATAACTTTCTCATAAGATGCACAAAGACCTCCTTCTATCCACCCATGCCCATGCAAAATAAAATTTACTTGGCCCAGCAAGCAAGCCCAAAGGGACATTTGTGATTCATAAACTGATTGCTCATCAGGAGCATTAGAGGCATTAGCATTAGAGGCCCTCAGAGGGATATTATATTTTCGAGCTAATTGACCGCTCGCAATTGTGGCCTGTGTATATTCTGGCGTTCCAAAGGCTGGAGAGCCTGACTTCATGTCTACATTAGAAGTAAAGCTACCATACATAGCTGGCGCTCCAGAATTAACACACTGATGAAACGCAAGCCCTGCAAGGGCTTCAGCATTTTGTTGGACTAACGCTCCAGCAACTGTAATGGGAGCCATAGCACCGGCCAAGGTAAAGGGCGTATAGATCACCGGCTGGTTATGTTCAGCCATTTCGATCGCACCTTCCAAAAGTGCCTTGTCATAGACCAGTGGAGAGTTTGCATTTACGACTGTAGTAATTGAGGGCTCCTTTAAGAGAGTTTCTTTATCAATCCCTCTACCAATTCGAATAATTTCAATTGCATCGAGCATTCTTTCACTGCCAATCGCGTATCCAAAAAGGGGCTTTGTTGTCAGGCGAACAGCTGCAGAGACAGCCTGTAAATGGCGCACACTCACATCTAAATCGCAAGGCTCAACCGGATAGCCGCCAAATGCATGAACCGTATTTAGCATTTCACCTAGTTTGATTAAGTTTGTATAGTCTTCAAAGTTACCCAGAATTCTACCTCTTTCTAGATCAGAAACATTGGGCGCACTTGAAACCATTGTATTTATAACAGATCTACCGCCAACATGAACGTGCCTTTCTTTATACCTACCATGTAGAGTAAATTCACTTGGGGTGGTGGCTATTTTTTCCATTATGAAGCCAGGCTCAAACCTAACACGCTTGCCGTCACTGTCGATTGATGCTCCAGCTTTTCTTAAGACCTCCACTGCGCGAGGAGATTGGATGTCCATTCCTGTATCACATAAAACTTTTAAAGAGGCGTCATGGATTGATTCAATCTCATCCTCTGAAAAAATATTCATCGGCTGAAAAGGATTCTTTTTTTGTCTATAAGGGGCCTGTGTAAAGTTTGTAACTTCTCTAGTAACCTTAGCTCTTCCTCGTCTCATTAATCAATTCTATTTAAATCGTTATAGAATTGATGTTAATTCAAAAATGAATTGAACTCAAGTGAAAAAAATTAATTAAAAATAGTGAGGTATATTCAGCTCACTGATAAGTTTTTTAGGTTCTTGGAGTTTTTTTGATACGATCTAAAATATCAACGCCTTGTTGCCTCCAAAAATGCAAAAGATCAATAAATATCCAGTTTTCTGAGAGTTTATCACCTTCGCGGCGATACATATCTATTATTCTCATATCACCTGGTTTTTCCGATGCAGGCATACCCATAAAACCACCTACAGGAGTAAGTGTTAGGTTGGGCCACCCAAAAAAACCACCAAAATTACCTTCTCCAATTCTGCAAATATGGCCATTAAATGTACGGTCTTTAAAGCCTGCTCTGAATGGCCCCGAGTGTTGCTCAGCGTACCTTTCAATTGTGTATGTTGAACCAATACCAGCCGGTCCCCACCAAATCATATCTTCATTCCAGCTTCTTCTAAGCTCATCAACAAGAGGCAGTTCTTGTTGTTCTTTCCAGGTCCTAATATCGTTAACCATAAAATCAATAGTAGCTAAAGTTTTTTCACCTTCAGCAGTATCCTGCTTTTCAAACATTAAGCCCTCGTGGGACATTGGCCCTGGCTGAACTAAATGTGCAGCTGTTTGAGGAGGAAAAGGATTTAACCCAACCTGCATCATGACATGTGGAATATCAAAAAACATTGCAGTTTCGGTTATCTTTCCATTTTCAACCTTATTAAATTCACAATAACGCAAAAAAGCCATTTTTCCTGAAGGAGCAATTCCAAGCCACTCATTATCAAATAAACCCATTAGATGGCCCATAGAAATTACCCATACAGATTCAAATCCATCTATTTCATTTTTTCCCGCCATGAAAATATCCATTCGTCTTTGCATGCTTTTAAATGAATTTCGGAAGGGCTGCCAAAAAATTTCTGAAACTTCTTTAGGATCTTTAAGCTCGTTAAAAGGGTGGTACCCACGCCAAATATAATTTTCTGAAATATGGCCCTCTAAAACCTTAGTGATATCAATTCCTTGAGCATTATCTAATGCCTTATAGTAATCCAAAATTATCTTTTTTTCTTTTTGATAATTACTCATGCTTAATCCTTATTTAAAATCATTTTTGCGCCAATTTCTGCGATCATCATAGTTGGGGCTGAAGTGTTTCCACTTGTAATAGTTGGCATAATTGAGGCATCAATAACACGTAAATTACTCATTCCTTTCACCTTTAAATTATGAGGCTCAACAACGGACATTTCATCAACGCCCATCTTGCATGTACCAACAGGGTGATAAACAGTTAGTGCTGTTTTGCGAATATAGTTTAAGATTTCATCATCACTCTGAATTGATTCTCCTGGAGCCATTTCTTTGCCTCGAACATCGTCAAATACCTTGGATGACAGAAGCTTTCTAGCATTTTTTAATGCTTCAATCATAGTAGCTTCATCCCTCCTATCTGATAGGAAATTATGATCAATAAGTATCTTAACACTTTTACCCTCTTTTGATAATTTGACAGTCCCTGAACTAAAAGGCTTTAACAAACAAGTAAAGATCGAGTATCCATGTCCAAATTCAAACTTTTTCCCACGATGACTTCTAAAAATTGGAGTGAAATGGAATTGAATATCAGGGTTTTTACCATCAGATTCTTTAGTTTTTGCAAAGCCACCTGCTTCAACATAGTTGGTAGTCCACCAACCCATTTTATTGAAATAGTAGTTAAAAGGCGCAGTTAAAACATTAGGAATTAAAGACTTCCACGAGATACCAATAGATTCCTTGTTATCTGATCTAACTGTAACCATACAGTCAAGGTGATCCTGTAAATTTTTACCAACACCAGTCAGATTATTTTTGCACTCAATTCCTATACTCTCTAGCTCTTTCTTATCTCCAATTCCTGATGCAAGAAGCAGCCGTGGTGAATCTATTGCACCAGCAGAAATAATAACTTCTTTATTAAAATGAATTTTTTTATCAATCCCATTAGTATTAATATTAATTGCAATGACTTTTTTACCTTTTATATCAAGTGAACTAACAGATGTATGGGTAAGGATTGTAAGATTGGTTCTGTTAAGTACTGGCTCTAGAAAAGCATTATAGGAGCTCACACGTGCTCCATTGCTTTGGGTTACATTGTAAATTCCAAGACCAATTTGTGACTCTGCATTAAAGTCAGAATTTTGAAATAATCCAATTTCACCGCCTGCTGATATAAATCTTTTTCCTGACGCATTAGCATCTTGAGGTACCACTACTGATAGTTCACCATCAAACCCATGATATTTTAAATCGCCGCCCGCATTATTATTTTCGAGTTTTTTGAAGACTGGCAAGACTTCTTCATAGGACCATCCTTTGCATCCTAATGCAGCCCAAGTATCATAGTCATTCTTATTACCACGAATATAAACCATTCCATTTATTGAACTGGATCCTCCAAGGCATTTTCCACGATTGACAGTAATGCTTCGATTTTCAAGATTCTTTTGGGGAGAGCCTTCATATGCATAATCAAATTTTTTATTCCCATAAACTCCAAAAATACCAGCGGGAATTTTAATCCATGGGCTCTTTTCACTTCCACCAGCTTCAATTAGGCACACAGTGTTCTTTGGATTAGCACTAAGTCTATTTGCTATAACGCAGCCAGCTGCCCCAGCTCCAATAATAACATAGTCATATATTTTCAACTACTACCCCTTAACCGCTCCAGCAGTTAAACCACTTACTATCTGCCTCTGAAAAAACATAACCAAAAAGAATAATGGAGCAATTATGGATACCGCTGCTGCAACTGCTACTACCTGGTCAGTTGTAGTAGTTTCCATATTAAACATACTTGCAATAGCTGGAACCATAGTTGTATTTTGAGCCTCTAGAAGCATTGAAGTCACTAAAAAGTCATTATAGGCCAAAAGAAAACTAAAAAGTCCTGTGGTAATAACGCCAGGCCACATTACCGGCATAATGACTCGTCTAAATGCTTGAAAATGACTACAACCATCAACTCTAGCAGCTTCATCAAGCTCTGCAGGAATGCTTTGGAAGAATGAACGCAACATCCATATTGTAAAAGGTTGATTAATTGCAACCAGAACAGCCACTGTTGCCCAAGGCATCCCATAAAGTGTTGGTGCAGCATCACCAAATATCGGTCTAAGTATTTCAGCAGAATTTATAAAAAATGGAAGATAGCCAGTAACTAAAACTGAGTGAGGTAGGGCGCGAAAAACTAAGGCGATAATGAGAATCCAAAATGCTAGATTTGAGCCAGACCGAGCAAGTCCATATCCAGCCAAAGTGCCAAAAGTAAGTGAAATAGTAACTACACCAGTTGTTACCAAGAGAGAATTTTTGAAATTATTTATAAAGTCTCTTTCAAACCATACAGTTGAGTAATGCTCTGTAGAAAACCCTATTATGTTATTGCCTAATACACCAGTATATTCATTTAAGACAGAAAGGATAGAAGGCATAATAGCAAAAAAAACTACAATAAATGAGATACCAAATGTCATAGAGCCAATAATCCACCCAAACCCTAAGTAGCCGTTTGGAGAATATTGATTTACCTTTCTTCCTAACCAGCCTGTTGTAAGTTTTGCAGTAAAAAGAATTATTGCAAGCCCAACTGTTATGTCAATAAATGAAAGCCCCTTACCTTGAGATAAAGTTGCTGGTCCAAAAATTACATTTAATGCGTTGGAGTTAAATGCATCAAGAGGAAGTTTTACACTTATAACACTGATCCAAAAAATTGGGAAAGCCGCCACAATACACCAAAATATTAGAAAAAAATATGAACTAAAACGAAGTGTAAGAGGTTGTTTTATTAAATTTATATCCTTCATAGTCGCTTACCCTTATAGTCATTCCATACACCTCGTAGAACTGGGATTAATAAAAGCGTAATTCCAATCATTGTCAACATCGAACTAGCTGAAGCCCTTCCTATTGAACGATTTCCCATTAGATCAGCAGTTAGAAAATCATAGGTTAACCATTGAAGAGATATAACATGTGCTTGTGATGAGAAACCAACTACCTCTTCGAACACTCGATAGGCATCCATCAGATGAATCAATGTTACAAAAACTATTAAAGGCATTAGGTGGGGCAATATTACAAAACGTAATTTTTGCCAACGGCTTGCTCCATCGATAATAGCACTTTCAATAGTATCTTGGTTTACAGTTTGAAGACCCGCATAAAACACAATAGCTGCAAAAGGTGCAACATGCCAAACACGATAAAACGTCATCATAAATTCTATCGTCCAAGCTTGTGCAAACATAGCAATATCTTTTGCTAACCACCACTCTAGGAATGAAGTCAAAACTCCATCACCTATAAATAACCACCGAATAGCCAAAGCTCCAATCACTGGAGTAATAATCATTGGAAGAAGTGATACAAATATCACCGGCCCTCTAATAGATTTAGCCACATTATTTATACAAAGAGCAATTAAGAGGCCGAAAAAAAGAACTAATGGTAAGGTTATCAAAGTAAACGAAAGTGTGAATCTTAATGCTTTCCAGAAATCAATCAACATAAATTCGTGCCAACTATTATTAGCAAATGCAGCAATTACTCGAGGAAGCTCAAGAACATTTTGATAGTTCGAGAGTCCTACATAATTAGTTTGAGTTATTACTTTACCGTTATCGCCTATTATGGGGATTGTTTTAATTTCTTTGACACAAACTTGTCCAGTAAAAGTTGGACTACAAGTTTCAACTTCTAGGGTTTCATATACTGACTGGGTTTGATAAAAACTCTGCTTTAAAACAGTTGCTAATGGCAAAGCAATAAATAAAACCATCATTAAAACAGATGGCCCAATAAATGCAAAGAAAGTCTTTTGATTCATACTAGGAAAATTATATCAATAATAAAGTTAAAGACATAGTGAAAAAAAGAAGGCCCTCATATGAGGGCCCTCTCGGAGACACTTAGTTATTACATTAAGCCACTTTCTGTAGCTGTAATTGTATAAGCTGCTTCAATATCAGCAAGAGCTGTTGCCCCATCTTTCTCTCCATTTAGGAAAGCTGCAAGGCCATTACCTAATGCTGTATGCATTGCGCCCATACCAGGAGAACTTGAAGGGTAAGGAGCTGCACCATTATCAGCAGTAGCAATAGCGCCTGCTGCTGCAGAACCAGCAACAAAGCCATCAATTAACCAAACAGCGGCGTCATTATTAGCTTGTACCATTTCAGTATCAATTCCTTCCATAGCAACTCTGAAAGCCGCATCTGCTTGAGCATCTGTCATGTTTGTTGCGAAAACGATACCATCCCACCAGTTAGTAGAGGCCGCTCGGACTGAACCCATTGGAGCAGAAGCCATTACAACTTTACCTACAACCTGAGACTCTTCAGCATTGTCCATGGCACCTGCGCGCGTAGCCCATAGGTTTGCCATTGCAATTTTTCCTTGTTGGAATTGTTGCTGTACATAAGTTGAGTCAGAAACAAGGTATTCAGGATCCATATATGGAGTTAGACTTTTCATAGTGTTTAGAGTCGCTAGACCAGCTGCATTATTGATAGAAGGAGTATTTCCTTCTCCAAAGAACTCACCACCATTACCTAAGTAAGTATTAATAAACTCTTCACCAAGATTCCAGCCAGCCTTATAAGTTCCACCAATTGGATAATCAACTAAGTTGTAGCTTTGCATTTTTTTAGCAGCTGCCACCATTTCAGCATACGTTGTTGGAACCGCAATACCAAGATCTGCAAAGATATCTGCACGATACATTAGATGCTGGTTATTCACCTGCATAGCAATCGCCATAATTTTTCCATTAACTTTAATTAACTGACTAGGCTTTAGGTGACTTCCATACTTAGCTACAAGGTCGTCCAACGGACGGATTGTGCCAGCATTTAAAAGAGGGACCATTGTGCCTTGAGATACACCACCAATTTGATAAAGAGATGGGTTTGCTGCAAATGCATCAGGCATCTTATCTTTAAAATCAACGTCTAATGTTGAAGTAACATTGCCACATTCTGCCATAGCATCTGTGACTGCTTTCATAGCATCAAAAGAATTTGAAAGTGATTTGAGCTCAGTATCGTTATCAAAAGAACATGCGGCCCATGCGCCTGTGCTTAGTGTTGTAATTGCTACAGCTGTAGCTATTTTTCTTAAAAACATATTACTCTCCTTATTTATTCTTAATTAATAATCTTAATAGTTCATCATAAAAAACAATGCTTTATTGTTTTGCATACGATTGCAAAATATTATAACACAGACTTTTAACGCCTAAAGTACTTTTTAGAATCGTATTCAATAATAAATCCTTACATATATAAAATAAGCTTAAGTCCTTGATTTTTCAAAATCTTCCCATGCACTTTTAAAGCTATCAAAATTGAAATCTTTCTTTTCAGCAGGACCAAGAATCAACTGCTCTGAAGCAAATAACTTATGGATAGCGTCCTTTAAACCATTAATAACCTCTTTAG
>CAJXOB010000001.1 GCA_913057955.1 uncultured Gammaproteobacteria bacterium | reverse complement strand
GCCATATTCTTAAAAAAATTGCATATTTTTGTCCCTTGACACATAACATTTAATACTCTATATTTCTTAGTACTCAAGTCGGCAGGCAGTGAGAGAAAAAGGTGTGTGCCCTGAAAGTATATTTTACAAACATTTATTAATGGACTGACTTGTGAAAGACTTTGAAGTAAGTAATTATTCAGATACGCCCTCTTTTTTTGATAAAGATGGTACAGCGTACAAAACTTTTGGAGACGCTCCAGCGACATTGATTTTTATTCATGGCGTTGGAATGTGTGGTGAAATATGGCAGCCTCAAGTTGAACATTTTTCAAAAGATTATCGCGTAATAACTTATGACTTTTTAGGTCATGGGCAAAGCATGCTTAAAAAGGACAAATTAAGCCTTGAAGACTATGTAAGACAACTAAACAATCTTGTTAATGAGATAGGGGTCTCAAGCTTTTCATTAATTGGGCACTCAATGGGAGCGCTAATTGCAGTTGCATTTGCATTAAGGTATCCTAAAAAAGTTGACACACTCATTCCCATAAATATTGTCTTTAAAAGAACTAAAAAAGCACAAGATAATGTAATTATGAGGGCTAAAGATGTCTTTCAATCTCAAAAAATACCTAATATTAGTCAAACCCTTGAAAGGTGGTTTAAAAATAAAACCAGCCCTGATGATTTACTGAAGATTGATAATGTTCGAAGCTGGCTTCAAAATACCTCGCCAAAAGCTTACGCAGAAGCTTACTATTTGTTTGCGACATCTGATCGAGTTTTTGTAAATAATCTTTCAAACTTACAACTACCTGTTTTATACTTAACCGGGAGTGAAGATCCTAACTCTACTTCGTTAATGTCTGAACAAATGGCTCAAGAAACTCCAAATAGCTCGAGTGAGTCCATTGAAAGTGAGGCACATATGATGGCATATATATCGGCAAAAAAAGTTAATCCAATAATAGGACATTTTCTTAATAACACTAACAATACTACTGCATGAAAACAGAAGAAATACGGGATCTAAGACAAGCACTTGGCTCTTTTCCAACAGGGGTAACTGTGGTTACAGCCAAAGATAAAGATGGAAGTCCAGTAGGATTTACTGCAAACTCTTTCACTTCAGTGTCGTTAGAGCCTCAATTAATATTAATATGTATTGACAAGGAGTCTTTCAACATAGAGTCGTTTTCTAAAGGTGGAAGTTTTGCAGTTAGTGTTCTCTCTGAAAATCAGCAACATATCTCAACCACCTTTGCAAGCCCTGAAACTGATCGCTTTAAAGATATTTCTTGGAAATCAAAAACTACAGGAAGCCCTATCATATCTGACTCAGTTGCCTGGTTTGATTGTGATACGGATAATATTATAGAAGGTGGAGATCACCTTATTCTTATTGGAAAGGTAAGAGAGTTTGGATACAATCCACAAACCCCACTGGTTTATTTACGAGGTAATTATGTTAATCTTGGACTTGAACAAAAAATGCTCCTTGCAATGGAAAATAAAAACACAAAAATAATTGTTGGGGCGTTAATTGAATGGCGAAAAAAAATATTTCTTCTTACAGATCAAACAACTGGGATGCTTTATTTCCCAAATGCTTCAAGACTGGGTTCAACTTCTGACGAAGAAAGTCTTCTTGGAAGTCTCCAAAAGCAAAAAATACATATCAATGAACATTATCTATTTTCAGTATTTGAAAATAATGATGATAAAACTAGTCTTATATATTACCGCACAAAAGTCGAAGATGGCTCATCTATAACTACTGGAAAATTCTATGAATTTGATTCAATACCGTTTGAACTTCTAGCTGATGATGCAAGTAGAATAATGCTTAAACGCTATATTGCAGAAAGAGATTTAAATGCTTTTGGAGTATTTGTGGGTAAGGAAAGTGAAGGCAATGTAGAGGCTATAAGTAAAACCAATCAAAATGTGTAGGAGCTATTAATATGAATTTTTCTTTATTTGCTCAAATGGAAAGGATAGATGAAGAGCAGTCACAAAAACGCTTATATGAGGAGTATGTCGAGCTATATCAAATAGCTGATAGGTCGGGTTTCAAAACAATATGGACTGGTGAACATCACGGCATGAACTTCACTATTGCTCCAAACCCATTTATTAATCTAGCTGATTTAGCCAACAAAACAAAGAATGTTAGGCTCGGAACTGGAACAATTATTGCCCCTTTTTGGCACCCAATTAAGCTTGCTGAAGAAGCAGCAATGACCGATATTATTTCAGGTGGTCGACTTGAAATTGGTATTGCACGAGGAGCTTACTCTTTTGAGTATGACCGACTTGCAGATGGTATAGATCCTTTTTCAGCTGGAAGCGCTATGAGAGAAATTGTCCCAGCAATCAAGGGCTTGTGGAAAGGTGACTACATAGGTGAAGGTGAGCACTGGTCCTTCCCAAAAACTACTAGCTCACCAAAACCCCTACAATCTCCTCACCCGCCAATTTGGATTGCTGCTAGAGATCAAAATTCTCATGACTTTGCAGTTCAGCAGGGCTGCAATGTTCAAGTAACTCCTCTATGGCTTGGGGATGATGAGGTTGTCTCATTGATGGAAAAATTCAATAACTCCTGTCAGAAATTTAAAGATATAGAGCGTCCAAAAATAATGGTATTACGCCATACATTTGTGGGTGAGAGTGAAGAAGAAGTTGTTCAAGGCGCTAAAGATATATCTAGATTCTACTGTTATTTCGGCGCATGGTTTAAAAATGAAAGGCCTATTAATCAAGGGCTTATTGAGAAACTTACGGAAGAAGAAATGTCTAAGATTGAAATGTACTCACCTGAAAAAATGCGTCAAAATAGTATTATAGGAACTCCTGATGAAGTTATTGAGCGTATTAAGTTTTGCGAGAATCTTGGTTTTGACGAATATAGTTACTGGATTGATAGTAGCATGAGCTTTGAAAAGAAAAAGAAATCTTTAGAGCTTTTTATTGAAAAAGTGATGCCTGAATTTACTTAAAGAGGATGAGACATGGAGCACTTTAAACACTACATTAATGGTAAGTTTAGTTCTGGATCAGAGCGCTTTGAGACTCTTAATCCTGCAAATGGTATGCCATGGGCAACCTTTCCATCGGCAACAGAAGATGAATCTAATTTAGCCATAGAGTCCGCTCATAAAGCACTCTATGAAGGACCATGGTCAAGTTATACGCCAACCCAGCGTGGAAAGCTTATTCATAAGCTTGGTGATTTAATCTCTAAACATGCGAGTGAGTTAGGGGATCTTGAAACCAGAGACAGTGGAAAATTAGCAGTTGAAACTCGCGCTCAATCAAACTATGTTTCAGACTATTACTACTATTATGCTGGGCTCGCAGACAAAATACAGGGGGAGGTTCTTCCAATTGACAAACCTGATATGCGAGTTTTTACAACCCGTGAGCCTATTGGGGTTGTTGTGGCTATTGTTCCATGGAATGCTCAACTTTTCCTTGCAGCAACTAAAATAGCCCCTGCTTTAGCTGCTGGAAATACGGTGGTAGTAAAGGCTTCAGAGCAGGCTCCAGCGGCATTATTTAAATTTGCCGAATTGGTCGAACAAAGTGGTTTTCCGCCTGGCGTTGTAAATATCATAACTGGTTTTGCAGAGCCATGCGGGCGAATATTAACTACGCATCCAAAAGTTGCAAGGATTGCTTTTACTGGGGGTACTGAAGTTGCCAGACACATTGTAAGGAATAGCGCTGAAAATTTTGCTCACGTAAGTCTTGAGCTTGGTGGTAAATCACCGATGCTAATTTTTGAAGACTGTAATATTGATGGAGCCGTTAATGGCATTATTGCAGGAAACTTTGGAGCCTCTGGGCAAAGCTGTGTGGCTGGCTCACGTGTCTTTATTCAAAGGTCTATACACTCTCAAATAATTGATAAGATTAAAGAGCGTGCAAAAAACATTGTCGTTGGTGACCCCTTAGATAGTGATACGCAAGTTGGGCCTCTTGCAACAAAACATCAGGTGGAGAGGGCTTTAAGTGTTGTTAAACAATCTATTAATCAAGGAGCCAATCTTATATTTGGAGGCGACAAACCAAGCCATAGAAAAGAAGGATGGTACTTTGAGCCTACTCTGCTTGATTGTCCTAACCAGGAATTTGACTGCGTTAAAACAGAACTATTTGCACCTGTAATTAGTGTCATAGCATTTGATACTGAAGAAGAAGTGATAGAGATGGCAAATGACTCTGCTTATGGTCTTGGTGCAGGAGTCTTTACTGAAAATTTAGCGAGAGCTCATCGCGTTAGTGAAAAAATACAGTCTGGGATTGTTTGGATTAATACTTATCGAGCAATATCACCTATCGCACCTTTTGGTGGTGTTAAACAAAGTGGAGGGAGTAGGGAGGCAGGAATAGATGCTATTCATGAATATACCCGAACCAAAACAACCTGGATAAATACCTCCTCTGAACCAATGAGCAACCCTTTTATAATGAGATAAATGATTTTTAATTTATAAGTAAATAATGGAGTAAATAATGGATAAAGAATTATTCGAGTTAGGTCTATCAAAGAGAAAAGCGACCCTTGGAAGTGATTATGTAGAAAAAAACTTAGAGGCTGCTGATGATTTTAATGAAGACTTTCAAAAACAAATGACTGAGTGGTGCTGGGGATTTGGATGGGGTGATGACACCATTAATGAAAAAACGAGGTCTATGATGAATCTAACCATGATTGCTGCCCTTGGAAAAATGGATGAATGGGAGATACATCTTAAGGGAGCTTTAACGAATGGAGTGAGTAAGGATGAGATTAAATCAATACTCCATGTTATTGCAATCTATTGCGGAGTTCCTCAAGGAGTTGAGTGTTTTAAAATTGCAAGAAAAGTTTTAGAAAATGCTGGTGAGATTTAAGCGCCAAAAAATATAGTAAAAACAGGTATTCCAATAAGTGGCCTTTATCAACTCGATCCAATTAGAGAGACAACAATAGGTGATGCACTAGGCTTAGATGATAAGGAAAGCAAAGCATTAAGCCCTCGTTTCTTTGAACCAAAAACAAACGCCCCCATTCTAGTAGCACTCGGTGGTGGAGAGACACCTGAATTTCATTGGCAAACTAATAAATTTATTGACAAATGGAAAGATCATAATGCTCCGCTTCATTATCATGCAGAACCAGATGGAGATCACTTTGGAGTAGTAGAGTGACTTGCAAATAAGAACTCCCAGATTTTGATAAAAGTAAAGGATTGGTTGCTTTAAATAAACTTCTTAATGCTCTACTTTAGAATCATTATTTTTTGATGAATTCATTGCAACAGAAAATGCAATTAATAAAAATCCAGTTATTGCCATGATGCCCATAGTCTCTCCAAACAGATACCAAGCCTGAATTGCTACAAGAGCAGGAACTAAATAAAAGTAACTACCAACTCTAGCTGAAGCACTCTGCTTAATCATTGTCATTAAAAGGAGCACTGCTCCAATTGAAAGCCCAAAAACCTGCCAGGCCAGGGTAATAACAAATGGACCAGTCCATTGAACCTCACCAGTCTCAAAACAAAAAGCCACAACAATACAAAGCATAAATGCACCAAGATATTGAACCCAGGTTCCACTAATTAAATCCATGTCGCTGCAAAATCGCTTTTGATAAATGGCTCCTAACGAAATCCCAAAAAGTGATGCAAATACGGCCAATATTGCCCAAAAAGAAAACCCGCTAAAAAAACCATCAGTGGTTAAATCAAATCTTTCAAACAAAACTAAATATACCCCTATGAGTCCAATAATTAACCCAATCCATTGTTTTCTAGATACCCTCTCATGAAGAATTATTCCAGCCATGAAAGCCATTCCTAATGGCTGAAGACCAATTATCATTGAGGATAATCCAGCTGGCATTCCCCATTTGATTGCCTGAAAAACACCTCCAAGATATATCCCATGAATCAATACCCCTGCGAATATTAGATGAAAAAATGCAGATCCAGAGCTTGGCCAACTGCTTTTATTGATTCGTAATATAACAAACAAAACTATTAATGTAAGCGCAGTGCGATAAGCTAATAAAGTGAATGGTTCTGCATATGGCAGGCCATATTTGGCGGCCAAAAAACCTGTGCTCCATATCCAAACAAAAAGCCATGGAGTGAAACGTGCACTTAAAGTAAGATTTTTCATAAAAAACACCAAAAATTCATTTACTTAATAAATCACTAATTAAAATCAATTAATTAATAATCGATTTTATACAAAATAACTCTATAACACCCAAGAAACGTAACTCGAGCAAAACTTTGATTAGACTATAATATACGTTGTAATTCTTTCAGCAACCCGTCAGATTTTGACTATTTCTTTTAAATAAAGTTTCCCAATTTTTAAATAATTTTATGAAGCAATTTTTTTCTATCATTCTGCTTTTGGTCCTTGTCCCTCTCTCAACAAGCTGGGCTGAAACTCTTTCAGTTGATAAAGAATCTAATCTAAGTGAAAGCAACCAACCATCAACTTTATTAGAGAGTGGTGATAATCTAGGCATTGAAAAACGCCCACTCAAAGTTAACGAAGCTTTTAAGTTGAGTGCTGTTTCAATTGATGAAAATACAATTGCTGTCAGATGGATTGTCAAAGATAACTATTACCTCTATAAAGATAAAATTTCTTTTTCGGTCAAGGGCGCAACCATTCAAAACGCTCTATTCCCATTAGCAAAACTAAAAGTTGATGAGTTTTTTGGTGAGGTCAGTATCTACAATTCATCTGTGGAGGTTATTCTTTCACTTACCGATATAATTAGCAACACTGTGGAATTGACAGTAGATCACCAAGGCTGCTGGGAAGGTGGGGTTTGTTATCCCCCTCAGAGCGATACCATTCAAGTTGGTTTTGAAGGAGCTCAAGCATTTTCATCTGAAAATGATATTCAAATAACAAGCGCAGAAAAAAGTGCCAATGAAAAGTTTCAACAAGGCGGTTTAACTTTATTAATTGCTGCATTTTTAGCTGGTTTAGCGCTTTCTTGGACGCCTTGTGTGTATCCAATGGTGCCAATACTATCTGGAATTATTATTGGACAAAAGAAGGCGCCTAGCACTCCAAAGGCTATCTTGATGTCAGTTGTATTTGTTTTTTCCATGTCTCTTGCTTATGCTTTGATTGGCGCTTCAGCGGGCTACTTTGGAGCTGGCATAAATATCCAAGCAATAATGCAAACTCCTTGGATCTTGGTTGTTTTCAGTTTAATTTTTCTATTCCTTGCATTTTCAATGTTTGGATACTATGACATCCAACTGCCCTCTAAATTACAAATCAAAATTACAAATCTAAGTAATAGGCAAACAGGTGGGGACTTCATTGGTGTAAGCATAATGGGCTTCCTTTCTGCTTTAATTGTTGGTCCTTGTGTAACGCCATTCCTAGCAACTGCTTTAAGCTATGTTATTGCTGGAGGAAGTGCGGCTAAAGGTGCTGCTAGTCTGTTCGCAATGGGCTTAGGAATGGGCATCCCATTAATAATAATTTGTGGATGGGGCGTTAATACACTACCAAAAGCTGGACCATGGATGGAAAACGTTAAGAAAATTTTTGGCCTATCCATGATTGCTGTTTCTCTTTATTTGTTGGATCGAATTCTTAATCCGCTTTTATCTTTAATTCTTTGGTCCTTGCTTTTCACTATTGCTCCAATTATGCTAGGTGTTTTTAATAAAATAACTAAACCCATTAGTTTTTGGAATTTATTATTTAAAGCAATATGTTTGATTTTGTTAGCTTATGCAATCTTACTATGGCTCCTTGTAGCAAAAGGTGGCGGTGATATTCAGCAGCCTCTTGATTCAATCATTTATGGGGACAGTATAGATTCATCAAACAGCGTTGATTTTCAAGTGATCAAAAATGAAGATGAATTTAATAAATTATTAGCTACAACTAAAATCAATAACAGACTCCTAGTTATTAAGTTTTATGCCGAATGGTGTATTTCTTGCAACAAGCTAGAGAGGGTTGTTTTCTCAAATAAACAAGTTAATCAAGTTTTGTCTAACTCTCTTAAATTTACATTAGACGTAACTGAAAACAATCGTTTTAATCAGTCGGTGCTTGCAAGATTCTCACTTGTTGGACCACCTGCAATATTATTTTTTAAAAATGGTCAAGAGCTTCGAGATCAAAGGATAATTGGCGAATTTAGCACCAAAGAGTTTGTAAATCACATAAATAATTTACAATAAATATTTATTATTTGCCTCTAAATGCTTCGAATTGTGGCTATATTTAGCTAAATAGGTGGTAAAATTCTTCTTAGTTATTTATAGTTAAAAATCTAGTCTTAGGGCTTACTTATTATATTTTTAAGCCAAAACATGAACTTGCAATCGTTATGTGCCTTGATGGCTGTAATGTGAATTGGTATTTAGATTCAAAAACTAGTTGCAAAGAACAATAAAGAGGAACGAAAATGGATATTCGAAAAGTTAAAAAACTAATGGAACTTCTGGAAGAGTCTGGAATGGCAGAAATTGAAATTAAAGAAGGGGAAGAGTCCGTAAAAATTTCTAGATACGGCAATTCTCCAGCACCAAGTCACTCTTTTGTTCAGCAACAAGCGCCCACATCTTTGCCTTCAGTTGCACCAACTCCTTTAATTCCAGATGAGCCTCCAACTATCGGCAAATCTTTAACGTCTCCTATGGTGGGAACATACTACTCTGCTCCATCGCCAACTGCAAAACCTTTTGCAACTGTGGGTCAACAAGTAAACAAAGGCGATACTATTGGCATTGTTGAGGCCATGAAAATAATGAATCAAATTGAAGCTGAGCATTCAGGCACAGTCGTTGAAATTCTTGTTAAAGATGGTGAGGCAGTAGAGTTTGGACAACCACTAATCATAGTTCAATGAGTTCAATAAAAAAAGTTTTAATTGCCAACCGGGGTGAAATTGCACTTCGAATTCTCAGGGCCTGTAAAGAGCTTGGAATTCAAACTGTTGCGGTATACTCAACGGCCGATAAAGACTTGAAACACGTGCGATTAGCTGATGAAGCAGTATGTATTGGGCCGCACCCCTCAGTCAAAAGCTACCTTAATATTCCTGCTATTATTAGTGCAGCCGAGGTAACACATTCTGATGCAATTCATCCAGGGTATGGATTTCTTTCTGAAAATGCTGATTTTGCTGAACAAGTTGAGCAAAGTGGCTTCATCTTCATTGGCCCACGTGCTGAAAATATAAGGGTTATGGGTGACAAAGTAGCTGCTATTGAAGCAATGCAAAGTTCTGGCGTGCCATGTGTTCCAGGGTCAAATGGAGCATTAGATAACAACGAACAAAGAAGTATTAAAATTGCGCGAGAAATTGGCCTTCCAATAATTATTAAAGCCTCTGGTGGTGGTGGTGGTCGCGGAATGAGAGTTGTTAATTCTGAAGATGATTTAGCTGACTCAATAAGACTTACTCAGTCTGAAGCGTTGAGTTTTTTTGGGAATGGTGAGGTTTATATGGAAAAATTCTTAACCACCCCACGTCATGTTGAGATTCAAATTCTCGCTGATCAGCATGGAAATGCGATACACCTTGGCGAAAGAGACTGCTCTATGCAGAGGCGTCATCAAAAAGTTGTAGAGGAGGCTCCTGCTCCAGGAATCTCTCCAGAATTAAGAAATAAAATTGGTAATATTTGCGCCGAAGCATGCAAAAAAATTAACTACCGCGGCGCTGGAACATTTGAATTTCTTTTTGATAATAACGAATTTTACTTTATTGAAATGAATACTAGAGTTCAGGTTGAGCACCCAGTAACTGAGATGGTCACTGGCATTGATATTGTCCGTGAACAAATCTTAATTGCGGGTGGCGATAAATTATCATTGACTCAAGATCAAGTCGAAATAAAGGGACATGCTGTTGAATGCAGAATTAATGCTGAAGACCCTGTAACTTTTATGCCATCACCTGGAAAAATTACACAGTACCATGCAGCTGGAGGTCTTGGAGTTAGAATAGACTCTCATATCTACAATGGTTATAATGTTCCGCCATACTACGACTCTATGATTGGAAAAGTGATTACTTTTGGCGATAACCGAAATAACGCAATTATTAAAATGCAAAATGCTCTTGATGAAATGGTTATTGATGGAATAAAAACAAATATTCCACTTCAAAGAAAAATTATGACTGACGAAGTATTTAGAAAAGGCGGCATGAATATTCACTATCTAGAAAAGATGCTTGAGGGTGATAAATAATGAAAATTAAAGTTGGCATAATTGGTGGCTCAGGATATACAGGTATTGAACTAATACGTATCATTCAACAACACCCATTTGCCGAAGTTACATCGATTACTTCAAGAGCTCTTCAAGGTAAAAAAATATCGGACGTTTTTCCTAATATGCATGGTCTATCGGAGTTAGTATATTCACTGCCCGATGACAAAGCCTTGTTTGAATGTGATATCGTTTTCTTTGCAACACCACATGGGGTTGCAATGAATAGCGCTAAGTCTTTTCTTGAGAAGGGCATTAAAGTTGTGGACCTGGGTGCTGACTTCAGAATTCATGACGCAGATTTATGGTCAGATTGGTACAAAATGGAGCACTCACAGTCTTCACTTCTTGAAGAAGCAGTATATGGACAGCCTGAAATTAGAAGGGATGCTATAAAAAATGCACGCCTAGTTGCAAATCCTGGGTGCTACCCAACAGCAGTTCTTTTGGCTTTAAAGCCTCTTCTTGAGAATGGTTTAATTGATACCTCAAACATAATTGCAGACTGCAAATCTGGAGCCAGTGGAGCAGGAAGAATTGCAAATCAAACGACTCTTCTTTGTGAAATAACCGAAAGCTTTAAGCCCTATGCAGTTAGTGGTCACAGGCACTTCCCTGAAATAAAGCAAGAACTTGAACTTATGGCAGGAAAGCCAATTGGATTAACTTTTGTCCCACACTTGCTTCCTATGATTCGAGGAATAGAGGCCACTATTTATGTTGACCTTGTTGATCCAACTGTAGACATTAGGCCTTATTTCGAAAATGCCTACAAAAACGAAGAATTTGTTAAAATACTACCTGAAGGTACTTATCCTGAAACGCGTTCAGTTAAATCATCGAACTATTGCCAGATTTCAATTCAGTATATTGAACACAGCAATAAACTCGTAATTATGTCAGTTATTGACAATTTAGTTAAGGGTGCCGCGGGCCAAGCAATCCAAAATATGAACTTAATGTTTGGGCTTAAAGAACAGGAAGGCCTTACACAGATTGGCTTGCTGCCTTGAGGGCAGTTTAATACAATATACAATAATTTGGAGATAACCTATGGTAGCCGCTGAAATTCAAGATGAAGCTGATATAGTTTTTAGCGATAGCGCTGCAAGTAGAGTTGCGCAACTCATCAAAGAAGAAAAAAATCCCGCCTTAAGACTGCGAGTTTATATCACTGGTGGTGGTTGCTCGGGCTTCTCTTATGGCTTTGCTTTTGATGAGAACCTTAAAGAAGGTGATAGCGGAGTTAATAAGCAGGGCGTTGAGCTAGTTATCGACCCAATGAGCTATCAATACTTAATGGGCTCAACAGTAGACTACTTGGAAGATCTCCAAGGTGCAAGATTTATTGTAAGCAATCCTAATGCCAAAACCACATGTGGTTGTGGCTCTTCTTTTTCAATTTAATAATACTAATATGACCGAATATGTTCCAGGCCTAGCAGGCGTTCCAGCAACTAAATCAGCAATTTCTTCAATTGATGGAGAAAAGGGAATACTTGCCTATAGAGGCTACTCCATTCAAGACCTTGTTGAGCACTCCTCATTTGAAGAAACCGCTCTTTTATTAATGAACGGCGAGCTTCCTTCACCTAAAGAACTGTCAAACTTTAAAAATACTTTACAAAAACGCAATGAGGTAAAACGCAAAATCCGCCATTTGCTTTGGTCGCTTCCACCAACAGGGCACTCAATGGATGTGCTTCAAACTGCAATGGCTGCAATGGCTACTTTCTACCCAGATGCTGGCGCGTCAGAACCAGACTCAGCTTATACTCAAAATGCGCTTATCAAAATAATTTCAAATATGAGCACTTTGGTTGCAATGTGGACCCGAATTAGTAGAGGATATGACCCAATTCCACCAAACAACAAATTGTCTTATGCTGAAAACTTTATGTACATGTGTTTTGGGGAGGAGTCTGAACCAGAAATTGTTAATCTTTTAGACGCTTGCTTAATTTTACATGCTGAGCATACAATAAACGCTTCAACTTTTTCAACCATGGTAACGGCGTCTACGCTCGCCAATCCTTTTTCTTCAATTGCCTCAGGAGTTGGAACTCTTGCCGGGCCTTTACATGGAAATGCAAATGAAAATGTGTTGCTTATGCTCGATGAAATTGGTTCTCCAAAAAATGCCCGCACCTGGATCGAAAATAGACTAAAAAATAAACAAGTTATCTGGGGAATGGGTCATCGCGAATACAAAACTAAGGATCCTAGAGCTACAATTCTTGAGAAAATGATTAAAACTTATATTAAGAAAAATGGCCTAAAGCTATCTAACCGTTTCGAAACTGCGCTCGAAGTTGAAAGCATCTGTGATGAATTATTGTCGCAAAAAGGAGTCTACCCCAACGTTGACTTTTACTCTGGCATCCTTTACTCAGAAATATTTAACTTTACGAAGGAGCACTTTACCTCTATCTTTGCCATGGCTCGTTCAGCTGGATGGGTAGCGCATTGGCATGAGCAGGTTAGTCACAATAGAATCTTTAGACCGACACAGATATACACTGGCGCTGACTTTAGGGACTACCCTACTCGGTAATAATGGATAAGACTACTCACTTTGGCTATAAACAGGTCGATGTTGGAAAAAAACAAGGTCTTGTCAAAGGCGTATTTGACTCAGTAGCTGGCAAATATGATCTCATGAACGACGTTATGTCTATGGGAACTCACCGACTGTGGAAAAATTATACGATTGCAAGTAGCAACGTATCAGAAGGCGATCATGTTCTTGATATTGCCGGAGGAACTGGCGATCTAGCTATAAAATTTCGAAAAAAAGTTGGTGCTTCTGGAAAAGTGATCTTATCTGACATCAATGGCTCGATGCTTAATGAGGGCAGAAAAAATCTCATAAACCATGGCATTATTGACGTGGACTTTATTCAGGCAAATGCTGAATCTCTTCCGTTTGAGGACAACACATTTGATTGCGTAAGCATTGCATTTGGCTTAAGAAATGTAACCAACAAGGATATTGCTCTTCAGCAAATGTATCGCGTTTTAAAAAAAGGTGGCACATTACTGATTCTAGAGTTTTCAAAGGTTGAAAATGAGATGCTTAAAAAAATATACGACTTATACTCTTTCAACGTTATACCAAAATTTGGTGAGTTCTTTGCGAATGATGAAGATAGTTATCAATACCTTGCGGAATCAATTCGCAAACACCCTGATCAAGAAACGCTTAAAGCAATGACGCTGGATGCTGGTTTTGGGTTTTGCGAGTATCACAATCTTACTGGCGGCATAGTTGCGCTTCATAAAGCAATCAAAACTTAATTAATATGTTTCGCCTTGCTATTGAAAAAGCCCTTAACCATATGATCAATGTTAATAGCATTAACATAGAGCGTCTTGATAACAGCCTTATTAGTTTGTATGTTGATGATATTGATTTAAAAATTTTTTTCCTTTGTCTAAATTCTCGCATTTTCGTCATAGAAAATAGTGAGCAAAAAGATGCTAATGTTGATATTACGCTCAACAAAAAAGCCTTCTTATCTTTATTTAAAGGCACCTCTTTTGAGGATTTAATTGAAAGCGAAGAGATCGAAGTCAATGGAAGTATCAAAACAGCGCAGCAGTTGGCTGACTTATTTGCATTATCTTCTATTGATATCGAAGAACTTATTTCTCAATATACCGGTGACGTTATTGCCTATCAACTTGGACGAACAATAGAAAAAATTAAGAGCGCCACAAAACACGACAAGGATTCATTTGTTGAAAACTTAAAAAATGAATTTACCACTCTTTTGATCGCCCCTAGTCGGTCTAAATTTTTCAAAAAAAGAGCGTCTTAGATGAAAAGTTTTTTTCGCTTCCTTGGAATATCAAGAACTCTAATTCGGTATCGACTAGACCACCTAATATTGTCTACCTCGCTTCTAAAAAGCCTCAAGCCTCTAATTTATTTAACACCATGGCATTACTTTCCGAGCAAAAAACTTACCAGGGGTGAAAGAATTCGCCTTGCGCTCGAAGAACTGGGCCCAATATTTATAAAATTTGGTCAAACCCTCTCAACTCGAAGAGACCTTCTTCCAGATGATATAGGTAATGAATTAGCAAAACTCCAAGATACATGTCCTCCCTTTCCTGCCAAGGACTCTAAATCGATTATTGAAAAAGCGCTTGGTGAAAGCGTCTCAATCCTTTTTGCTTCTTTTGATGATAAGCCGCTAGCTTCAGCCTCTATTGCACAGGTACATAGTGCGGTTACTCATAATAACGAAGAGATTATTATTAAGGTTGTTCGTCCTGGAATAGAAAAAAAAATCAAAAGAGATATTCGCTTACTTTATGCATTTGCTGGCTTAGCTGAAAAACACCCTGACGGCAAAAGACTTAGGCCAAAAGAAGCAGTTGCTGAATTTGAAACCATCATTTATAACGAACTAAATATGATGGTTGAGGCAGCTAACGCATCTCTTCTCCGAAAAAACTTTACTGATTCTGACCTGCTTTATGTTCCAAAGGTACACTGGGATTTTTGCCGCTCAAACATACTAGTCACTGAACGTATTTATGGAACTCCAGTTAGCAATATTGAGGCTTTAAAGGGCACCAATACAAATCTTCGAACACTTGCTGAAAATGGTGTAGTAATTTTCTTCACTCAGGTTTTTGATCATAATTTTTTCCATGCAGATATGCATCCAGGAAACATTTTTGTTGGTGAAAATGATCAATATATTGGTGTTGATTTTGGAATTATGGGCACCTTAACAGAGGCCGATCAATATTATCTTGCTCAAAACTTTTTAGCATTTTTCAATCAGGATTATAAAAAAGTATCTCAAGTCCATCTTGAGTCAGGATGGATACCAGAAGGAACAAATGTTTTAGAGTTTGAAAATGCCATTAGAAGCGTTTGTGAGCCGATATTCCAAAAACCTTTGAGTGAAATTTCTTTTGGTCAAGTTTTATTAAGCCTACTAAAAGAGGCAAAACGTTTTGACATGGAAGTTCAGCCACAACTGCTGCTACTCTATAAAACATTACTAAACATTGAGGGATTAGGGCGAACTCTATATCCTGAACTTGATCTTTGGGCAACTGCAAAACCTTACCTTGAGAAACTTGCCAAAGACAAATACAGCTTTAAAAACACTGCTAAAAAAATCTCTGATCAGCTTCCTGAGTTGATTTTAGAATTACCCCAAATTCCTATGTTAGTAATTAATGCTTTAAAGCAAATTGAAAATGGATCGCTACAGCAAGAAAATTCAAAAAAACAAACAGAGGCTATTCTTTCACAACTTCGCGAAAACTCTGCAAAAGAGTGCGCGACTATTTTCGCAATAGCATTACTTATACTTGCAGGCTTTCTTGCTACTCAATCGTATTGGATTTTTTCTGTCATAAGCACATTTCTCGGTCTTATTTATTGGTTAAAGTCGCGCTAAAGAGGCTTAAGAAGGTTGAGAGTAAGGGTGTTTTACCTGTCCAATTACTCTTGCTTTGATAAGAAGGATAAATAAAGATTGAGTTAAATTGTTCAGCCGTTCATACTGCCTACCACTTCTCCATTTTCCAAAACATGTTCTGCTGTTTTTACGCCATCTTCATAGAACACAGAAGTGCCATCAAGAACGCCGTTTTTATACTCTTGCTCGGATTCTAACTGGCCCTCTTCATTCCAAGCAGAGAGCATTCCTTCAAGTTTATCGCCTTTATAAAAACCCTCAGATGCTTTATTTCCGTTCTCATACCAATAAGTTAGTGTTCCTTCAAGTCTGTCGACTTCATAAAAACCCTCTGATGCTTTAAGAACGTTTGAATACCAATAAGTTTCCTTACCGTGTTTCATGCCATCTTTGTAATTTACCTCTAACTTCATACCATTGTCTAAACGCTCAGTATGTAGTCCGTTTTTATTTTTATTCATTGAAGCATTATATTTAAAATTGAACTGTGATGAGTCCAAATTTCGTTTCATGTTTAAGGGGACGCCAATGATAACTAAAGTAAAGAAAGTTCGGGTAAAATAATCCTCCAGCCTATCTGGTCGCAAGACAGGCAATATTGGTTGCACCACTAAACGTGGTGTTTTTTTATTTATTGGAGAACTCAAAATGAGTATTACTGTAAACGCCTTAGAGCGTAAAAATCAGGGGAAAGGTGCGAGCCGCCGCTTGAGAAAAGAAGAAAAAGTACCAGGTATTATTTATGGTGGAACTAATGCCCCACAAATGATATCGCTAAACATTCATGAAATCACTCACCTGCTAGAAGATGAAAACACATTCACTTCAGTGTTAGATTTGATGGTTGGAAAATCAAAAGAATCCGTCGTTTTAAAAGACCTTCAGCGCCACCCCTCAAAAAATACTGTAATACATGCAGATTTTTTACGTGTGGATGCAAAACATGCTCTTATTACAATGACCCCATTGCACTTCATTGGAATGGATGAAAATGAAGCATTAAGGCTTGGAAATATGCTGAATCAATTTGTTGTTTCAGTTGAAATTTCATGCCTACCTCAAGACCTTCCACATGGTATTAATGTAGATGTTACCAACCTTGCGATTGGTGATCATCTAACGCTAACGAATCTTGTCTTACCTAAGGGAGTTGTAATTACTTCACTTCAACACGAAGATGTTGAGGCACATGATCAAACTGTATGTTCTGTCTCAGAACCTAAAGTTATCGTAGAAGAAGAGGAAGAGAGCTTGGAATCTGGTGATTCTGAAGCAGAAGGCGAAGAAGGCCAATCTGATGAAGGCTCTGAAGATTCAAAAGATGGTGACGATAAAGAATAAAATGTTGCCAGCCTTATTGACTCAATAAGCACTTAAACGAAGCGTTGTAATGATTAAATTAATTGTTGGACTGGGAAATCCAGGAAAAGAATATCAAGAACATCGTCACAACGCCGGCTTTTGGCTTGTTGAGTCATTAGCCAATTTACTAGACTCTAAATTTAGTAGTCAGTCTAAGTTTCTAGGCGAAACTTCAACTATTAACTTTGGCTCTAAAAAGGTTTACCTTCTCAAGCCTCAAACCTTTATGAATAATTCTGGTGGGTCTATCAAAAGCTTTTTGAGTTATTACAATATCAAACCTGAAGAGACCCTAGTGATTCATGATGAACTTGATTTACCTGTTGGGTCAGTCAAACTAAAACTAGGTGGAGGACATGGTGGTCATAACGGCCTAAGAGACACAATAAAAGCACTTGATACAAATAACTTTTATCGTCTTAGAATGGGCATTGGGCACCCTGGCACAAAAAATGATGTTGTAGATTTTGTGTTGAGCTCGCCAGGCAGCTCAGAGTTGAAGTTAATTGAGCAAGGAATGACAGATGCATCAAGCATTATTGAAATGCTAGTTAATGGTAATTTTGAGGAGGCCATGAAGGTCCTTCATTCATTATAATGGAGTAAGGAAATGGGATTTAAATGTGGCATTGTTGGGCTTCCAAATGTAGGTAAATCAACACTTTTTAATGCGCTAACAAAGGCAGGTATTGATTCAGAAAATTACCCTTTTTGCACCATTGAGCCTAATGTTGGTATTGTGCCTGTTAACGATCCTCGATTGCAGGGCTTAGCTAGCATTGTTACTCCAGAAAAAATCTTACCAACCACAATGGAGTTTGTTGATATTGCCGGATTAGTTGAGGGCGCCTCAAAAGGCGAAGGGCTGGGAAATCAATTTCTATCAAATATTCGTGAAACAGATGCAATCCTTCACGTTGTTAGATGCTTTGAAAATGATGACATCATTCATGTTTCAAACAAAGTAGATCCACTTGATGACGTTGACACAATTAATACAGAACTTGCCTTATCGGATCTTTTTAGCGCTGAAAAAGCTTACCAAAAAGCCATAAAAAATTCTAAATCAGGGCAAAAAGAAGGCTTGCCTTTAAAAAATTTACTTGAAAAAATCCTGCCAACCCTTGAAGAGGGTCATGCAATTAGATCCCTTGACTTTACTGAAGAAGAGGAAAAGCTAGTTAAAGGGCTACAGTTACTTACTTCAAAGCCTGTTCTTTATGTTGCCAATGTAAGTGAGGATGGCTTTAAAAATAATCCACACTTGTCTGCCTTAACGAGCTATGCAGAAAATGAAAACAGTCAGGTTGTTGCTGTATGTGCTGACATAGAGTCTGAAATTGCTGAACTTGATGATGAAGATAAACAAGGTTTTTTAGATGAAATGGGGCAATCTGAATCTGGACTTGATCGCCTAATTAAAGCTGGATACAGTTTACTGGGACTTCAAACATATTTTACTGCAGGTGTTAAAGAAGTTAGGGCATGGACGATAAATATTGGAGATTCAGCCCCAATGGCCGCGGGTAAAATACATGGTGACTTTGAAAAAGGCTTTATAAGAGCCGAAACGATTTCATATGATGACTTTATTAAATATAAAGGTGAAAAAGGGTCAAAAGATGCGGGTAAATTACGCTCCGAAGGAAAAGAATATATTGTTAAAGATGGGGATGTTGTTCACTTTTTATTTAATGTATAACAATTAATTTTCCAATGCAAAATACAAAATTACTATTAATTTTAGATGGCTGGGGTTATTCAGAAAGCTCTGAAAATAACGCCATAGCAATGGCTAATACCCCTAACTGGAATTATCTTACTGACAATTATCCTAATACGTTAATTGGCACCTCTGGAGAAAGTGTTGGGCTACCTAATGGTCAAATGGGGAATTCAGAAGTAGGTCACTTAACAATCGGTGCTGGAAGAGTTGTTGAGCAAGACTTCACCAGAATTGGTAATGACATTAAAAGTGGTGATTTTTTCAACAATAAGGTGCTATGCAAGACGCTTGAGTCTGCTAAGGTTAATAATAAAGCAGTTCATATCCTTGGGCTCTTGTCTGATGGAGGAGTCCACTCACACCAAGATCACATTTATGCTGCGCTTGAGCTAGCAAAACAAAAAGGCTGCGAAGAGGTCTATTTTCATGTCTTTACTGATGGGCGTGATACGCCCCCAAACAGTGCTTTAAAATTTATCGAGCTGTTGGAGTTTAAAATCTCTGAACTAAAACTAGGAAAGATTGTTTCAGTAGTAGGCAGATTTTATGCAATGGATCGAGACAATCGCTGGGAAAGAGTTTCAAAAGCCTATGAATTAATATCTTCTGGAAAAGGTGATCGCGAAGCAAATTCTGCTAAAGATGCAATTCAAATGGCTTATGACAAGGAAGAAAATGATGAGTTTATTGCCCCTACAGTTATTGGGGAGCCTGTAAGAATTAATAATGGTGACGCAGTAATCTTTATGAATTATCGTGCAGACCGTGCAAGAGAAATAACGCAAACTTTAACCTCAAAAACCTTTGATGGATTTGACAGACATGCGTTTAATAACTGCAATTTTATTTGTCTCACCGAGTATAAAAAAGACTTTAATCTTGAGTGTGCTTATCGTCCAATATCTATCGCTAACACTCTTGGTTACTATATTTCAAGCCTTGGTTTTAGTCAGCTTAGAATTGCTGAAACTGAAAAATATGCGCATGTCACCTTTTTCTTTAATGGCGGCGTTGAGGCAATACTTCCCGGAGAAGAAAGAAAGCTTATTCAATCTCCAGATGTAAAAACTTATGATTTAAAGCCAGAAATGAGTGCATATGAATTAACTGAAAATCTTATTTCAGAGCTGAAATCTCAAAAACATAAATTAGTTGTCTGTAATTTTGCCAATACGGATATGGTTGGGCACACAGGAAACCTTAATGCAGCAATTAAAGCAGTTGAAGCAGTAGATAATTGTTTGGGAAAAATACACCAAACATGTTTAGACTCTGAGGTAGAAATGCTTGTTACTGCGGATCATGGAAATGCAGAACAAATGCTTGATCCAAAAACACAAAAAAACCATACTGCACATACTACCAATCCAGTTCCTTTAATTTATGTTGGGAAAAGGAAAAGCTCCCTATTAGGTCCACATATTGGTACACTTGCCGACCTAGCGCCAACTCTTTTGGAGCTTATGGAAATTGAGCAGCCAAAAGAAATGACAGGCCAAAGCCTTTTTAAAGAATAAACGGAGACTACAGTGAAGCAACAAAACTTTATAGCACCCTCAATATTATCAGCAGATTTTGCTAGACTTGGAGAGGAAGTTGACAATGTTTTAGTTGCTGGTGCCGATATAGTTCATTTTGATGTCATGGATAATCACTATGTGCCAAACTTGACAATTGGACCGCTAGTTTGCGAAGCACTAAGAAACCATGGAGTCACTGCACCAATTGATGTCCACTTAATGGTCAAACCAGTCGACAGAATCATTCCTGATTTTGCAAAGGCAGGTGCGTCTTATATTACGTTTCATCCTGAAGCGTCTGAACATATAGACCGAACAATAGGGCTCATAAAAGAAAATGGCTGCAAAGCAGGTTTAGTTTTTAACCCGGCAACTTCACTTCATTATCTTGAGCATGTAATCGACCAACTTGATATGGTGTTGCTGATGTCAGTAAACCCAGGGTTTGGAGGTCAGTCTTTCATAGCCTCATCTTTAGAAAAATTGAGAATTGTCAGAAAATTAATTGATGAAAAAGGCCTTAGCACAAGGCTTGAGATTGATGGCGGCGTTAAGGTTGATAACATTCAAGAAATTGCAGCAGCTGGCGCTGATACTTTTGTCGCTGGATCAGCAATTTTTAATACTGAAAACTATAAGTCAACGATTGACAAGTTGCGCGCAGAACTTGCTTTGGCAAAATAACCCTTTAGGCAAAATTTAAAACACCTCTGTGGCCAGTTGTGAGAAAATATTCTCTTAGTTTTTAATCTGAGCATTTATGGGAAAATCGTCCTTTTTTGGCCCTGAAACAATATCTTTGCATACTGGGTATCAGCCAGACCCATCCTTTGGTAGCAGAGCTGTTCCTATATATCAAACAACCTCCTATGTATTTGAAACAGTTGATGATGCTGCAGCTCTTTTTAATATTGAAAAAGGTGGGCACATATACAGCCGTATGACTAACCCAACGGTTGCAGTTCTAGAGCAGAGAATTGCTGCACTTGAAGGTGGCGTAGGGGCTATCTGTACTGCTTCAGGAATGAGCGCACTTTTTGTTACGTTTATGAGCCTTTGCTCTGCAGGTGATCATATTGTAAGCGCATCCCAAATTTATGGCTCAACAGCAACACTGCTTAAACACACACTTAAAAGGTTTAATATAGAGTGCACTTTTGTCTCTATAAATGATGAAAAAGCACTAAAAGAAGCTATACAAGAAAACACTAAACTTGTTTTTTGCGAATCAATAGGAAATCCTGGGCTTGAAGTTTCAGACCTTCCTCAAATCGCTAAGATCTCTCATCAAAATCATTTGCCTCTAGTAGTAGATGCTACTTTTGCAACACCCGTACTCTGCAAGCCTCTCGATCATGGAGTTGATGTTGTTGTTCACTCAGTTACTAAATGGATTGGTGGTCACGGATTAGCGGTCGGAGGAGTAATTGTTGACGGTGGCTCTTTTGAATGGGGTTCTAGTAAAAAACACCCCACCCTTACAACCCCATATGAACCCTTTCATGGTATAAACTTTTGGGAAGAATTTGGTCCATCTGCCCTATCTATGAAAATTAGAGCCGAGTCAATGCGTGACTTTGGCCCAGCAATGAGCCCACATAGTGCGTTTTTATTTCTACAAGGAATAGAAACCCTTACTCTTCGAATGAATCAACATGTAAAAAATGCAGTTAAACTTGCTAAATGGCTCCTAGAACAATCTGCTGTTATGTGGGTTAATCACCCAGACCTTCCTGAAAATCCAACTTATGAAATTGCTCAAAAACTATTTCCAAATGGCGCTGGCTCTATGTTGTGTTTTGGCGTCAAAGGTGGCAGAGAGGGTGGCGCAGCATTTATCAATGCACTCAAACTAGCATCTAATTTAGCAAATGTTGGCGACTCTAGAACCTTAGTTCTTCATCCGGCTAGTACCACTCACTCGCGTATGGATGAAGAAGCAATGAAGGCAGCCGGAAGTAGCACCGACTTAATTCGCGTTTCTGTTGGAATAGAGTCTGTTGCAGATATTATTAATGACTTTAAAGCAGGACTTAAAGCAGTAGAAAAGGCGACTTCATAATGAATATAGTTGTTGATGGAGACAATATTTTTATTGCCACTGGTGGCTGCGTATTTGATCCAAAAAAACCTACTGTTGTGTTGGTCCATGGAAGTGGGCTAGATCACCGATCTTGGGCTCTTCAGGCCAGATGGTTTGCATTTCATGGTTTCTCAGTATTTGCGCCTGATCTTCCTGGTCATAGTCTTTCAGAAGGCAAGCCTTTAAAGACGATTGAAGAGATGGGAAAGTGGCTTGTAAAGGCTCTTAAATTAGCAGGCTGTGAATCAATACATCTTGTTGGGCACTCTCAAGGGTTTCTTGTTGCGCTAGAGGCATCTAACGCTTTAGGGTCAAAACTCAAAACATTAACTGCTGTCGCAACTGCTGCATCAATACCGGTTAACGAAACCCTAGTTGAGGTGGCCAAAAAAACACCTATCGATGCAGCTGATATGTTGTTAAAGTGGGGGTTCGGTTCTAAATCACAATCAGGAAGCAGTGCCGTGCCAGGAATGCAGCCAATAGGAATTGGCCGACAAATTATGGCTAACAATCCTCTAGCTGAAGACCTTGTTGCTTGTACTGAATATAAAAATGGCATAAATTGTGCTAAAAATATCGATGTTCCATCTAATGTAATTCTCGCAACAGAAGATAAAAATACACCACTTCGATTTGGCTTGGAATTAGCTGAATTGCTAAGCGCTGAAACCACAACTATTGCTAATGCAGGACACATGCTGCCAATAGAGTCTCCAAAAGATACTCTTGATGCCATTAAATCATTCATCTTAAAAAACTCTTAATGACAAATCAAATTAAAAAAGTAGGCGTTATTGGCGCCGGAACAATGGGTGCTGGAATTGCAGGTCAAGTAGCAAATGCTGGGGTGGAGGTTTGGCTTCTCGACCTTCCAAGTGATGGTGAAAACGTAAACAGCTTGGCCGCCAAAGGCCTTGAAAGACTGAAGGATCCAGATATGCCTGGCCTCATGAGCGAGGAAGCCGAAAAACTTATAAAAATTGGAAACACTCGCGATCACTTCCAGGAACTTGAAGATTGCGACTGGATTGCTGAGGCTGTTGTAGAAAGACTTGATATTAAACAATCTCTCTATCAGCGCCTGAACGAAAGCTGTAAAGAGGCAACCATCATAACCTCTAATACTTCTACGATTCCAATTAGCCTTCTGACAAAAGGAATGCCAAAAAAGTTTTGTGAGCGCTTTGCAATAACTCATTTTTTTAACCCAGTTAGATTTATGAGGTTGCTTGAATTAGTACGTGGTGAATTTACTAGAGATGACGTTATTAATACACTTGATTTATTTAGTGAGACGATGCTTGGAAAAGGCGTTGTTTCATGCTCAGATACCCCGGGCTTTCTTGCCAATAGAGTTGGGGTTTTTGCTATCCAATGTGCGCTTCATAAGGCATTTGAATACAAACTATCGCCGACAGAAGCGGATGCTTTTTTTGGTAGGCCTCTAGGGCTTCCAAAGACTGGTGTATTTGGTCTATATGATTTAATCGGCATTGATCTGATGGCGGATGTTGTCAAAAGCCTCGTAAGCATACTTCCAGAAAATGATGTGTTTCATAAATACTCATCCCCAATTGAGATTATGACCGATATGATTGCAAATGGTCAAACTGGAAATAAAAACGAAAAAGGTTTTTATAAACAAGTTGGTGACGAAAGACAAGTAATTGATTTATCGTCTGGGAATTATGGGGTTCATGAGCGCTTAAAAACCCCCCTTCTTGAAGAGGCAGAAAAAATCGGGATTTCTTTTATTATTAAAGATACAAGTACATATGGTCTTTATATATGGGATGTTATTTCAGAAACACTCTGCTATGCTGCATCTCTTGTTCCAGAGGTCACTGATGATTTAACGCAAATAGATGATGCTATGAAGCTTGGGTATAACTGGGTACAGGGGCCATTTGAGCTGTTAGATGAAATTGGAATTGAGTACTTTGTTGACCGACTTAAAGTTGATGGTCGAGACGTTCCAGAGTTTCTTCTTAAGGGTATTAATAATAAATTTTATAACAATTCAGAATCTGGATTAAGCTCTCTTTCACCTGATGGAAATCTAAAACCAATTATGAGACCAGATGGTGTACTTAGATTTTCTGAAGTTCGTCAAACCCTCAAAGCAATAAATTCAAATGAATCTGCTAGCTGGTTTGAGTATGAAGGCGCAGCAATTGTTGAGTTTCACTCAAAAGCTAATGCGCTGGATAGTGGTTCTTTGGATATGATTTCTGATGCAATAACTGAGTCTGAAAAAAAGGGCTTACGTGGCGTTGTAATTCATAATGACTTCCAGCATTTTTCCTGTGGGGTTAGTCTTTGGAGTGTTAGAAATTGCTTTGAAAAAAATGACTTTGATGCACTTGATGCTTTTCTTGTCTACTTTCAAAATACAATGCTGCAAATGAGAAACTCAAAATTACCTGTAATTGCAGCGCCAGTAGGTATGTCAATTGGTGGTGGCTTTGAGGTTGTTCTTCATGCTGATCATGTTGTGGGTCATGCAAACTCAGTGATGGGTCTTGTTGAGTCCTTTATGGGGGTTGTTCCAGCGGGTGGTGGGTGCAAAGAAACGCTTTATAGGTGGTCTGAAAATCTAGGAGATAATCGCAAAGGCGCTTGGAAATCATTTATGAATATTGGACTTGGCAGACGAGCCAGCTCCCCCCAAGAAGCTGATGCTCTATCAATGAGAAGAGCCGATGATGTCTTTCATATGAATAGAGACCGTATACTTAATAGTGCGCTTTCATTTATTGAAACAACCTCAAAAGCAAAAGCCAGAAACCCCCTCGCACTTTCTGGCAAAGACCACTTTGAAGAAATGCTGGAATGGCTTACAAAAAATAATAAAAATGGCATGCTTACGCCGCATGATGTAACCGTTGGAACTGAGATTGGAAGAATTATGACTGGTGGAAATTGTGCTTCTGGCACTATTTTTACTGAACAAGATATTTTAGATGCTGAGCGCTCTTCATTCATCACACTTGCTCAAACGCAAGAAACGCAAGCAAGGATTGTATCTATGTTAGATAATGGAATTACGCTTAGAAATTAACCGTTAATGCTATGAAAAAAAATCCTGCAAATTTTATGCCTCTTTCACCGCTTTCGTTCTTACATAGAACAGCGGATGTTTATGGTCAGCACACTTCAGTAATTTATGAAGATAGAACTTACACTTGGAGTGAGACAAGAGAAAGGTGCGTTCGAATTGCCTCAAGTCTAAAAAGTTATGGCATAAAACCAGGTGATACTGTCTCAGTTCTAGCATTCAACACTCCCGAAATGTTTGAATCACATTTTTCAATTCCAATGGCTGGTGCAATCCTAAACACTATAAATATTAGACTTGACGCCGCAACAATTGCATACATTTTTGACGACAGCAACGCAAAGATGCTCTTTGTTGACAGAGAGCTTTTTGCTGTTGCATCTGAGGCCCTCTCTATAGCTTCAGTTAGTCCAAAAATAGTAGTAATAAACGATTCTTTTGCTGAATCACAGCCTGATATTTCTTCAGATATAACTGGGTATGAATCTCTAGTTGTAAATGGAGATCCTCAATATAACTGGCAAATGCCTGAAGATGAATGGAGCCCACTTTCACTCAGCTACACCTCTGGAACAACTGGAAAGCCTAAAGGCGTCGTATATCATCATCGTGGCTCTTATTTAATGAGCATGGGCACTGTGATTGGCTGGAACCTTCCCAACCACCCTGTTTATCTATACTCGGTTCCATTGTTTCACTGCAATGGTTGGGGCCATGCCTGGACAATGGCTGCGATCGCTGGAACTATAATTTGCCTTCGGTCTTTTGCCCCTGAAAAAGTATTTAGCCTCCTTGAACAGCATAATGTAACTCATTTTGGTGGAGCTCCTATAATGCTCAATATGCTTGCCAACGCGCCCAAAGAAACGCAAAAATATTTTGAGAGAGAAATTAAAGTAATGACTGCTGGCGCACCTCCTCCTGCAAAGGTTTTAGAGAGCATGATGAAACTAGGGTTTAACGTTATGCATGTATATGGACTGACTGAGACGTATGGACATATCCTTCAGGCAGCACCCCAAGCCTCTTGGCTTAATAAGAGTCCAGCGGAGCTTGCTAAGCTAAGCTCAAGGCAAGGAGTAAGATTCCCAATGACTGAGGATGTTAGCGTCATCAACCAGGATACTGGACAGCATGTTCCTCATGACGGTGAGGCAATTGGCGAAATTGTAATTCGCTGTAACACTTGTATGATGGGCTATTGGAACAGCCCCAAAGCAACAGAGGAGGCATTTGAAGGTGGCTGGTTTCATAGTGGGGATTTAGCCGTAATTCATAATGATGGCTACATTCAAATTAAAGACAGGTCGAAAGATATCATAATTTCTGGAGGGGAAAACATCTCTTCTGTGGAGATTGAAAATGTGCTTTATCAGCACCCTTCTGTTGGAGAAGCTGCGGTTGTAGCAATGCCAGATGAAACTTGGGGAGAAGTGCCCTGTGCATTTGTAGAACTAAAAACAGGCCAACAAGCATCAGAAGAAGAGCTTATTGATTTTTGTAAGCAAAATATGGCTAAATTTAAAAGACCAAAAAAAGTCGTCTTTGGTCCACTGCCTAAAACTGCAACTGGGAAAATTCAAAAGCACGAGCTTAGAGATTCAGTTAAAAGCACCGGAGAAGATTAATGTCAAACTATACAGCCCCAGTAGAAGACATGGGATTTGTTTTAAGAGAGGTTGTGGAGCTAGAAAAACTTTGCAGCGAAACTGGAGCTGATGCCTCTACTATTGACATACTCGATACAGTTCTTGAAGCCGCAGGAAAACTAGCAAAAGAAGAAATTGAGCCCATCAATAAACCGGGAGACCTTGAAGGTTTAAAAATTAATAATGCTGGAGAGGTAACTACAGCAACTGGCTTTAAGGAGGCCTACCATCATTATGTTGAAGGTGGTTGGGGCTCACTACAATTTGATCCTAAATATGGCGGTCAAGGCGTTCCGTTTGTTGTCGCTGCAAGCGTTCAAGAAATGTGGCACTCTGCTAACATGTCTTGGGGTCTTTGCCCCCTTCTTACGCAGGGCGCAGTCGAGGCAATAACCCATAATGCAAGCGACGAGCTCAAGCAGCGCTATCTCCCAAAACTGATATCTGGCAAATGGAGTGGAACAATGAACCTTACAGAGGGTGATGCTGGAACTGATGTAGGCGCCCTTAAAACTCGTGCCACTCCTGAAGATGATCATTATTTAATACGTGGTCAAAAAATATATATCACTTGGGGTGAGCATGATATGGCAGAAAATATTGTGCATTTAGTTTTAGCGCGACTTCCTAACGCCCCTGAAGGTGTTAAAGGCATTTCGCTTTTTTTAGTTCCAAAAATACTTGTAAATGATGACGGCTCTTTAGGCGAGCGAAATGACCTGAAAGCCTTGTCTCTAGAAGAAAAAATTGGAATTCACGCTTGCCCTACATGTGTAATGAGCTATGGCGATAAAACTGGTGCAATTGGCTTCTTAATAGGTGAAGAAAATAAAGGCATTCAGTGTATGTTCACAATGATGAATAATGCCCGACTAACTGTTGGCCTGCAAGGTGTTTCCGTTTCAGAGCGAGCCTATCAACAAGCCCTTAGCTTTTGTAACATCCGAGTTCAAGGGGTTGCTCCCGGACACAAAGAGGCTGGCCCAATAGTTAGGCACCCGGATGTTCAGCGTATGCTGTCCAATATGAAATCTATAACAGAAGCCTCTCGTGCGCTGACTTATTCGGCGTGTGCTGAAGTTGATTTTGCTGCTAGTGACTTACCAACTGAGAGCCTTAGTCAACACAAAAGAAGACTAGGCCTTCTTACGCCAATCGTTAAAGGCTGGTGTACAGAAACCGCACAAGAGGTCGCCTCTTTGAGCCTTCAGTGCCATGGAGGAATGGGATATATTGAAGAAACTGGCATCGCACAAATTGTTAGAGATGCCCGCATATTACCAATTTACGAAGGCACAAATGGAATTCAGGCTATGGACCTAGTCGGCAGAAAGATTATTAGTGACAACGGCCTAGGCATGAACGAATTGATCTTTGAAATGCAAGAATGCGCTAACAAAGACTCTTTAAAAGAACTGGTTTCAACCGCACAACTAAGCCGCTTTAAAGATTCTTTATATGCTCTAGAAAATGCAACCTCGCTTGTCTTAAGTAATTCTGAAAATAAACAACACTCTGGGCAAATAGCTTTTGATGTCCTAATGATGGTAGGAACGATTACAGCCACTTGGCAAATGCTTAAAAGCCTTGATAAGGCAAAAATTGCCTTTGAAAGTAATGCCGTTTCAGCTGATTTTTTTGAAGAAAAATCTAAAACTGTTAACCACTTTTTAAACTTTATCTTGCCGAGGTATCTATCAAACTTTGCTACAATTTCTTCAGCATCTTAGTCAAATAATCTAGAACTTTTATTTTTTAAATTTAATTCTCTGCCCTTGCTCAGCAGGTTGAAGAATTCTGTATGCTGAGCATTGAATTATAATTTGTGAATATGACAGAAATATGACTGGTAATAAAAAATTATATTTTTTTTATCCGGACCATTAGCTCATTTTTTCGAAACATTGGCAGTGTCCATGGAGAATTAAATTGGGCAACCATAAAGCCTCCTTGTGTATCAATCTTATTGTTCTTAAGTAGTTCTGAGAATTTTTTTTGATACTCAATACTTCGAGCCTCGTTAACACGACCCCCAAAACTTAACACGGCTACGTCACCAAGATTTTCTTTCTCTATGGAAATGAGCTTAGTATTTGTCCTTGGAAGATCCTCAAAGGAGTGTTCTTTTGGCATTACAAAAGAAACAGTATAAGAATTTAAATCTGCAGTTGGGCAGTCTGTAATAACAGGCGCCGTCATTGCTATCTTCATCTCTTTATCATTACCACCAAAGATATAGCCTGCTATTCGTCTAAAGCCAGTTGAAGTAGAGCCTTTATATCCACCCTGAACATTTGTTGTGGCTATGATCATGTCACTATAGCGCCTTACTTCAAATGCTCCTTCTTTTGAAATAAGCTGATATTCTGGTGTTTCAATAGACATATTTAATACCCTATATTATTGTTTTTTTCCAAAATAAGGAACGAGAATAGGCGTGCTGCTCTTGTATTTTTGATACTCTTTATCGCTTCCCCACTTTTTATCTGCTTTATCTTCTAAGAAAGGCAGTCCACTTAGTTTAGTAATAAGAAGATAAACAAACACGGGCGAAACAAGCGTTAAAAATTGCCAATCTGAGAGAAGTGGCAATGAAATTATTGCAATACCGAGCCAAAGAACAACCTCACCAAAATAATTTGGATGCCTTGAAACTGCCCATAGCCCCTGTGAAATAAATTTATCTTTGTTTTCTGAAAGAGAGCTAAAATTCTTTTTTTGTTTATCTGAAAGAGCCTCAAAACCAAAACCGAAGACCCAAACAGCAGCGCCTATTATAAAAAATAGGTCTAAAGGCTTTTCAGGGTTCGCAACGATTACAGTAATCGCATTAACTGTTGTTAGAAAAACCCAAAGAGCTGAAAGGGTCCATGTCATTAAAAACTTTGGATACGAGTTCTTTATCTCTTTGAACCTTACATCCTCTCCAATTTTTAAAATCCTTATATAGAGAAAAGTTCCAAGCCTCAAGGTCCAAATAGTCACAAAAACTGCTACAGTTATTGAAAGAATAGATGTTGGCTGTTTTGAGCTATAGAGTGCGAACACTGCAATAATGACAATTAGAAGCGTTGCAATCATTCCTGTTAGATCAAAATACTTTTCATTTTTAGTGATAAGGGCCGGAATAGCAATGGCCCAATGAACAACAAAACTAGCGCCCGCGCATAGAAAAATAACTGGAACTCCATAAAGATAAAGCTCTGCATCTGAAGCTGCAGCCGCAACAAGAGATGCAATTAAAATACAGGCAAAAATTGTAACTATGTGTGTAATATTATTTTTCATTGTATCCCGCTCATTAATCACTTTGTTTCTTTATGGTTTTTTAAAAAGATAGTGAGAAACGCCCCATTCAGAACCCTTATTAAAGCCAAAGAGAACTTCACACGACATAAAAAATATGCGCCATCTATAAAACCATTTATTGGCCTCGCTTTGACCATATGTATTTGAAAATAATTCCAATACTTCGGACTTATTGCCATCCATCTTTTGGAGCCATGCGAGCGATGTTTTTTCATAATGCGTTCCATCAACTCTCCAATCTTGCTCTATCTTCATTTTATCTGGAAAACTCATCAAAAGCCTGTGTGAAGGCATTTGTCCACCACTAAAAAACTCTCTAGCCATCCAGTCGCCCTCATCTTCATCTTCAAAAGGGTATGCAATTTTTTCATGCGAAAAGATATGAACAAACAGCTTTCCTCCTTGGTTGAGCCAGCCACTGACCCTGCCAAGAAGCTCGTTATAATTTCGCATATGCTCAAACATTTCAATTGAAATAACTCGATCAAACTGCTTGTTTATTGAAAAATCATTCATGTCTTCTGTAATAACTTCGATATTTTTTAGATTCAGCTTCTTTCCTTTAGCTTCTATAAAGCGCCTCTGATCGTTAGAGTTGCTTACTGCTGTAATTTTGCTATTTGGAAAATTTTTAGCCATAAAAAGCGTCAAAGAGCCCCACCCACAGCCAAGTTCCAATATTTCTTGGCCGTCTACTAGGCCAGCTCTTTCACAGGTCAGCCTTAGCATTTCATTTTCAGATTGCTCTAGAGTTAGCGCTCCTTGTGGCCAGTAACCAGAGCTGTACTTTAGGTTCTCTCCAAGAACCAACTCAAAAAACTTTGGCGGCACCTCATAGTGCTGCTCATTGGCCTTTTCTGGAACTAGAGCAATAGGGCTTTCATTTAAAAACTCAACCCAAGACGAGTGTCTTTTTTCCATTTCAAGCTCACCAATGCTAGTTGCTTCTAGAAGCCTTTGAGCGCACAAGCGTTTAATTCCCAGCCTAATAAGCGTGTCTGGCAATAAGCCATTTTCTGCAAGTTTTATTAATAATTTAATCATTCTCTTAATACGTAATTTTAGTGTTTTGTGAGTCGGGCTTGGCAAAAATAAACTGAAAGTCGCCGATTAAGTTTTCAAGGAATCCTGCTTCGCAGTAAACTAGGTAGAAGATCCAAATCCTTATGAAGGGATCTGAAAAACCAAGTTCTCTGACTTGCGGTAATACTTTTTCAAAATCTTGGCGCCAGATTGCGAGCGTCCTTGCATAGTCAAGAGTTATATCCTCAGAATCAATCTTAACTAGGTCTGTTTTCTTTGTGATAGCATGCTCTACCTGGGCTACTGAAATAAGGCAGGAGCCAGGGAAAATATATTTTCTAATAAAGTCTACTGAATTTTTGTAAGCATCGAAGTCTGGGTCGTTATATGTTATTCCTTGAAGAGCCATTAAACCATTTTGCTTTAATAATGAAGATGCTTTTTCAAAAAAACCAGGGACATAATCAGACCCAACTGCCTCAATCATTTCAATCGAAACGACCTTGTCAAAAGCACCCTCAAGCTCCCTATAGTCTCTGTTTAACAAGGTTATCTTGTCACCTAGACCTTCTTTACTAATTAGATTGGCTACATAATTAAATTGGCTGTCTGAGATAGTCGTTGTCGTAACTTTACAACCATAATTTTTGACCGCATGAACGGCAAAGCTTCCCCATCCAGTTCCGATTTCAAGAACATGGTCATTGCTATCAAGTTTTAGTTTTCTGCAAATCCTATCCAGTTTTTCTATTGAAGCCTCGTGCATACTTGAGTTCTTGTTTAGAAAAATACCGCTTGAATAAGTCATAGTTGAGTCAAGCCATAGCTTATAAAAATCGTTGCTCAAATCGTAGTGCGCCAAAATATTACTCTTGCTTCCTTTCAGAGTGTTTTGTCTTAGCTTATGAATTATTTTAGTAATTGGGTTTGTTAATCTTGCAAACCCAGACTCAAGGCCCTCCATGGTTTTTTTATTTTTTATAATGAGTCGTATTAAGTCTACCAGGTTGTCGGCAGACCAATAGCCTGCGGTGAATGCTTCTGCCGCCCCATTGGTCCCCCCACTCCCTAAAAATACATAAAACTCTTGAGAGGAAACCGTTACTGTTGCATTAAGTTCTGACTTTGGTAGGCCAAATACGTGTGTTTTAGCACCATCAATTATGGTCAGTTCGCCTGTTTTGAGGCCTTTCAATTTTTTAAATAAAATCTTTTTAAAAAAAGATGTCATTCGCGTGCTTCTTTGCATCTTTTGAATATTTTTTGCTAGGCCATCAACTGAAAGCCTGTCTTTAGTTTGAGTTTCTTTTGTCATAATTTATCTGGATGTGTAAAAAATGGAGCTCTTTTTATATAGAGAATAAATGCCTGCCAATGGATTCTATAAACCACCATTAGAGTAATAAATGGAAATCTGGAAATTGCCTTAACAAGGCCTGAATTTGAAAAGGCACGCCTCTTTAGATTAAGCGTGACATTAAAAACTTTTTTGCCATCTTTAAAGTTTTTCATGTTTACATTTAAAGCATCTTCAGGTTGCGAAAAAAACCACTCATAGTCATGGTCCATTCCCCAAAAAGGGCTCACGTGTAATTGCTTTTTTGGCGACGCGGTAAAGCCTGTTCTACTATTTTTTTCAGCCTGCTCTTCAATGAGGTAGGCGTGTCTCTCCTTCCATGGCGTGTTTGTTACTTCAGCCATTATGGCTTCAACTTTTTCATCTGACTCATCAAAGCAGTAATAAAAGCTTACTGGGTTAAAGCAGTACCCAAAGTATCTTAAGTGCGTTAGAAGCCTAATTGGCCCTTTAAAATCTTTGCCTGTTTTTTCATGGAGTGTTTTCCTGACAGCGTTATCTAAGTCTAAGCCTGGATCTCCATGGTAGTCCTTCCTTTGAAATGAAACGAGTGCAGGTTTATTGATGTTCCAAAAAAACGATGGCTTCATAGTTGTTGCCAAAGATGAAATGTCAATATAGGCCATAAAAATTGGGTATGTAAAAAACCGTTTAAAAGGCGTATGGCGTTGATGACTAATCGTTCCCCAATAGAGATGGTGATTTTTTGAGAGCGTCATAAGGCCCTATCAAAAAACTTACAAACATCTAGGGCGCTGGAAACGCCGTCCTCATGAAAACCATTTCCCCAATATGCACCGCAATAAAAAGTATTGTTTATGCCGCTAATTTGACTCTTTTCTTTTTGCGCTTCTACACCCTCAACCGTGAAAAGAGGGTGGTGATAGACCAAGGTTTTAATTATTTTACTTGGGTTAATCTCCCCATTACTATTCAAGGTTACTAAAAAATCAGACTTTGACTTTAATGATTGCAAAATATTCATGTTATAGGTTAGCGTTACCGGTTTAGTTTGATCCGTACTTAAAAGATAGTTCCAACTGGACCATGTGGATTTCTTTTTAGGCAAAATAGAGGCGTCAGTATGCAATATTGCTATATTTTTTTGATAAGGCAAGGCGCCTAGAATTTTAGCCTCTTCCACGCTAGGAGTCTCTAGCAAAGCTAATGCTTGATCACTATGCGTTGCAAATATAACTTTATCAAACTGATGAGTGGCCTCATTTTTTTCACAAACAATCTCAATATTTTTTTTGTTTCTTATCACGCTTATGACTGGGGTTGAGAGCAAAATTTTATGCTTGAATCCTGCTATTATTTTTGGAACATAAGCTTTTGAGCCGCCTTTAATTACAAACCATTGAGGACGATTAAATATTTGCAGTAAGCCATGGTTTTTAAAAAATCTAATATAAAAAACTGCCGGCATTTCTGTTGTTTTATCGGCTGCCGTAGACCATATGGCGGCGCCCATTGGAATTATATAATTCTCAATAAAGCTCCTGCTAAATTTATGGGTGATCAAAAAATCATGGATTGTTGTTGACTCTCGAAGGTTTTTTAGCTCTGCGACTGACAGGCGATTAAACCTTATAATGTCTTTAAGCATCAACAAAAAAGAAGGCCTAAAAATATTAAGTCGTTGAGCAAATAAAGAGTTTAATGAGCCTCCAGAGTACTCAAGGTTTTTTTCTGGGGCCTTAACGCTAAAGCCCATGGATGTTTTTTGAGTATCAACCTTAAGCTTTTGAAGAAGCTTTATAAAGTTAGGGTATGTGTTTTCATTGTAAACAATAAACCCAGAATCAATAAGCCACTTTTTTTTGTCCAGCTCAATTTCATGGGTATGCGTATGACCACCAATATAATCATTGGCCTCAAAAACAGTAATATCATGTTCTTTGTGAAGAAGGTACGCAGCCGTTAAGCCCGATATTCCGCTTCCAATAATAGCAATTTTCATAGTATGAAATCAAATATGTATTATAGAGCCCCCTTTTTTTAGGCTACATACATATCATAACCAACAAACTGGTCACAATTTTTTAAAAAAGACACGATTATAAAGGGTGTTTTTTTGAGTTGTATGTTTTTTTAATGAAGGGGAGTGTGGATGCCTATGTATATAGGAAATTAGAGAAATAGGCTTTGCTTAATTCAAAAAAATATGGGATAATCGTTGCCTTTCAGCCAACATGAGCTGGAAGAAGGGCTAACTAGATGTTTATAAAGTTAGTATTTTAATGTATCACACAGAGCCCCAATATTAACCAGGGTGCCTTTTTAATAGGGTTGGTTGATAGGCAATGTGGAAGTCTTAACCCAGGAGAAGAATATGGCGAAAGCGTCAATGAAAAAAATGTTAGAGGCAGGTGTTCATTTTGGTCACAGGTCTCGTTTTTGGCATCCAAAAATGGAGCCTTTTATCTACGGAACACGAAATGGTGTTCACATAATTAACCTAGAAAAAACCCTACCACAATTCAATGATGTGCTCAACTTTGCAAGCAAAACTGCTGCTGCTGGAGGGTCAATCCTTTTTGTTGGTACAAAGAGAGCGGCAAGCAATATTATTAAAGAAGAGGCAATTCGATGTGGAATGCCTTATGTCAACCATCGCTGGCTAGGTGGCATGATGACAAATTACAAAACTATTAAAGCTTCTATTAAACGCCTGAAGGATCTTGAATTTCTTGCAGAAGAAAACTTTTCCCAGTTTACAAAAAAAGAAGCACTCATTATGACTAGAGAGCAAGAAAAACTTGAAAGAAGTCTTGGTGGAATTAAAGACTTAGGCAGTATTCCTGATGTTATTTTTGTAGTTGATATTGGTCATGAAAAGAATGCAGTTCGTGAAGCCCATACATTACAACTTCCAATTATTGGCGTTGTTGACACAAATCACAGCCCTGAAGGAATTGATTATGTTATAGCCGGAAATGATGACTCAATCAGAGCAATTGGTTATTATGCTAGAGAAATTGCTAATGCGATACTAGAGGCTAAAGCTTCGATTGTAGAAACCAAAGCTGCAGTTAAGAAATCTGCGCCTGCTGCTAAGACTGAAGCTGCTGCTGAAGAAAAGAAGCCTGCTGCTAAGACTGAAGCTGCTGCTGAAGAAAAGAAGCCTGCTGCTAAGACTGAAGCTGCTGCTGAAGAAAAGAAGCCTGCTGCTAAGAAGCCTGCTGCTAAGAAGCCTGCTGCTAAGAAGCCTGCTGCTAAGAAGCCTGCTGCTAAGAAGCCTGCTGCTAAGACTGAAGCTGCTGCTGAAGAAAAGAAGCCTGCTGCTAAGAAGCCTGCTGCTAAGAAAGCAGATAGTGAATAAATAGCTATACAGAGTATATATAGGAGAGAGTTATGGCAATTACAGCCGCTTTAGTTAAAGAACTAAGAGAAAGAACTGGTGCAGGCATGATGGACTGCAAAAAAGCATTAGTTGAGACCAATGCAGATTTGGAGGCGGCAATAGATTTAATGCGCGCATCTGGAGCAGCAAAAGCTGCAAAAAAAGCTGGACGTGTGGCCTCTGAAGGGCTTGTAAATGTTACTATCAGTGAAGACAAGATGCATGCTGCAATTCTTGAGGTTAACTCTGAGACAGACTTTGTAACTAAGGGGTCGGCCTTTATTGAATTTGTTGACACTTTAGGCGCCCTAGCATTAAAGAATAAACCAGAATCTGTTGAAGCCTTTTTAGAGCAAAAACTAGACTCAGGCGTTACTGTTGACCAGGCCAGAGAAGAAATAATTGCTAAAATTGGTGAAAATGTTTCAGTTAGAAGGGTTCAAATTGTCAGCACTGAAAGCGGAGTTTTAGGCGCATACAAGCATGGTGAAAGAATTGCTGTACTTACAGTGTTGTCATCAAATGACGCAGAGCTTGCAAAAGATGTTGCTATGCATATTGCAGCCTCAAAGCCCGAATGTGTTAGTGAAGACCAGCTCTCAACTGAGCTTCTTGAAAGAGAAAGGGCAATTTTTATTGAGCAAGCAAAAGAAAGTGGCAAGCCTGATAATATTATTGAAAAAATGATCGTTGGCAGAATGAAAAAATTTGTCAATGAAGTTACTCTTTATGGCCAGTCTTTTGTTAAAGACCCAGACACTACTGTTGGTGCTTTAGTGAAATCTAAAAATTCAGAAGTTGAGTCTTTTATTCGTTATGAAGTTGGTGAAGGCATAGAGAAAAAAGAAGATAATTTTGTTGAAGAGGTTATGGCTCAGGCCCAAGGCTAAAGTTAAAACTCTTCAAAAAAGGCGCCTTAGGCGCCTTTTTTTATAATTAAAATTACAATATTTACATACTTGTCTTATCTTTAATAATTAACTTCATTATGGCAGGCATCAAGAAAAAGTCTGCCAAAACAGCAACTAAAATTGCACTAGCTGTCAAAACACCAAAGTCAAACATGTTATTCATTTGAGAAAAGGTCAGCACAAGGAAACCAAGAGCAAGAACTATTGATGTCAATGTAATGGCTCTTCCAGTTCCAAGCAATGTAAGCCTTACCGCCTTATCAACATCATTATACTTAAGCTCATACCTTCTAAAGTTATGCATAAAGTGAACGGTATCGTCAACAGCAAGTCCAAGCGCTATTGCACCAATTAATAAAGTGAACATATCAAGAGGCATTTTAAAAACAACCATAATTGTTGAAAGAAAAATTATAGGCAAAATATTTGGAATCATACTAATAAGGCCGATTTTTAAGTTGCCTATTAATAGAACCATAAGTACAGTAATCAGTGAAAATGCTAGGACATAACTAAACGCACTACTATAAATTGCCTCTTCAAAAGTTACGGTCATCAAAGTTCCAATGCCTGTGAAAGTAACTTTAGCAAGAGGGCCAAATTTTTGGTCTAGGTATACCTGTGCACTGTCTATAAAAATATTGGCCTCGAGTGAGTCAATAAAAGGGGTTTTTAATGTTAGTCGAGCTTTAGAGTAATTTGCATCTACAAGGCTCGAAAGGTCATCATTACCACTGCTTTCAAAAAGCAAGAATTCCTGAGCAATCAAGTCAGGATCATCAGGAATAGCATAATACTCTTCACGATTTTCATTAAGCGCTCTATTTGTTTCCTTAATAACGTCAATATAGCTAATGACTTTACCAACAAACATGTTTCCGGTTGAGATGGAATTTATATTTTGAGAAACGTCATCAATTACTCTTAAAAGCTCTGGGTTATAAAGGCCATTTGTTTCTCCAGTATCAATAATAACTTCAAGCGTAAGGGAGCCCTTCAGATTTTCATCGACTGCCTCAGTTGCAATGCGCGCAAAGTTGTCCTCAGGAAGCCATTGGAGCGGAAAATGTGAGAACCTTAGCTGAGCTGCAACTATAGCCGCACAAATTATTAACACAGTGCTTACTGAAACTATCAGCTTAGGGCGTCCAGTTGCAAACACACTTATGCCAACAAGGGCTCTGTCCATTAGAGTTTGGCCGTTATTATCAGTACTCATGTTAACTGTACTAACCTTAGTTATTGATATTAAAGCAGGCAAAAAGACAAGAGTAAATACTAGGCCAATCATTACGCCACTACTTGCAAAAATACCAAGATCTGCTACGGGCGCAACTCCAGAAAAAGAGAAAGACCACAAGCCAACGGCAGTAGTAATAGACGTCATTATAATTGCCAGGCCCGAGTGGCCCATTGCATATCTAAGAGAGGCTTTTTTGTCGTTTGTTGTAGCAAAGTCCTTATAAAAAACAGCCAGTAAATGGATAGATGCGCTAGTTACAACTGCCAACAAAAAGGTTGGCATAATTTGAGTGGCCATTGTGAAGGGGGCAGAAAAGACGGACATTAACGAGACGGTGGTTATAAGCGTAAGAGATACACAAGCCAATGGCAATATCACCCCTGAAATTCGCCTAAATAGAGCAAACAAGACAACCATGATAACTACCATCATCAAGCTAATAAAAACAACTGAATCGTTCATTAAGGCTTGTTTAAAAATTCCCGCAATTGCCGCCGAGCCTGATAAGTATATTTTAAAATCTTCTCCATCAAAACGCTGCATGATAAGCTGAGTTTTTGCAATTATTTCATCGTTCTCAGCATCGGTTAAATACACCCTTTGTCCACCTAAGCTATCATCGTCAAACTCTAGACCATCGTCAAACTCTAGACCATCGTCAAACTCTAGACCATCGTCAAACTCTAAACTATCTGACTCATTCGACAGTCCTTTATTCGAGTATGTTTCTGTGTCTATAGTAACGGTAGTCATCGTAAAGTCTTCACTATAAAGTGAGTTTTCATAAAGACTGTTACTGGTGACTATTTCCTTAAGCTTGAATAAAGCTTCTTCGGTTTCTGGAGGGCTGTCGATTAAAGGCTCAACAATTAGCTCGCCCTCAATTCCATAGGTATTCCTAGCGTTTATTAGAGAGTCAACGCCTTTAATATTTGGAAGTTCGCTCTCTAAAGCATCATGGAAACTGTCAAGCTTCTTTAAGAAGTTTAAATCAAAAATGTTTCCAGTTTTAACGGCAATCATTAGTTTTTCGTCTCTACCAAACTGATCTCTAAATATGTCGTACTCAACTCGCATCGGGTCAGTCTTGTGTAAAAACCCTTCGGTAGTTGTATCAATCTTTAAAGATGGTAATTGTGAGCCAAGAGCCACCACAAGAAGAAAAATAATTAATATAGTTTTCTTTGCATTTTCAAAAAGCCAATCAGAAAAAAGCTCTATTTTTAATTCAGTTTTTGTTCGCCAATTCATAATATTTTAAGGTTAATTCCAATGTGGGGTATATAGTGACTACAAAAGAGATTTAAAGCCCGCATATTATATGTTAGGCATTAAACAGTATGTCTGAAATTCCAAAAATATGGCTTCGGAGTTGGTATAGTGGCCTTATAAAGGCTCTATTAAAGCCTCTTGTTTGTTTTCTTGATTTTGATTATTTTTCATTGCTCGCCAAGAAACATAAAGGCCACTAAGAATGATGATAATTAATCCGAGTACTGCTTGAATATTAGGCACAAACCCGAAAATCAAATAACTCAAAATAATGGCAACTACGATTTCAAAATAATTAAAAGGGCTTAGTTCTGATGCACTAGCAAATTCAAAAGCTTTAATAATCATAAAGTGCGAGGTTGCAGCAAAAAATCCCATTGCTGCGCCCATTAATACAGCCTTTAAATCAGGTGTTACCCATTGAACTGCTGCTAGTGGTGCCATTATTAGCAAGCCCACGACTGCAGAATAAAATAAAGTCAAAACTGGTGGCGCACGAAAAGAAAGTTTTTTGGTTATGATAATATAAAGAGCATAGCAAAACCCAGCAATTAAGGCAAACAATAGAGACGGATCAAACTGCTCACTATCTGGCTGAAGAACCACGATAACTCCTATAAACCCTATTAAAACACCCACCCCAATAAATATATCAAAACGCTCTCCTAAAACAAAAGGCGAAAGGATTGCAACAACAAGTGGTGAGATGAATAACAGCGTAAGCGCTTCAGGAATGTCGTTGGTTACAATGGCTGCAAAAAAGAATAGTGTAGCTAGCGTAAGCATCAGGCCTCTTAAAAACTGCAGGCTAGGTTTTTCAGGAACTGAAAACAACTTAACTTTTTGCCAGGCCATCATTGGCAACAACCAAATAGCATGGAAAAAAAAGCGCGTCCATGTAACCTGTGTTACTGGGTAGTCTTCACTTAAAAGCTTGGCAAAAATATCCAAAAAAGGAACAAGTGACATCCCTAGGAGCATTAAGCCTATTCCTTTAAGCACTTTTATATTTGTAAACTTCATTAAGTCGAAATTAAGCAAGAGTGATGATTGTACATAACATGTTATGCAAGCAAGAAATAATATTAGCTCAAGTAATCCCTGTTGTTATCCCTCAACTTAAGGCTAATCTAAAGAGCACAGGTTAAGGTTTTTTATTGTTTCCGAAGAAAATTTAAGGAGAGCAAACTAAAAACCTTGGTGCCGTCGGACGGAGTCGAACCGTCACAGCTTGCGCTACAGCCCCCTCAAGGCTGCGTGTCTACCAATTTCACCACGACGGCCTTAATTAATTGCTGGGTATTTCGCTTGTGTCTGTTTCAAACGCATCATCGCTCATAGTTGGCTGTGACATAATGCTTTGGTCTGTGTCTGTTGCAGATCTTTCATTTGAAGCAAAATATGCAAGGCTTATGCTGGTTACAAAAAAACCAATAGCCAAGACTGCAGTTAATTTATATAAAAATGAATGCGCGCCTCTAGCCCCAAAAACTGATCCTGCTGCGCCAGAACCAAATGCTGCGCCAGCATCTGCGCCCTTACCATGCTGTATTAATATTAACCCGACTAGGCCTAGAGCCAACAATACATGAATTACTAAAATTATTTGAAATGTCATATTTAACCTGCCTTACATATTTGTAAAAAATCTTCTGCTTTAAGTGCAGCTCCGCCAATTAGCCCACCATCAATATCTGGACAAGAAATTAACTCAACCGCATTGCCTGCATTCATGCTTCCACCATATAGTATAGGTGTTTTTTGAGCAACGTTTTCACTACTCTTGCCTAAAAGGTTTCGTATAAATAAATGAACCGCTTGTGCTTGTTCTGGTGTTGCTGTCATGCCTGTTCCTATAGCCCATACTGGCTCATAAGCGACAATAATATTATGAAAAGAGTCAATTCCAAGAAGCTCAATAACAGCATTCATTTGCTCCTCAACAACCGCCTCAGTTTTTCCAGCCTCTCTATGCTCTAAAGACTCTCCAACACATAAAAGTGGGGTCAGTCCAGAGTCTATTGCGGCTTTAGTTTTTTCTGCTACAACCGAGCTTGTTTCGCCGTATAGGCTTCGTCTTTCAGAATGTCCAACGATAACGTGTTTAGCGCCAAAGTCTTTTATCATGTCCGCACTGACTTCACCAGTGAATGCGCCTGATGAGTTTATATTGAGGTTTTGAGCGCCAAGTTTTAAATTACTACCTTCTATTAAAGACTCGACCTGGGACAAGTATGGAAAAGGAACGCAAACCAAAACCTCTGAATTAACGCCGTCCATCCCAGACAATATTCCGCCAATTAAACTCTTAACAGAGCCTTTATTAGCGTTCATTTTCCAGTTGCCAGCAATAATCGTTTTACGCATACTTTTAAGCCCATACAAAAAGAGGGCAATGTTACTCTAAAACAAGCACAAAATCAATTGCGAAATAGGCTTTAACCCTCCCCTGTGTTGTCTTTACTTAAGGCTTGGCATTTCGCGCATAAACATAGCTTTTTGTATTTCTTGCTCTGGCTCCTCAAAATTTTGCGCAGCAAGATGGCCTAAAAAAACTGCGTCTGCTATCAAGCCAGGCGACTCAGCATCCCCTATTAACTGGATGTGTTTTCTTTTGCTGCCTTCAATTCTATTGTTTTGCTCGATCAACTGATCGTAAAGAGTTGTATTTGGAATGCGCTCTGTAACCATCACTATTGCTGAACACTTAACATGTGATATCTTTCCAGTAAACACACATTGGAGATTAAGACTTTGACCTTCAGCCTTTTCTATAGACTTATTGCAAATAATATTAACACCATTAAGAAGCAGTGATTTTTGAACCCTCTTTTGCTCTAAGGTTGACTCTGTCCACGGAGACACTATGCTTGCAGGGGTGATAAAAATTACCTGATGATCAGCGCTTAAATGGTCTGCAACAACTCCTCCCAAGTATCCCTGCTCATCATCATAAACAACAACAGGACCTTTTAATTTTTTACTGTCTTTTATCGCTTCTTCTGGGGTAAGCACCTTAAGCGACTCCATGCCTTGAATTGGTTTTCTTCTACTTCTTCCAACGCCGTCTTTTCGCCAACTAGAGCCAGTAGCTAAGAATATATTATTTATTCCAAGTTCATTTATATGTGAAAAAGTTAATTCACTTTCTTTGTAGATTTCTATATTATTTTTTTGTTGTATCTCATAAAGCCTGTTGTCAGCAACTCGTTTCCAGGCAGAAAGCCCTTTGAGGCCAGCTTCAAAAATCACTCTGCCTCCTAGCTTAGAGCCTGCCTCAGCCAAAGTAACATGATAGCCACGCCTTGCCAGTTGCAAAGTGCACTCTAAACCCGATGGGCCAGATCCAACAACAAGCACTTTTTGGTCTGTCTTTTTAGGTTTAATTGATTCCGGGTCCCAGCCCCTTCTCCACTCTTCTCCCATAGTAGGGTTTTGAGTACATCGAATTGGAACTGCAAAATTGTCACTTGAAACACAAATATTACAGCCAATACATTCTTTTATTTGGTCAGTGTTTCCAGCTTTAATTTTGTTGGGAAGATAAGGGTCTGCTATTGAAGGTCTCGCTGCGCCAATAAGGTCTAAAGCTCCGCGCTCAATAAGGCTAACCATTAAGTCTGGAGAAGTAAGCCTTCCAACACCAACTACTGGTTTTGTTGTTATGCTTTTTACAAACTCAACATATGGGATTTGGTATCCCTCATTTGGCTCAAAACGAGAAGTTTGAGAGTCGTTGGCCCAATCAGAAACATTAACGTCCCATAGATCAGGAATCTCTGCCAGCATTTCAACTACCGCCCTACCTTCTTCGAAGAACTGCATTCCATCTTTACCCTTAAGCTCATCAACAGCAAACCTAAAAGCAACCGCACATGTGTCTCCAACAGCATCTTTAGTCTCTTCCAACAACTCTCGTGTCAAACGAACGCGATTTTCAATGCTGCCACCATACTCATCAGTCCGGTTGTTAATTTCTGGAAGGAGAAATTCTTGAGTAAGTGTCATCCCATGACCAGCATAGACATAAATAATATCAAACCCAGCGGCTTTGGCATTTATCGCCGCCTTTCGATGCCAGGCCCTAAACTCAACAATGTCTTTTTTACTCATTCGCGAAGTTTGCTTGGGGTAAATAAGGTCTATTGACTGGCTTACAGGTGAGATAGCAGGAAGCCTTGAATATAAGTTGGCAGCATGATTTCCGTTATGAGCTAACTCTATCGCTGCAAGAGCGCCATGCTGATGAACAGCTTCTGTCATTAGGCGTAATGCTGGAACATCTCTTTTGTCCCAGATTCTTTGCTCTACGTACGGGGAAAGGTCTGAGCTTGGATGGATTTCTGTTTCCTCTGTGCTAACAACCCCCCACCCGCCTTTTGCTTTTAGAGCCCTCATTGCTGCGTGAGCTTGTGGTCTTTGGTGTCCCATACCACAACAATGAGGAACTTGATAAAAGCGATTTTTTGTAACAACAGGGCCAATCCTAACAGGCTCAAAAAGTCTACTATAAGGGTTATTTTTCATGTGTCATTTTTTCCAATATTTAAGTGTTTGAAGATCAAATTTATTATGTTTAATTATCTAAATTATATAGATATGGAATTAATAGAGAACAACAAATCTAAAGGGCTGAATATCAGCTTATTCTAACAAAGGCTTTGATCATCTTTGGGCTTATTACAGGTATCATTGGTACATTGTTTTCCTATTTAGCCTTTCTTTCTTATGTCTCAAACTTGGGTCCAATGCCTAGAATCCCTAAAAAATACACTGCCATTAGGCGAGTTCAGTGTATGGGTTAAACCCCTAAAAGCAGCTGAAAGAAACGAGACTCTTTACCTCTATGCTCCTAGTGCATCTGCCCTCAAATATATAAACAACCATAAAAATCTTGAGGCTGCAATTGTCCTAGCAGTGTCAGAATTTGATCGCAAACTAAAAGTTAGATTTGGGGTTGTTGATTCGAGTAAAAAAAGTGAGAGCCAAACAAAACATCACACAACTCCGCTGTTCCCAGAATATACTTTTGACAGCCTAGTTTTAGGAAGCGCCAATCAAGTAGCCGCTCTTGCGAGCAGACAAATTGCAGAGAAAATTGGGGCATCCCCATACAACCCTTTTATTATTTATGGTGAGTCTGGTCTTGGAAAAACTCATTTAATGCAAGCCGCAGGGCACTTAGCACTAGAAAAAAATCCAAATACTAAAATTATATATGTACCGTTAATGGATTTTGTAAGAAACATTACAACCAGCCTTCGGCACAATACAATCGAAAATGTTAAGCTTTTTTATCAATCTGCCGACTTATTGTTGGTTGATGATATTCACTTAATTGCTGGCAAAGACAAATCACAAGAAGAATTTTTTCATATTTTTAATTTTTTATTCAGTACAAAAAAACAAATCATTTTTACATGTGACCAACCCCCTAAAAATATTAAAGATCTCGAAAATAGGCTTAAAACTCGTTTTTCTCAAGGGTTAAATTTACAGCTTTCTCCACCAGAGCTCGAAATGAGGGCGGCTATCCTGTTAAAGAAGTCTCAAAACCCCCAAATATCACTAAACCTTAGTGAAGATATCGCACTTTTTATTGCGAGTCATGTTGTGTCAAATGTTAGAGATCTCGAAGGGGCGCTTCTAAAGCTTAAAGCTTTCGTAGATTTTTCTCAAATAGACCACTCATATATAACTAAGGATGTTGTAGAGGGTGCGCTTGGTGATCTTATTAAGCCAAAAAAACTTATTATTGAAGTAAATGAAGTGCAAAAAACAGTTAGTAAATATTATGGAATAACGGTTTCTGATTTAATTTCAAACTCACGTAAACAACATCTAGTTAAGGCAAGACAAATGGCAATCTACTTATGTCACGAACTAACGTCATTGTCATTAGCAAAAATAGGTCAAAATTTTGGAAATAGGGACCACTCTACGGTTTTATATTCTTGTGAAAAACTTAAAGGACTTATAAACATAAACGAAGAGATCAAAAACGATATTGAAAATATTACAATTAAAATTACTAACATATAAACAAAAAATTAAAAGTTGGACTGTTGATAAGATTCAAAACATCTTATAATTAGAACAATAACTAACAATAGTGTAAAAATAAGACTGTAGATACTAACAAGATATACACCCCTTATGCCTTTGATTTTAATAAGAAAAAGATAGAAATTAACAGAAAGTATGCACACTAATAATAATAATAATTAATTTATAAAGATAGGCAGCCTATGAACACCGAACTAAGCGTTGAAGAATTAATTGAACCATTACAAACAGTAATTGGAGTTGTCGAAAAAAAACAAACTCTCCCTATACTCTCACATGTTTTGATTCAATTAAAAAATAAAACCCTAACACTTACAACAACCGATATGGAGCTTGAAATAAGCGCCTCTAGTGAAATAAAAAGTGAAACAGAGGTAACGTTCACTATATATGCAAAAGACCTAATAGACATAGTAAGAAAACTTCCAGAAAAAACTAAGATTAAATTTAAAATTGAAGAAAACAAAGTATATCTAAATGCAAATAAAAATACATTTGAACTTAATACTTTTAATCATTTAGATTTTCCAGCCCTCCCCAAAACACAAAATACAAGTGTAATAAAAATTAAACAAGAGGCACTAAAAGAACTAATTGAAAATACAAGTTTTTCTATGGGAAATCAAGATATTCGGGCCTACTTAAACGGACTATTTTTTGAATTAAATAAGGACTCTTTAACAGTTGTTGCAACAGATGGACATAGACTCTCAATTGGTGAAGTTAAACAAAACAACAACTTAGAAGAGAGAAAAACAGTAATTCTTCCAAGAAAAGCCGTTCTAGAGCTTACCAAACTTTTAAATAAAAGCGCTCAAGATATGGCGGAAATTCATTTATCAGATAATTATTTTTCCCTAATAGACACAAATACAAAAATTATTAGTCGTTTGATTGATGGAAATTTTCCAAATTACAAGCAAGTTATGCCGACAGACTTTAGCAATACAATAGTCATAAATCGGGCTGATTTTCTCTCGAGCCTTCAGCAAGCTTCAATTTTTGTTGATGAAAGAACAAAGGGAGTAAAACTAGTTTTTAGAGATGATAAATTAAGTATTTTTTCACACTCAGAAAGAGGAAGAGCAGAAACTCAAATAGAGGTTACGAAACAAGAAAAAGAGCTTGAAATTGCCTTTAATATTCACTACCTAATTTCTGTATTAGAAAAACTAACTTCCAAAGAGATTAACATGGTAATACCTGGAGGTGAAAACAAATCTTGTCTTCTAAGCGCTATGGGTGATGAAAGTTATCAATACATAGTTATGCCAATGAGAATATAGTCACAAATATTAAATGGCAATAATTGAGAAACTCCATGTCGCAAGATTTAGAAATTTAAACGATCAATATTTAGAGCCCAACAAAAACATTAATTTAGTTCTTGGTTCTAACGGGCAGGGAAAAACAAACTTTATAGAGTCTTTATACTATCTAGGACACAACCGATCTTTTAAAACAAAAAATATTAAAGATGTCATCCCATTTAATGAAGAGCTTGTCCAAATAAACGCAATAATTGATGGTGAAAAAATAACCCTAAAAAAATCCAAACATAAAACCATCATTTTAGTTGGTGATGAAAAAATTTCAAGCAACAGTCTTTTAAGTCAACGCCTACCAACCCAAATTATTTCCCCAGACAGAGGTTTTGTTGTTGGGGGAACGCCAAAATTAAAAAGATCCTATTTAGATTGGGGGGTTTTTCATGACCACAAAGAAATATTAAAAACATATAAGTCTTACAATAAAACCCTAAAAAATATAAATGCAATTCTGGCGAGCAAAAATCAAAACCAGCTTGACGAGTGGCTTTCACAACTTTCTTTTTTGTCTGTTGAAATATCTCAAGCAAGAATCAACTATATACAAAAACTTATCAAAATACTTGAAGAAAGCTCTTTACAAAAATTAGAGAGCTTTATTGAGTCAACAAAAAACCTTAAGTTTAAATTACAAACAGGGTGGACAAAAGATGTAGATGGCCTGAACCAAAAAGAAATTATTACGTACCTTCAAAATAACAAAGATTCTTTTATAAGAACAAAACATCTGGGATATGGGCCCCATAGGGCAACTGTTGATTTTTACTTAAACAATAAAAACGAAGGCTTTCTTTCAAGGGGTGAACAAAAAAAACTATCTATTGTTTTTTGGATGCTTCAAGTGCTTGTTTTAGCAAATGAAAAGTCTGATCCAGTTGTTCTAATTGATGACATTTCTTCTGAGTTAGATCAAAAAAAAATTAACTCAATACTTGATTTTTTAACAAACCTAAATATTCAAATATTTATAACTGATATTGGAAATAAAGAACTTCCTTTAGATCTAAAAAAAACGAACATCTACCACATTAAAAAAGGAATTATTGTTAGCGCATAAGACATAAATTTACTATTACAACAAGGTTATAAATGTTGTATGATTTATCGATAAAGTCGATACCCGTGGTATAATAAATTCATTTTTTAAAGGGCATTTATGACTGAAGAATACCAAGCCTCCAATATTAAAGTTTTAAAGGGTTTAGACGCGGTTAGAAAGCGCCCTGGAATGTATATTGGTGACACAGATGATGGTACTGGTTTACATCATATGGTGTTTGAAGTTGTTGATAATTCAATCGACGAAGCCCTTGCTGGCCACTGCTCAAAAATAGAAGTTGTAATACATGATGACAACTCTATTTCAGTAACAGATGACGGTCGTGGAATTCCAGTTGATATTCACCCAGAGGAAGGAATATCTGCAGCTGAAGTTATTATGACTGTACTGCATGCCGGTGGTAAGTTTGATGATAACTCCTATAAGGTTTCTGGCGGCCTTCATGGGGTAGGTGTTTCTGTGGTTAACGCCCTATCTGAAACACTAAAACTAACTATTTATAGATCTGGTGAAAGCTACGAACAGGATTACGTGCTTGGTGTTCCAACATCATCGATTAAAACCACAGGAAAATCAGACAAAACAGGCACAACAATTCACTTCAAACCAAGTGTTGAAATTTTCGCTGAAACAGTTTTTAAGTTTGAAACCTTGTCAAACAGATTGCGTGAATTGTCTTTTCTAAATTCAGGCGTGCATATTGAAATTAATGATGAGCGCACTGATCAAAAAGATGTTTTTGTTTATGAGGGGGGTATTAGGGCTTTTGTAGAACACTTAAACAAGTCTAAAAACCCAATCCATAATGACATTATTTCAATTTCTACAGAGAAAGACGATATTTCCGTTGACGTGGCACTTCAGTGGAGTGACTCATATAACGAAAGTGTATATTGCTTCACTAACAACATTCCACAAAGAGATGGTGGGGCCCATCTTGCTGGCTTAAGGGCCGCATTAACGCGAACCCTTAATAACTTTATAGATGCTTCAGGCTTAGCAAAAAAAGAAAAGGCCGCCATTACTGGTGAAGATACTCGAGAAGGTTTGACCGCTATATTGTCAATCAAGGTTCCAGACCCCAAGTTTTCCTCACAAACAAAAGACAAGTTGGTTTCATCTGAAGTTAGAGCGCCAGTTGAGTCCTCTGTAAGTGAGAAGCTAAGTGAATATCTTCTTGAAAACCCCGCAGAAGCTAAAATTATTATTGGGAAAATTTTTGATGCCTCTAGGGCCCGTGATGCCGCTAGAAAAGCACGTGAAATGACCCGCCGCAAGGGCGCTTTAGATATAGCCGGTCTACCGGGGAAGTTAAGTGATTGTCAAACCAAAGACCCTGCTGAATCAGAAATTTTTTTAGTGGAAGGAGACTCTGCTGGAGGCTCTGCCAAACAAGGTAGAGACAGAAGAACACAAGCAATTCTCCCCCTAAAAGGTAAAATTTTAAATGTAGAAAAAGCGAGATTTGAAAAAATTCTATCTTCCCAGGAAGTTGGAACACTTATTACCGCACTTGGTTGTGGTATTGGCAAAGAAGAGTACGATATTACAAAGCTAAGATATCATAAGATAGTTATTATGACAGACGCTGATGTTGATGGAGCACACATTAGAACGTTGCTATTGACGTTCTTCTATCGCCACTACCCAGAGCTGATTGAGAACGGTTATTTGTTTATCGCCCAACCACCGCTTTATAAAATTAAAAAAGGTAAGCAAGAGCGTTATCTTAAGGATGATATTGAGCTTAATGAGTATCTCCAGCAGGAGGCTATCCATGACGCGAGCCTTTTTGTTAGTAAAGACGCTCCGGCAATTCAAGGAGTAGCTCTTGAGAACCTTGTTTCTAGCTACTACAACACAATTGGCACTATTGAAAAGCTTGGTAAAAAATATAACGAGCCCTTATTGATGTCAATGCTAGGAATGCCTAAACTAGACTTAACTGATGAAAAAAAGTCAAAAGAATGGTGTCTTAAGCTACAAGAAAAAATGAATGACAGTAGTTCGATGTCTGAGCAGAATATTTTAGAGTTTAAGAATAACAGCGTTCTGTACTCTTTGAAAACTTATGGAGTAGAGGTAGCAAATATTTGTCTTGAAGAAGCCTTTTTTAATTCTGCGGAATATAAAAAAATAGAAGCCTATTCTGATCAAGTTGAAAGTATGTTTGATGATGAAACCTATATTCAAAAGGGTGCAAAAGAAATTAAAACACCTAATTTTTCTACTGCTTTAAATTTTTTATTGGTAGAAGCAAGAAAAGGACAAGGGTTTCAAAGATATAAGGGGTTGGGCGAGATGAATCCTGATCAGCTTTGGGATACTACAATGAACCCAGAAACCAGAATAATGCTTAGAGTGAAAATTGAAGACGCTATAGCCTCTAATGATGTTTTCACAACATTAATGGGAGATGAAGTAGAGCCAAGAAGGAACTTCATTGAACAAAACGCCCTAAAAGTTGATAACTTAGATTTTTAATTAAGTAAAAACGTCACCCCGTGATTTAAATTCAAGCGGTTATGAATTTATTTATTAATACCTTGACCTTGTTTGTAAGATAATAAATAGACTTTTATTATAATGAAGTGGGGCTATGTCAATAAAACATCCGGTAATTGCTATAACTGGGTCTTCCGGCGCCGGCACATCGACCGTCAAAAATGCATTTAATCATATTTTTTCCAGAGTTGGAGCAAAGCCAGTAATTATTGAAGGCGACAGCTTTCATAAGTTTGACCGCAAGCAAATGAAAGTTGCTATGGAGCTTGAGGATAAAAAAGGAAATAAATATTTTAGCCATTTTGGTCCAGAGGCAAATCATTTTGATTTGATTGAGGGCACCTTTAAAGATTATGGCGAAAAGGGCCATTGTAATCGCCGCTACTATATTCATTCAGATGAAGAAGGTGTTCCTTTTGGAAAAAAAGCTGGAGAGTTTACAGACTGGGAGGATGTAGGCAAAGGCAGCGACCTACTTTTTTATGAAGGGCTTCATGGTGGAGTTAAGGATGGAGCTATTGACACCGCGAAATTTGTAGACTTATTGATAGGTGTTGTTCCTGTTGTAAACTTAGAGTGGATTCAAAAAATTCATAGGGACAAGGAGCAAAGAGGCTATTCTGCCGAGGCAACGGTAGACACAATTCACAGAAGAATGTGGGACTATATAAACTACCTTACTCCTCAATTTTCAAGAACCCACATTAACTTTCAGCGAGTCCCAACAGTAGATACCTCAAACCCTTTTATTGCAAGAGACATACCTACTCAGGATGAAAGCTTTGTGGTTGTTAGATTTCAAGACCACAAATACTGTGATTTTGTTTATTTACAAGACATGGTAGCGGGGTCTTTTATGTCTCGACCAAACACCCTGGTTGTCCCTGGAGGTAAAATGGGGTTTGTAATGGAGCTTATATTAAGAGAGCAAATAGAAAAGATGTTAGACCGTTAACTGCACTAACAACAAATTTTATTTAATAACCACATTTATAAGCCTGTTTGGTACAACGATAATTTTAATTATTTCTTTGCCATCTATATGTTTACTAATAGCCTCATCAGCAAAAGCTAGCTCTTGTATTTTTTGATTGTCTGAGCCTAGTGGGGCCATAATTTTTGCCCTTAATTTTCCATTAACCTGAGCAATAATTTGTACGTTGTCTTGAACAAGTGCAGATTCATCAACATTTGGCCACTTGGCATCTACAACAGCCTCTTTTCCTTCAAGTAAAAACCAAAGATGGTGGCATAGATGAGGAATGACTGGGCTAAGGCACTTTACCATGATTTCAATTGACTCTTGCCGAACAGCGACACCTTTTTCAGACGCATCTGTAAACTTAGACAAGGTGTTGTTTAGCTCCATCATGGTTGCAATAGCGGTATTAAATGAATGCCTTCTACCTAAATCATCACCCACTTTTTTGAGAGCTAAATGGGTTCTTTTTCTAACCTCTTTTTGCGCATCATTTAGATCTTTAAAGTTTGATTTAGAGGTTTGTTTGTTTTGATTGGAGTCTATAAAATTAGTTACAAGACGATAAAATTTATTTACAAATCTATAGGCTCCCTCAATTCCAGAGTCCGACCACTCTAGGTCTTGAGTTGGCGGGGCCGCAAACAGTATAAAAAGCCTTGCAGTATCTGCCCCATATTTAGCAATCATTTCTTGAGGGTCAACAGTATTTCCTTTTGACTTGCTCATTTTAGCGCCATCTTTCAAAACCATTCCTTGTGTAAGAAGATTTGTAAAGGGTTCGCTAGCTTCAATTATTCCTTCATCACGCAATAGTTTTGTAAAAAACCGGGAGTATAGAAGGTGCAAAATTGCATGTTCAATTCCTCCTATGTATTGATCCACAGGCAGCCAATAGTTAGCACGCTCATCTAAAATAGCACTGTTTTGATCGACACAAGTGTATCTTGCAAAATACCAAGAAGACTCAAAAAATGTATCAAAAGTGTCTGTCTCTCTTTCTGCTTCTGATCCGCACTTAGGGCACAATACGCTATAAAAATCAGGCATTCTTTTTAATGGAGAGCCAACACCATCAAGCTCGACATTCTCAGGCAGTCTTACAGGCAGATTTGCAAGGTTTTCAGCAACAGCCCCACAAGAGGGGCAGTTAATTATTGGTATTGGGCAGCCCCAGTAACGTTGCCTTGAAACACCCCAATCTCTAAGGCGATAGTTAGTTTTTAACTCCCCCATTTTTAAAGCCGAAAGTCTTTCACTAATCGAAGTAAATGCTTGATCAAAGTTTAAACCATTGAACTCACCTGAATTTATAAGAATGCCTTTATCCGTGAACGCTGCTTTACTGGTATCTACAGCACCGCTCTGATCTGCAATAACATCAACAATCGATATATTGTATTTTTTTGCAAACTCATAATCTCTTTGGTCATGTGCTGGAACGCTCATTACTGCACCCGTTCCATACCCCATAAGAACAAAATTTGCTATCCAAATTGGGGTTGGTTCTCCAGTTATTGGGTGAATGCAAGTAAGCCCTGAATTAACTCCTTTTTTCTCCATTGTTTCAAGAGCCGCTTCAGCGGTCTCCATTTTTTTACACTCCTCAAGAAACACTTGAATTGTAGTGTTATCCTTTCCAGCCTGAATTGCAAGAGGGTGTTCTGCAGCAATTGCAAGGTAGGTAACACCTAACAGAGTATCTGGCCTTGTTGTATATACAGTTAGTGCTTCAGACTCATTGAGTTTAAATTTAATGTCAAGGCCAACAGACTTGCCAATCCAATTTGTTTGCATCATTTTTACAGCATCTGGCCAGCCGTCAAGTTTTTGTATGTCCGCAAGAAGCTCCTCTGCATAATCAGTTATCTTCATATACCATTGGGATATTTCTTTCTTTTCAACAGGTGCTCCAGATCTCCAGCCACATCCTTCAACTACTTGCTCATTAGCTAGAACAGTTTGATCAACGGGATCCCAGTTTACGACTGCTTTTTTCTTATATACCAGTCCTTTTTCAAAGAGCTTTACAAAAAACCACTGCTCCCAGCGATAGTATTCTGGATGGCAGGTAGCTAATTCTCTTGACCAGTCATACCCAAAACCCAACTCTACAAGCTGTTCTTTCATGTGTTTAATGTTTTCGTAAGTCCACCCAGCAGGAGGAACTTGGTTCTTTATGGCAGCATTTTCAGCTGGAAGCCCAAACGCATCCCATCCGATAGGCTGCATAACATTTTTTCCAAGCATTTTTTGATATCTTGAAATTACATCACCTATGCTATAGTTTCTAACGTGACCCATATGAAGCCTTCCAGAAGGATACGGCAACATTGAAAGGCAGAAATATTTTTCCTTACTGGTATCTTCAACCACAACAAATGAGTTATTCGTATCCCAATACTCTTGGGCTTCTTTTTCAATTGCAGCAGCGTTATATTCGTTTTGCATTATTAATTTTTTAAGTGTTTAATTTAAAGAAAGAGAGCCAACTAAAGACTTAACGTCTTGCAAGTTGTGATCTATTAGATATTTACTAATCCCTGCGTTTATTTCTTGGCAAACAAGCGGGTCATAAAAGAGCGCCGTGCCAATACCAATGGTGTCTGCACCAGCAATAATAAACTCAATCGCATCATTGGCCGAGACAATTCCACCCTGACCAATGATAGGAACATTATGTCTCTTACTAACCTGGTAAACCTGGTGAACCTTTAGAAGTGCAATCGGCTTTATAGCAGGGCCAGACAAACCCCCCTGATTGTTTCCAATTACTGGTTTTTTCTTTTCAATATCAATAGCCATACCCATTACTGTATTTATAACTGCAAGCCCATCACTCCCCGCTTCAATACATCTTAATGCGTTAGCGGCAATATCTGTTTGATTGGGCGACAGCTTTGTAATAATAGGCTTAGTAGTGTTTTTCCTGCAAATCTCAACAACCCTAAAAGACATCTCTGGGTCATTTCCAAAAGCAACCCCACCTTCTTTTACGTTTGGACATGAAATATTAATTTCAATGGCATCGATATCTGAATCATCGAAATGTTTTGCAATTTCACCATACTCTTCAACAGTAGAGCCAGAAATATTAATAATAAATTTAGTTTCTTTTTTATTTAACCCTGGCATGATGTCATTTATGACAGAATTTGTTCCTGGATTTTGAAGTCCAATAGCATTAAGCATTCCGTTTGGAGTTTCAGCTATTCTGTGTAGTTTGTTTCCTAGGCGTGGCTCAAGGGTGGTTCCTTTTAAGCAAACTGCACCAACATCAGAGTTAGAAAAACCCTTAATTCGTGTGTACTCTTCACCAAACCCAACACACCCCGAAAGCAAAATGATTGGTGAGTTTAATGACATCCCACAAAAACTTGTTTGAAGATTATTTTGCATTGTCGCCATTATACTTTTATGACGACTTGGGAGTTAATAACTTCGTCTAAAATGTCGCTATGAATGGAGTTTTTATTACAGGCAGTAATACGGAGGTTGGAAAAACTACTGTTGCTGTTGAAATTATTCAGCGGCTTAGTAAAAAAAGACACGTTAAAGTTCGAAAGCCTGTTGAAACAAATTGTGAGCTAGTGGACGGAGCCTATGTTCCAAAAGACGCTATCGCACTTAACAAGGCATGCAACTCAGGCGAAGCTTTAACGATAGTTTGTCCTAATTGTTTTGCACTTGAGGCTAGCCCTGAAGAGGCAAGTGCAAGTATTGGAAAGCCTCTAAGTCTAGATGATTTAGTGTGGGCTTGTAATAACGATATTGGCAATAGTTTTGTTTTCGTTGAGGGGGCAGGTGGACTTTACTCTCCAATTGCAGAAAAGTCACTTAACTCTGACCTTGCTGCTCGTCTTCACTTGCCAGTCATAATTGTTGTACGAGATGAGTTGGGTGCTGTTTGTCAAGGATTGATGGCTATTGAGGCGGCAAAGAAAAATAATCTAGAGGTTATGTGTCTTGTGTTAAATGAAATTAATTCAAATACGCTTCTTAATAAAGAGTCTCTTGCAGCATATACAGATATTCCAATACTTTCATTTTCTAAAGACAGTTTGGAGTTTTTTTACTCGGAGATTGAAAGACTAATCTAAGATAGTTAAGCTTGGCTTCTGATTTTTTTGATCAAGCGCCTCGGCTTTGTTGTCAAAAAACATTCCTTCACCGTTCTCTTTGGCATAAATAGATAATACTGCATTACAGGGAACAATGATTTTTTCAGACTTTCCGTTAAACCTTGCTTTAAAGCTAATAGACTCATTGGTTATTACTCGGCCCTCTGTTGCAGAGGATTCGATGTTTAAAACAATTTTGCCCTCGCTTGCAAAGCCACTAGGAATGGAAACCCCGGTTTTTTCAGAGTTAACTAGTATATGAGGCGTAAAACTAGAGTCCTCTATCCAATCACAGTATGCTCGGATTAAATAGGGGACTACACTTGACATAATCTCTTTTTAATTAAAATCCTTTTCAGCAAAAGTTAGGCTTTCATGAAAGCCTTCTTTTTCAAAAAGTCTGTTTGCATAATCCATAATTGGTTTTGCTTTTTTGCCATCTAAAGATATACCTAAAAGATCAAGACGCCATAGAATAGGAGCGATACAAACATCAACAAGGGTCATTATTTCACTTTTAAAATAAGGCTTATGAGAGAATAAAGGCAATAACTCTATAAGATTTCCGTGTAGGGTTTTTCTTGCGGCTTCACTTTCTTTTTTAGCGCCATGTAGAATTTTTTCGACAAGCTCATACCAGCAGCCTTCTGATCGAGTAAAGCGATAAATGAGAAGTCGTTTTTCAGCCTTTTCAATAGGGTCAACCGGCAAAAGAGGAGGAAAAGGAAATCTTTCATCAAGATACTCCATAATTACAGAGAGGTCATATAGAACCATGCCTCTATCAAAAAGGGTTGGAAGGGTTTCGCATGGGTTGAGCTCTAAAACCTCTTCTGGCATCTCGTCAAACTTAAGCTCTATAACTTCTCGCTCAATTAATTTGTGAGCCATAATAAATCGAACTGCATGTGACTCAAGCTCTTCCGAAGCAGCATAGAGGGTCGTTGAAGATGGATTGGGTTTAGATAGCATAGTTTTTGTACCAAATTAAAAAAAAATAGCCTTGCCGATTAAAGCAAGGGATGTAAAGATAAAGATTGTATCAGAAATTAATCGCGCGGCCTCCATATGCCGTACTTAACATCTTTCCAATACTCTTTTTTAAGCATATAGGCAAGAATAAACAGGATGCCAAGGAATAGTAGTACCCATTTACCTAATTTCAGGCGGATGAGTTTTGCTGGTTCACCAACGTAGTCTAAGAAATTTGTTATATCAAGAACGCTTTGGTCGAACTCTTCTTCAGATTGACTTTCTCTTAATGACCATAAGATATCTGGCATAGACGCATTAACCAGGACTTTATTGTTTACCCCAAAAATTCTCTCTTCATCATCATAAAAGCTTCGTAGGTAAGTGTAAATCCAGTCGGTTCCTTTTGATCTTGAAACTAAAGAGAGGTCAGGCGGGACACCTCCAAACCATTTCGCTGCAACATCTTCCGGCATAGCTGTAGTTATAGCTTCCCCTACTTTATTTCCAGCAAACATTAGATTTTTAGCAACATGCTCTTCTGTTAGGTTTAGGTCCTTAGCAATTCGATTGTAACGCATCAAGCTTATCTCATGACAACCTGAGCAATAATTCATAAAAAGTTTTGCGCCATTTTGTAAGGAGGCTTCGTCAAAAATATCAGTATTTGCATGATCCAAAGGAACCTTACCGGCAGCAAAAATATTTACGGAAAAAAGAAGAACAGATAGGCCAACTATTAATTTTAATTTTATTCTCATATATATTATCCAGTAACCCGCTCTGGAACCTCTTTGGTTTTCCCAAGAGTGCTAAACCAGGGCATTAAGATAAAAAATGAAAAATACAAAGTCGTAAAAATACGAGCCAGTAAAACATATAAAGGGGTAACCGGCTGAACACCAAGCCAGCCTAACATAATAAAGCTTACAACAAAAGCCCCAAGAATCCATTTATAGATTGGGCTTCGATAGCGTATTGATTTAACTGGGCTTCTATCTAGCCATGGAAGGAGGAAAAACACTCCAAGCGCTGCAAACATTCCTAATACTCCAGGAAATTGAGAGCCAAATAGGGGAGGAATTGCCCTTAATACAGAGTAATAGGGAGTTAAGTACCATAATGGTGCAATATGTTCTGGAGTTTTAAGCGGGTTAGCCTCGATGAAATTCGGAGCTTCAAGAAAATACCCATTTAGTGCTGGCGCATAAAAAACAACTGCACAAAATATCCATAAAAATCCAACAACAACAACACTATCTTTAATTGTGAAGTATGGATGAAAGGGGATTCCATCTTTTGGAATACCGTCAGCATCTTTATTTTTCTTTATTTCAATTCCATCTGGATTGTTTGATCCAACGTGGTGAAGGGCAACAATATGCAAAAAAACAAGAACAACAAGAATAAGTGGAATGACAACAACATGTAATGAAAAGAAACGATTTAAAGTCGCATCACCAACAGCATAATCACCCAAAATCCAAACTAATAGATCTGGCCCTACAATGGGAACTGAGCCAAAAAGTGAAATAATTACTTGAGCGCCCCAAAACGACATTTGCCCCCAAGGCAAAACATAGCCCATGAAAGCCTCAGCTAATAAAAGAATATATAGCACCATGCCAAGTATCCATATCAATTCCCTCGGCCCCTTATAAGAGCCATATAAAAGGGCACGCATCATATGAAGATAAATTATTACAAAAAAAGCAGAGGCCCCTGTCGAATGCATATAGCGTATAAACCAGCCCCATTCAACGTCTCTCATAATATACTCAACTGAGGCAAAAGCATACTCTGCGTCAGGCTTATAGTGCATAGTTAAGAATATCCCAGTAACCAGCTGCATTATAAGCATCACCACTGCTAACCCACCAAAGAAATACCAGAAATTAAAGTTTCTGGGGGTGTAGTATTCTGCCAAATGCTCATTAATAACTTTAGTTAATGGAAATCTTTGGTCTATCCAACTTTGTTTATTATGCATATTTTCTCTTATGTTTTTTGTTGGTCAACCCCAATACGAATCAATGAATCAGTGACGTATTGATACGGGGGTATTACTAGGTTAGTTGGAGCGGGCACACCCGCATAAACTCTTCCGGCAAGGTCAAACTTAGAGCCATGACATGGGCAATAAAAACCACCTTTCCAACTGTCTCCGCCAAGATCAGCTGCACCAGGCTCTGGTCTATATGTTGGAGAGCAGCCTAAGTGCGTGCAAACCCCAACGATAACAGCAACGCTTTCTTTGTTTTTGATAGCTCGAAAATTAGATGTTACATAATTTGGCTGTTGGTTTTTAGAGTTGCCTGTACCATCTGGATCATCAAGACTTTTAATTAGGTCTTCTGAGTCAAGAGACTCTAGTGCTTTTTCATCACGTTTAAATATCCAAACAGGTTTTTTACGCCATAAGACACGAACAAGCTGACCAGCCTCTAATTTAGAAATATCAACATCTATAGGCGCTCCAGCTGCTTTAGCTTTAGCTGACGGTTTCCATGTTGATAAAAAAGGCCATGCTGCAAAACCAACACCAACCGCACCAACCACGCTAGTTGCTTTTGTTAAAAAGCGTCTTTTCTTTAAGTCAATTGTTTGTTCGGACATAAAAACGTATTAAGATATTAAGATAAAAAGCCGCACCATTATAATGTAAATGGTTGATATTTAAAAGCAAAAATTGACTCAAATACCTAGTAGTTTTTTTTATCAACCTTAATGGTGATTGAATTTATATTTGAGAGGCCTTCGATTTTTTTTACGAAAGAGAGTAGCTTTGTTTTTTGTTTTTCAGCGCGGAAGGCTATGGAAGAGTTTTTAGCAAGAAAAGTAACATTTTGGCCGTCTAAAAAACAAAGGGTTAGTCCCTTAAATTGATCTGAGAACTGCGCCTTAAGTAGCGAGTTAAAATGATTGTGTTCTTTTGCCTTTTCAAATAAAGAGCCTAGATTGCTGCCAACTTTAAAATTTGTAGGGTTTCCTTTTGTTTTGTCTTGCATATATGAGAAAATACCACAGTTTTGTTAATTAATGTCTTTGTTCTTTTATGAGTATTATAAATAATGTTTTATCAAAAGTTTTAGGGTCTCATAATGACCGGCTAATAAAAAAATACAACAGCCAGGTTTCCAAAATTAATTCCCTGGAAGAGAAGATGCGCTCAATGAGTGACGCCGAGCTTGTTTCAATGACAGGCAGCTTGAAGGAGAGACTTAAAAGTAAAGAGACCGAAGAAAGTATTTTAGCTGAGTCTTTTGCTGTTGTTAGAGAGGCAAGCCAAAGGGTTATAGGGTTAAGGCACTATGATGTCCAGCTTATTGGCGGCATGGTCCTTAATGAGGGCAGTATCTCGGAAATGGGAACTGGTGAAGGAAAGACTTTGGTTGCAACTCTTCCAGCTTATTTGAACGCACTTGGTGGAAAAGGCGTTCACATTGTTACAGTGAATGATTATTTAGCAAAGCGCGACGCAGAGTGGATGGGTAAAGTATTTTCTTTTCTTGGGCTTTCTGTTGGGGTAGTTGTTTCAGGAATGTCTGGTGACGAAAAACAAAAAGCATATTCTTGTGACATCACTTATGCAACAAATAACGAACTTGGGTTTGACTACCTTAGAGACAATATGGCTTTTTCCCAGGAGCAAAAAACACAAAAAAAACTTGCATTTGCAATTATTGATGAGGTTGACTCGATCTTAATCGATGAAGCCAGGACGCCGTTAGTTATATCCGGGCCTACAGGCGATCATGCAGAAGTTTATAACGCGATAGATAAGATGATTCCAAGCTTCACGCTTCAAACCGAAGTCGGAGAAGGAAAAGAGGTAGAGGTTATAGTTGCGGGTGATTACACAGTTGATGAAAAACATAAGCAGGTTTTTCTTACGGATGACGGACATATTAAGGCCGAAGATCTTCTCATAGAAGCGGGCGCCTTACCCCCAGAGTCCAGTTTATATGATTCCACTAATATAATTTTGATGCAACATTTGTTGTCAGGCTTAAGGGCTCACATATTATTTAAAAAAAATGTTGACTACTTAGTTAAAGACGATGAGGTTGTCATTGTTGACGAGTTTACTGGAAGGACCATGGAGGGAAGAAGGTGGTCTGAGGGGTTGCATCAAGCAATTGAGGCAAAGGAAAACGTAAGCATTAAAAAAGAAAACCAAACTTTAGCGTCGATAACTTATCAAAATTATTTTAGGCTTTATGAGAAGCTTTCAGGAATGACTGGAACTGCTGAGACAGAAGCGTCAGAGCTTCAAGCTATTTATGGTCTAGAGGTTGTTGTTGTTCCACCCAACACAATCTCATCTAGAGTTGATCACTCTGATTTAATTTATGGAACGATGAGCGAAAAGCTTGACGCTGTAATGAAGGATATTCAGGAGTGTCAAAAAAATATGCAACCTGTGCTGGTCGGGACAAATAGCATCGAAAGCTCTGAAAGTGTTTCAGCCCTTCTTACGAAAAATAAAATTAAACACGAAGTTCTTAATGCCAAGCAACATCAGCGTGAAGCAGAAATTATTGCAAATGCTGGGGCGCCAGGAGCTGTAACTATTTCAACAAATATGGCTGGAAGAGGAACAGATATTGTTTTAGGGGGTAGGCCCATAGAGGGGGCTAGTGAAACTGAAGTAGAGGCTTGGAAAACTAAACATAAAAACGTTATAGACTCGGGTGGTTTACATATCATTGGTACAGAGCGAAACGAGTCAAGAAGGGTTGATAATCAACTCCGTGGGCGCTCTGGAAGGCAGGGCGACATTGGTTCAACACGATTTTATCTGTCACTTGAAGACAGCTTAATGAAAATATTCGCGTCTGAAAAAACAGCCTCTATGATGAAGAAGCTTGGTATGAAGGAGGGAGAGGCTCTTGAGCATAGCTGGCTGAATAAAACAATTGCCAATGCCCAGAAGAAAGTTGAAGGAATGCATTATGATGCTCGAAAACACCTCCTGGAGTATGACGATGTGGCAAACGATCAAAGAAAGGTTGTTTACCAGCTAAGAGATGAGCTAATGGGGACTGAAGACGTTAAGGCGCGTTATGAAATTATTAGAGATAGTGTAATTAGCGATCTGTTTTTTGAATATATTTCTCCAAAAGTGCTTGAGGCAGATTGGGACGTTGAGGGTCTCGAAAGTTCTTTATCTTTAAATTATTCTAGTGATATACCAATACAAAAAATCATTGATGAAGGTCTAGATGTTGACCAAGTTTTAAAAATTATATTGGAAGGCTTTGTGGCCGCACACAATGCTAAAGAGACGGCTATAGGTGTCGAGACTATGAGGACTTTTGAAAAAGCAGTTATGCTTCGAGCTCTTGACCATCATTGGAAAGACCACCTTGCGGTTATGGACCAGCTAAGACAAAGTGTTAATTTGCGTGGCTATGGGCAGAAAAATCCAGTACAGGAGTATAAACGAGAGTCTTTTTCAATGTTTACTCTTTTGCTTGATACAATAAATATTGAAATGGTTAAGGCACTTTGCAGTCTTAATGTTGAGCAAGCCAATGCCCAGCCTAGCCAAGCTTCCAGCGAGTTAAATAACCAAGAAAAACCTAGTTCTTCTCAGCCAAAAAAACCTATAGCCCAAAGACCAAAGATTATCAGACAGCCTTCAAAGTTAAAGGTTGGAAGAAATGATCCTTGCCCGTGTGGATCTGGAAAAAAATACAAACAATGCCATGGGTAGGCTTTGCTTTTTTGGAAACTAGCCTGATTATATGGAGAAAATAACCCTCACTAAGCCGGACGACTGGCATCTTCACCTTAGAGGGGGTGATGCAATGAAGTCTGTTGTAGGTATGAGCGCTTTGCAGATGGGAAGGGGAGTTATTATGCCAAATCTCTCGCCGCCAATAGTAAGCGTATCGCAAGCAATAGCCTATCATTCTGAGATTATGAGCGCCCTATCTCCAGCATCAGTCTTTAATCCTTTAATGGTGCTTTATCTCACAGACAGCACAACTAAAAAAGAAGTAATTGCGGCGAGTAATGCCCAAGAAGTTCACGCGGTAAAGCTTTATCCTGCAGGAGCCACAACTAATTCTGAAAGCGGGGTCACAAATTTATTAAATACCTACCCTGTGCTAGAGCAAATGCAAAAAGAAGACTTGCCGCTTCTGATACATGGCGAGGTAACTGATAATGACATTGATATCTTTGACAGAGAAAAAGTTTTTATTGATAGGACGCTCTCTCGCTTAGTGAAAGACTTTCCTGGTCTCAGGATGGTTCTAGAACATATAACAACAAAAGACGCTGTAGATTTTATAAATGACAGCCACAACAATATAGCAGCAACAATAACTCCGCATCATCTTTTAGCTAACAGAAACGACATGCTCGTTGGGGGGATCAAGCCGCACTTTTATTGTTTGCCTGTTTTGAAGAGGCGCACGCCTCACCAGGACTCTCTTATAAGGGCTGCTACTTCAGGAAGCTCAAAATTTTTCTTAGGAACGGATTCGGCCCCCCATGAAAAACATCAAAAAGAGTCTGCATGTGGTTGTGCGGGAGTTTTTAGTGCGCACGCTGCAATTGAGCTCTATGCAGAAGCTTTTGACAGAGTTGGAAAAATTGAGATGCTAGAGGGCTTTGCCTCATTTTTTGGCCCTGACTTTTATCACTTGCCTAGAAATGAAGAGAAAATTACCTTAGAAAAATCTAAATGGCGTGTGCCTGATAGTTATAACTTTTCTGGGTCGCATGTGACCCCATTCTTTTCTGGTAAAGAGCTTTCCTGGAGCCTTTTAGTCTAAGAATAATTTGCTTTGAAAGTATTTCTTGCTTTTTGCAACGTCCTTTTTAATTTGACTTTTTAATTCATCAAGAGAATTAAATTTAACTTCATCTCTGCATTTTTGTTTAAAAATTACAGTCACGTGTTCGCCATAAATTTCTTGATTGAAGTTAAATATAAAAACTTCTAACAAAACCTTAGTGCCACCTATTGTTGGTCGTTTCCCAACATTACAAATACCAATATATTCAGTGCCGTTGATTTTAGTTATCACGCTATAGACTCCGAGAACAGGGCTCAACTTTCGTCGGATGCTTATATTGGCAGTTGGAAACCCAATGGTTCTTCCCATTTTTTCACCATGAGCAACTCGCCCACTAATTGCAAAAGGCCTCCCAAGACATATTTCAGCGCTTTTAAAATCACCCTGCGACAGTAGTTTTCGTATAGCAGAGCTGCTAATTCTTTGACCCTTAAGACTAACTTCATTAATCTTTTCAACTGAAAAGCCTTTTTCAGATGAAAACGCTTTAAGCATTGAGAAGTCTCCAAGGCGATCCTTACCAAAACGAAAATCATCTCCAATGAAGCAATGATCGACACTAATTTTATTGACAAGAGTTTCGTTAATAAAGGATTCAGCGCTAATTTCAGAAAAAGCCTTATTAAACCTTATTAACAGGTGTTTATCTATTCCCAGCGACTCGAGAAAGAGGTGCTTATCTCTGAAGCTACTCAGCCTGGCTTTTGTCCTGCCAAAAAAAGATTCGGGCGTTACAGAAAAAGAAATTACAAGAGATGGAATGCCTTTCTGTTTCGCAGTCAAGACAAGTTTTTTCAGTATTTCTTGGTGACCTACATGGACACCATCAAAGTTGCCAATGGTAAGAACACAACCAGATTGGGTTTTAAGATTATGAAGGCCTCGAATTAGTTCCATGATGCTATTTTACTCACAGCTCTATGCGTGGTTTATTAAATCAAACGATTGAATAATTTTTTTGACAGGAGCCGGCATTCCGACTGAAATATCATTTGTTTTATAATAGTCGTTAGCGCCGCCTGGAGAGCTAACGATAATTGGGCTAATCCAAAGAGTGAAATGACTAAAGCTGTGTTTGAATGTTTCAAGCGACTCGAGGATTTTTGCATTGGGGTTATGGCTAATAATTTTTTCTTCTATTTCTAGTTCGTTATCAGCACATTCAATAAAGCTCCATAACCCCCCCCAAATTCCTTTTTTTGGTCTTTTTTTAAGATGCACCTCACCCTTTTCATTTTTGTAAATTAAGAAAACAACGCTTCGCTCAGGCTTGATTTTTTTTGTCTTTTTGTTTGGGTAGTCGTCTTGTTGATTATAAATAAAGGCACCACAATTCTTTGATATTGGGCACCTTTTACAGTCTGGATTTCTTGGGGTACACACAGTAGCGCCAACATCCATTATTGCTTGCGTGTATTGTGCATTGTGTTTTTCGGGGGTGTGTTTTTCTGCAAGAAGCCACAGTTCTTTCATAACGCCACTTGAGCTATAGTGGCCAGCGACCCTGTGATATCTTGATAAGACTCGTTTAACATTTCCATCAAGGATTGCATGCGGCAGATTGAATGTAAGAGACAAAATAGCTCCAGCCGTTGACCTTCCAACCCCTGGAAGGGCCATAATTTCGAGATAAGTTTTGGGAAAAATACCGCTATAAAGGGACGAGATAATTTGCGCAGTTTTATGTAAATTTTGAGCTCGGCTGTAGTATCCTAGGCCTGCCCATGCTGCCATAACATCATCCTCACTCGCGTTAGCGAGCGATGTTATGTCTGGAAACTTCTTAATGAAGCTATTGAAATAATCAACAACAGTTTTGACTTGAGTTTGTTGCAGCATAACTTCTGATAGCCATACATGATATCCATTTGGAGGGCTAGATTGCCAGGGAAGATTTTTTCTTCCATGTTTTATAAACCAAGTTAAGAGACCGCTCGCTAACTCCGTCACTTCTTTAGGTTAAGCGGATTATTTGGGTTAATGGTTCCCATAAAAGGCTTTTTAATATTTTCATTAGTGACCTGATAAACGCATCCAATCCAGTTATTAATAATAGCGCTAGCACTGTCATGCCAGGTATTGTCGAGGGTTCTAGCAATAAGCTCTTCTGGAAAGTGTTTAATAGTCGCTGTTTTATTTATAAGCTTTTGACGATATTCTGTCAAAATAGCGCAACTTTGTAATGACAAATAATTGCTTGGAAATGGAGGGTACTTTGTAGTGCTTTTTTCGAGGTAAAGTGCAACCTCTCTCTTGTACTCCTTTAGAAGGCTAACGGAGTCATATTCGGGGTGCCCTTGAAAGAAGACAATTCTAAAAAGATCAGGGCTGACAGCTAGGTGAACCCCAATAGGGCTTTTAGCTAAAACTACAGCATTTGCTTCTTTGAATTGGGACTCAGACACTTCGTTGAATCGCGAGTGTGGTATGTCAAAACGGGTGTTAACCCCCTTGACGAGAGGGTGTGCCCTGTCAACTACTTTATGAGGAAAGACACCCCAATGTTTTTTTCCAACAGGCTTTCGTTTCTGGCCATACTTAAACTCTAAAACAGCATGGGTCGCTAGGCAGGAGCATAGAGTTGAAGTAACGTTTTCATATGACCAGTCAACCACCTCTCTAAGCTGCTCGTAAAATGGAGCTAGTTGAAGGTCTGGATCAGTCACATTAGCACCAGTAATAATTAGCGCATCGAGTCCTTGAAGTTTAATTTCTTCAAAGGTTTTATAGTATTTTTCAATATGCGCTGTTGAATCCTTACCTCTTTTGATGCTTGAAAGCGAAAAAGGGTGGACGTAAAACTGGGCAATTTGGTTTGAATGGCCAATCAAACGAAAAAATTGTCTCTCTGTTGCTTCAAGTGCAGAGTCAGGCATCATGTTCAATAGCCCAATATGAAGCTCTCTAATGGTTTGATGATTGGCCCTATCAATAGAAAGAATTGTCTCGCCTTGTTTGGCAAGCCGTTCAAATGAAGGTAGTTTAGAGTTTGCTATTAGTGGCATGCTATTTAAGTGCGCCAGAGATTAAATTTAAAACATCTTTTGCAGAATTACAATCATGCAGCGCATCGCTCTCAATTGTGCAGCCATATTGATCTGCTAATGCGCTATATTTTTTAAGCCTATCTGTAACAAGTTTTGGAAATACCCAGCTAACAAAAGCATTTGGATTAATTTGCGCTGCGTAATCGAGGCTATTTTCTTTTAGGAAGAGCTGAAGAGCCTCCTCAAAAAACTTTGGATTATAGTACATCGGCTTAGGGTGACTTTTGGCTCGATCAATAAGTAGCCTTTCATTTTCCTTGTTCGTTTTAATATAAATAATTAGTGTTTTTTCTGATAGAAGCTTAAAAAGCGCGCTATCTTCAAGTTCACAGAGGCTTCCTCCAGCATCGTTTATAAAGTGATCGTACCCATTCTCTAAAGACTGGTTAATAAAATAAGGAACTTCACGCATTGTCTTTTTTTCCGCCTCTAAAAAAAGATTTTGGCGGCGAACAAACTCTTCAACAGGAAGGCCTCCCTCTTCGGGGTTTCCAACTTTTCCTAGGAATGTAGAGATTGGCTCTAAATTATCAAAGGTAACTTGACTATTAACGCTTATAGAGTTGTTTTCTAGAAGCGGTTTAAGCCAAGCATCGTCTTTCATTTTATTGGCAATATTGTTAATGATCGCATCTTTAAGGTGTGTTGCACCAATTCGATAGTCTCCAGAAAAATGAAACCATCCACCTTTTTCTCCGATAAGTTTAGCAAGGTGTGTTTTGCCCACACCAGACATTCCAAGTAGGGTTAAACGCTTATTTTTTTGATCTATAAATTGTTTAGCAGAGTCAATCATATTGGATTTATTGGTTCGTTCAGCTGTCGATCGTAAGGTGATATGAGCTAAATTTTCTTATATTAAGCACACCACTATCTAATAACAAATATTGTCCCTTTATTCCTTCCAAAATACCTGAAATGACAGGGGTTTTGTCAAAGTTTAAAGACACAACCTTGGTGGGGTATTTTAGCACAGGGTAGTTAATATTTACCACGTCGTCATTGAGGACTATGGCATCGGTTTCTTCTATCGTGCTTGAAATCTCACTAAGGAGCGACCTCTTTAGAGAATTAAGGTCAGACAACTCTACTTCATTTTTTAACATGTTCCGCCAATTTGTTTTGTCAGCAACAAATTGTTTTAATGCAACCTCAATCTTCCCAGAGTCTAAGCGAGACTTGGCTTCAATTATAGGCAATGCAGACACTGCGCCTTGCTCAACCCAGCGACTATAAACTCTTTTTTTATTGGTGATTCCAACCTTTGGTTTAGAGGTGTTTGCAAGGTACACAACGGTTGGCTGAAAACAGTAGTCAAGCCCCCATTGAGGCTCTCTACAAGTGCCTTCAGAGTAATGGCAAGTCTCCGGCCTCATAATGCATAAGTCACACCTAGCTAAAATTTGTGTGCAGGGGAAGCAAAAGCCACCAGACCAACTTTTTTTGGTCCTCACTCCGCAGTTGGCGCAATGTATTATGTCATTATATTTGAGTTCAATATGCTTTCCTACAAGAGCATTCATGTCTATTAAGCTTTCACCAATTGGAAGACGATACTTTGCAGCGCCATCCTCTAGAGAAGTTTCCATCATCTTTATGTGGCCACTTAACTGCATAATATTGATTGAATGCTTCTATATTTCTCAGCAGTTTTTTGCATAACTGACTCTGGAATAGTTGGCGCAGGAGGCGCTTTATTCCAGTCAAGTGTTTCAAGGTAGTCTCTAATAATTTGCTTATCAAAACTTTTTGGACTTGTGCCAGGAGCGTAGTCTGACAAAGACCAGAATCGCGAAGAGTCAGGTGTTAATATTTCATCCATCAGAGTGAGTTTGTTTTCCGAGTCTAGTCCAAATTCAAGCTTTGTGTCGGCAATAATAACGCCGCGACTTATAGCATGTTTTGCGGCAAAATTATAAATCGCAAGGCTTGTTCTTTTAATTTGCTCTGCAACATCTTCGCCCACTAGGGACTCAACTGAGCTAAAGGAGATATTGGTATCATGATCGCCAGCCGCAGCTTTTGAAGAGGGCGTAAAAATAGGGTATTCAAGTTTTTCAGCAAGTGCCATATCAGAGGGTAGACCTATTCCACAAACAGACCCAGATTCTAAGTATTCTTTCCAGCCAGAGCCAATCAAATAACCCCTTATTACAGCTTCAATAGGCAACGGTTTGAGCTTCTTTACGACAATTGCCCTTCCTTTAAGTGCTTCAGCCTCATGGCTTGGGAGTATCTCTTGAAGCTTAATGCTGGTTAGGTGGTTTTGAATAATGTGTTTAGTTTTTTCAAACCAATAGTCTGCTATTGATGTGAGAATTTTTCCTTTTTCTGGAATAGGCTGATCAAAAACAACATCAAAAGCAGAAAGCCGATCGGTTGTAACTATAAGCATGTTGTCTTTGTCAATATCAAAAATATCCCTCACCTTGCCGCGATGAAGAAGAGGTAAAGACAACTTGGTTTGCAGATTAGAATGCATAAGCACCGTAAAATGAACTAAAGTATTTATTTTAATCGATTGCGATATAGTCGTGGTCTAGATACAACGGAAGAACAAAAAAATACTATCCTATGTCTAAATCCTGAAGAATTTTTCTTGCTCGTTTTTGAAACTTGGGCATCGCACTGCTTGGAACGAAAGACTGTTTAGGAAGTTTTATCTTTTCAGCATCTTGATGAACCCCATTGATTCTAATTTCATAGTGAAGATGGGGGCCAGTTGACTGACCAGTTGTTCCTACGTAGCCGATTAGCTCACTTTTTTTAATCTTTTTCCCAGACTTTAAGCCTTTAGCAAATTTTGATAGGTGGGCATAGACTGTTACATAGTCTGTTCCATGCTGTAAATAGATAACATTACCATAGCCAGATAACGTAGCTTTATATTTTACAACTCCTTTTGCAGGAGCATAGATCGGCGTTCCAGTGGGGGCTGCAAAATCAGTGCCTCGGTGAGAGCGATAAATTTTAAGTGTAGGGTGGAAGCGCCTTTTTGTAAAGCTCGAGCTAATTCGATTATATTTCGCAGGCGCAAAAGCAAAAGAGTCGTTTAAAGTGGCACCCTTAGAGGTGAAGTATTTCTTTTGATCAAGAGCATTTTTATACGAAAAAAGTGCAATAGTTTTTCTATTGCCAATATAAATCATGGCGCCCGGTGTTTTCTCCCCATCCCAAGACAAGACAAATTTATCACCTTTTCTTAGGTCTCTACTAAAGTCCATCTCCCATGAAAAATTATCGACCATCATTTTAATAACCGCAGCATCTACTCCAGCTTTTTTGGCGTCATAATTTAAAGATTTGTTGATTGTAACAGTAGTATAGGATAATTCAGCCGTAGGCTGAATGCCTTTCTTTAAATAGCTAAACGATCTTCCATCATAAGTTATGAATAGAGGGCTGTCGTTAACTGGACTATAAATAATTTGCGCCAACTCATGGCTGTCATTCAGTATTATTCTAAACTTGTCACCAGGATAAATATTGTTAAGTTTCTGAGCCCTTTCATCAGAGGACATTAGTTTTGATAGAAGCTTTCCCGATAGCCCAGTACTAAAGAAGAATTTGTAAAATGCATCGCCTCTTGATACTTTGAAGCTATAGTCATGCGTGCCGCTAGCAGCAGAAGGAGCGCTTAAAAAAACGCAAAACAATAACAATGAAAGCAAAAAAGATTTAAACATTAATAGAAGGTTGTTATAAAAGACTCGGCTCAATAACAGACTGAGCTATTTGACGAGAAAGAAGATCATTTTCCACAACACTTACAAGCGTGTCAAGGCTAGAAGTAGGGGTAATGGCTAAGGTTTTTTCTATGGTTGTGCCGATGTCTAAAAACCCTATTTTTTTATTTAAAAAAGCCTCTACGGCAATCTCATTGGCGGCATTAAGTGTTCCAGGAGCGCTGCCTCCTTTCTCTAAGGCCTCATAAGCTAGACCTAGGCACTTGAATCTATCCATATCGGGTGATAAAAATTCTAGGGGCGCTTGCTTGGTGAGATCCAGGTCTTCAACGCCTGAAGTTTGCCGGCTTGGGAAGGACAGCGCATAGGATATTGCGCTTCTCATATCCGGCAGGCCTAGTTGTGACAAAACACTACCATCCTCAAAGTAAACAAACGAGTGAACAATGCTTTGAGGGTGAATAACTACTTCGATTTTAGAAGGCAAAAGTTGAAATAAAAAGTGGGCTTCAATTACCTCAAGGCCTTTGTTCATCAAGGTGGCAGAATCTACTGATATCTTTCGACCCATCTTCCATTTTGGGTGATTACAGGCTTGTTTTGGGGTGACATTGTAAAGCTCTGCAGAAGGTGTTTTCAAAAAAGGACCGCCCGATGCAGTTAACTGTATTTTATTGAGGCCTTCTTTGCCGCCTTGGAGACATTGAAATATTGCGCTATGTTCTGAGTCTACAGGTATTAGTTCTGCGCCAGATATTTTGGCAGCATTAATTAGCAAGTTGCCACCCAAGACCAAAGACTCTTTGTTGGCAAGCATAACCCTTTTTCCTGAGGACGCTGCCGCAAAGGTAGAGGATAGTCCAGCACCTCCAACTATTGCAGCCATTACAAAATCTGTTCTTTGATGAGAGGCTATATCATTCAAAGAACCTTCACCCTGAAGGACCGTAACCTCATCAGGCACAACTTTTCTTAAGCTTTCAGCAGCATCTGCATTCGCCATAACTGCAAATTCTGGCATATATTTAACGCACAGCTTTTGCATTTTTTCCCAGTTGTTATTCGCACTTAGTGCGAAAACGTTGTATTTATCTGGATGGCGAGACAGAACATCTAGTGTGTTAATTCCAATTGAGCCGGTTGCCCCTAAGATGGCTATATTTTTCATACCAAAAAAATAAACAAAAGAAAAAATATAGGGGCAGACGATGTTAGGCTGTCTATTCTATCTAGCAATCCGCCGTGCCCAGGGAGAATATTGCCACTATCTTTTACTTCCGCAATACGCTTTAAAACACTTTCAAACAAATCCCCAAGAACGGATACAATTGAAACCACTAGAGCTAAAAAGCAAAATATAAGAAAATCATTTAATGACGGAGTTTGAATTGAAACATATACGAATGAAATGGCAGCGACCTGTGATAGGACGACTCCACCATAAACCCCCTCGCGTGTTTTGCCAGGACTAACCCTTGGGCATAATTTGTTTTTACCAAAAAACTTACCTGCAAAATAAGCGCCAATATCCGCTGCCCAGATTAAAATCAAAAGAAATAAAACTAATGCCCTATCTTGCAAATGAAGTGATATCAAAGAAATAGCCATAGGCACAAAAAGAAACAGGCCATTAATTAATTTAATTAACAAGGCCTTACTTAACAACCTAGAGCCTTTTGGATACATAACGACCCAGACTAAGGCAACTAGCCACCAAATCGCAGCGGCATATAGAACTATAGTTAAACTGGAGGGCTCAATATTTAAAAAATAAGTTACTATCAATACAACTGAAGCATAAAGAGCTTTGCCGATCAAATGGTTTATTTGAATTAGGTTGCAATACTCCCAAGAACCAACAATAAGAATTAAGGCAAGAGATAATTCAAATCCAGTTTGAGATAATGCCAAGACACCAAAAACCACAATTGGCGCTATGATAGAAGCCGTTAAAATTCTCTTAAGAAGCATTATTTTTCACCGTTTCGCTCCCCGAAGCGGCGCTCCCTAGAGTGGAAGCTTTCTATAGCCAGATCAAGCTCACTTTCATCAAAATCTGGCCACAATGTTTTGGTAAAGTAAAGCTCGCTATAAGCAATATCCCATAGCAAGAAGTTGCTTATTCTTATTTCGCCACTCGTTCGAATTAACAAGTCTACCTTTGGATGTTCAGCTAAAGAAGTATGCTCCTGGAAAAGTGCTATATCAATTTTTTCTGGACTAATTTCCCCCTTTAGGGACCTAACTGCAATTTTTTTGGCGGACTCAGCAATGTCCCATTGGCCACTATAGTTAGCAGCGACTACAAGATTGAGGCCATCATTGCTCGCAAGCTGATTTTCTGCATCATTCGCCAGCCTTTGTATTTCAGGAGTAAATACGGAAAGATCGCCAATAATTTTGAGCTTAATATTGTTGTCTTTTAATTTTTTTGTTTCATTTTTTAAAACAGTTAAAAAAAGCTTGAATAGAAGGCCAACCTCCTCGTTAGACCGGTTCAAGTTTTCACTGCTAAATGCAAAAAGAGTTAAAGTGTTAACACCGAGTCTAGCGCAATGTTTCACCACCCTTCTAACGCTTTGAACGCCTTTTTGGTGCCCGCTTGAGCGAGGAAGGTGCTTTGACTTTGCCCACCTTCCATTACCATCCATAATGATCGCTATATGCTGAGGCACTAATTGTTTGTCGCTTAAAGTCGCTGAGTTTTTTTCAGTCATGGAGCGCAATTATACCTATTAGGGGCTTTAGGGCTTAATGTAAAGTGCACCTCGATCAAGTTAGTGCATATCAATAATAAAGCTCGATTCAAAATATGACAAGCTTTATGCGGTAAAATCATTTTATGAGCTTAGCAAAAAGAATAATCCCATGCCTAGATGTCCGTGACGGAAGGGTTGTCAAAGGCGTTAAATTTATTGACATAAAGGACGCGGGTGATCCCGTCGAAGTTGCAAAGCGCTATGATAATGAGGGTGCTGACGAGATTACGTTTCTTGATATTACAGCCTCACATGAAGGAAGAAATACCACTATAGAAATGGTTGAGAAGATCGCTGAGCAGGTCTTTATTCCCCTTACCGTTGGCGGCGGAATTCGTAAGGCTGACGATGTTCGATCAATGCTAAAGGCCGGTGCTGACAAGGTGGCAGTTAACTCTGCAGCCATTTTTAACCCCGATCTTATAAACGAGCTTTGCAGTATTTTTGGCTCTCAATGCATCGTCATAGCTATTGATGCGAAGCGAGTGTCTGATACCCCGCCTAAATGGGAAATTTTTACGCATGGAGGGCGAAAGCCGACAGGTATTGACGCAATAGATTGGGCTATAAAAATGACAAAGGGAGACAACGGCGCTGGTGAAGTTCTTCTTACCTCCATGGACAGGGACGGCACGAAAGACGGGTTTGATCTTGAGCTTACTAAGGCCGTATCTGAGGCAATTGATGTTCCTTTGATAGCTTCGGGCGGTGTTGGCAATCTGTCTCACTTATCCGAGGGCATTCTTGATGGCGGGGCAGACGCAGTTCTCGCAGCAAGCATCTTTCATTTTGGAGAATATACAGTTGATGAAGCTAAAAAATCAATGCAAGAAAACGGTATAGAAGTTAGGCTTTAGCTGGTTGAGTTTTTAAACCCATCAGCGTATCATTACGCAGTTTTGATTCTAGGGAATACATGACAGTAAAAAAAGACTTTTGGGCATTGCTATCAATATTCATTTTGCCTATAGGGCTTGGCACTTTGTTTTTTTATTTGAACCCAAGCTATTTTAGTCAGAACACAGTGAACTATGGCGAGCTGGTTAGACCCGTCATAACAACTGAAAAGATGGATGTTGATATTGATGGCGACTTCTCTTTTGATGGTTTTTGGACGCTTGCGTATGTTTCTAAGACCTGCAATAGTGTTTGTGAACAGGCGGTTGCTGATATAAAAACCATACGTACCCTTATAAACATGGATATGCGCCGGATTCAAAGAATGCTGATTACTGAAGATGGCTCTTTACCCAGCACTAATGATGAAAACTTACTCATAGCTAAAGTTACGAATAAAAAATTAGCTAAAAAGCTTGCAGAGTTTCCAGAAAACTCAATTTTTCTAATTGATCCAATTGGCAACTTTATGCTGTATTACAACTCAAAAGATATCAATATTAAGTTTGTGCTAAAGGACCTTAAGCGCCTTCTTAAATATTCTAGGATAGGATAATGACAAACCTCCCCTCTATTAAAGATCTTTTAGGCCTTTGTAAGCTAAAAGTTGTCTCGCTCATCTTACTTACAGCAGTTGTTGGGATGCTGTTGGCGGTTCCATATCTGCCCAACCTGTTTCTAATAGTTGTGGCGTCTGCAGGAATTTCATTGGCTGCAATGTCCGCTGCAGTTTTTAACCACGTAGTGGATGAAAAAATCGACACAAAAATGTCTCGTACCGACCGTCGGCCTCTACCTCAAGGCAAGGTAACAAGGAAGCAGGCTTTGATATGGGGCGTGTTTTTAGGCGTTGTGGGCATTTCACTTTTGGTAATTTTTGTAAATTTATTGACCGCAGCTTTGACGCTTCTTTCTTTAATCGGCTACGCTGTTTTTTATACGATGTATCTCAAGAGAGCAACGCCTCAAAATATAGTTATTGGAGGTGCTGCAGGAGCAGCACCTCCAGTGCTTGGGTGGACCTCGGTCGCAGGATCTCAGGGCATTGAGTACGCGCTGTTGCTTTTTTTAATCGTTTTTATTTGGACGCCCCCTCATTTTTGGGCGTTAGCGATTCATAGGCGAGATGAGTATAAAAAAGCTGAAATACCAATGCTGCCTGTTACCCATGGTCTTCAGTTTACTCGGGTACAGATTCTTTTATACACAGTGCTCTTGTTTCTGGTTGCTCTGTTGCCTTACCTCACCGGAATGAGCGGCGTAATCTATTTGATTTGTGCGGCGACCCTAGGTGCTTTATTTTTAGGCTACTCAATCAAGATTTTTATGGAGCCAGAAAACCCAAAAATTGCCTTTAAAACCTTTAAGTTTTCGATCAATTATTTAATGGTTTTATTTCTAGCTCTGTTGCTTGATCACTATCTTTTGATGACCTTTGGGATCTCTTCATAGTAATGAGCTCTTTGCTCCAAGTTTTTAAGGCAGTAGCGTCAGCAATGATTGGTGTTGGGAAAAAGAAAAATCTAGCTAAAGATTTTGAGTCAACAGAGAAGACAGGCCCTTGGCCCTATATATTTGTTGGAATAATTATGACGACGCTTTTTATTGGAACTATTCTGTTTGCAGTTAGGCTTGTCCTACCTTAGATTTTCAATAATTTTATCAATCGCTTGCGCCATTGCACCAGGTTCATGGGGGCTTGTCAAAAGAGCCGTAAGCTTTAACTCTGGATTAAAAAGCAAATAACTGCTTGTATGATCAATGTCATAGTGCGCAGTTTTGTTGTCGCTATCTTTTACTTCAGAGTCTGAAGAGTGCCCACCATCAGAGTCGTGGTCGCTATGATCTTCCTGCGCTAATTTTTGCGATTCAACTACCTCATGATAAACGCCTAATGATCTACTAATCGCCATTAGATCTTTCTGATGAGCCGTCAAACCTAAAAATGAAGGGTTAAAGGCGCTTGCAAACTGATCAAGTTTACCAATATCACGCATAGGGTCTACCGAAATAAAGACAACCTGAAGTTTCTCTTGGTTCTCCATCATTTGGTAGGTAAGATTAATTTTTGAAAGGTCTATTGGGCAAACATCTGGACAGGATGTGTAGCCAAAATATAATAGCGCCCATCTTCCTTTAGACGCCTCTGATAAGTGCGTGTCTATTGACTCGTCATTAATAAAGTTGAGCATATCTGAAACAGACTTTGCCTCAGGGTATAAAGACGCCGCCGGAGCAACAGACTTTTTGAGCTCTTGCATATTTGGCTTGCCCCCAACATAAATATAAGTAGCAACTGCCACAATTGCAACCAGAAGAAGTAAGGATATTTGAGCTGTTTTATTCATACTAGGAGCCAGGCTGTTGACTAAATATTTTGTGTGCAAGACTTACGAGGCTTAGTAACAGTCCAAGCGCAACTGCGTTATGCATTACAGCAGCAAACATTGGTAGTGACATGACTACATTTATAATTCCCAAGGCAACCTGTACTCCTAAAAGGGCGAGAATTACGACGATATTTTTTTGAAAAGTCACGTAGTTTTTGAAGGCAAAAGATAAGCCTAATATCGCCGCAGTAACAACTAATGCGCCAACCCTATGAACCATCTGAATTGCAGTTCTAGTCTGGTTTTCTAATACTCCAAACTCATAGTCTATCCCAAGCTCGCCCCAATAATAGGCGTTCTTAAAGTCCATATCATCAGGCCACATTTGATCTAAACAAGTAGGAAAATATTCACCACAAGACAACGCTGCATAGTTGGTGCTTGTCCATCCCCCAAGAAAAATTTGGAATATTAATAGAGCAGTGACAACAACAAGCATTAGCTTGTGTCGTTTTAAAACATGTCGCCCAATTTTTGTAGTGGGACGCTGGTTCAAAAAAAGCCAAAACAACAAAGTGGTTGTTGAGAACCCTCCAAATAAATGCATTGTAACTATGCCAGGATGAACTTGTTCAGTAACCGTCCACATTCCAAGAGCGCCCTGAAAGCCAACCAATAAAAGTAAAGCGGTGGGCAGCTTAATAGACTGCTTGATTTCATTTTTACGAAACAGCGCTAGCAAAAATATTACAAGTATTGAGAGTCCAAGTGTGGAGGCTGCATACCTGTGAATCATTTCTTTCCAGGCTTTGCCAACATCAAGAGGCCTTTCGTAGTCACTCGAAATAACATCAGGAACCAATAACTCCCCGTAACAACCTGGCCAGTCAGGACATCCTAAGCCAGCATCTGCAAGCCGTGTATAAGCCCCAAGAATAACAACTATAAGCGCTAGAATTAGTGAAAGGTTGATTGTTTTATTAAACATAGGCATGAAGTAATTTAAGTAGAAGGTTATTTTAAAGGAACCAAGTTAAATTTTGAACAGTTAAGTTAAGTTAAGTTAATTAATTTTAACTTTCAAATCATATATATAGCCTTTTATGAACATTTTCAATCTCTAGAGAGGCTCTTTTTGAATCTCGAGATACTCAATGAAAAAAGTTCAATCAATATTGAGAATAAAGGTGGATTTTTACTTGGTAAAAAGGCCATAAACAGGTATCATTTGATTGCATTTTTTATTTGATAATCGAAATTGCATATTTAAGAATTACATATTTTATTCACGATATAGCTAAACAAAGATTACATTCGGAGATTCTATGAAACTATTGTTCACACTTACTAGCGCATTTGTCGCACTTCTGAGTTCTAAGACTGTCTTGGCAGAATACACGCTCAATATGACCAAAGGCGTTACAGATATTAGTAACGATATTTGGAACCTGCATATGATGGTGTTCTGGGTTTGTGTTGCTATTGGTGTTGTGGTCTTTGGAGCAATGTTTTATTCAATTATTGCACACAGGAAATCAAAGGGAGCTAAAGCAGCGCACTTTCATGAGAGCACAACAGTAGAGTTTTTATGGACAGGAATTCCAATTTTGATTCTAATTGCAATGGCTATTCCAGCTTCAAAGACTCTTATTGATATTGAAGTTCTGGACAAGGCAGATATGACAATTAAGGTTACAGGAATGCAGTGGAAGTGGCAATATGACTATCCTGAAGAAGGAATTAGTTTTGTTTCAAACCTTGCACAGTCTTCTAGAGACGTTATTAAGGGGACTCCTGAAGAGCGTGAAGCTGTTCATGAAGAGGGGAGCTACCTTCGATCTGTTGACAAACACCTAGTCGTTCCAGTAGACACTACGATTCGTTTTTTGATTACATCAAACGATGTTATTCATAACTGGTGGGTTCCGGCTTTTGGCCTTAAGCAGGATGCGAATCCTGGATTTATTAATGATGCATGGGCAAAGCCGAATGAAATTGGAACTTACAGAGGCCAGTGCGCTGAACTTTGTGGAAAAGATCATGGCTTTATGCCAATTGTTGTTGACGTTGTTTCTAAGGCAGATTACGCTGCTTGGGTTCAAACTCAGCAAGAAGAAAAAGTTGCAGAAATGGAAAGTGCAACCCAAGTTTGGACTGAGGCAGACCTTGTTGCTAGAGGCGAAGTAGTTTACAACGCCAACTGTTCTGGCTGTCATCAAAAGGATGGTACAGGTATTCCAGGAGTGTTCCCAGCAATGGTAGGATCTGAAGTAACGAATGGTCCAGCGGATTATCAACTTAATCTGGTTATAAATGGTATGGGCGGAATGCCCGCATTTAAGATGTTGAGTGATTCAGACCTTGCGTCGGTTATTACTTACGAAAGAAGGTCTTTTGGTAACAATGGATCAGTTGTTCAACCATCAGATGTTACATCTGCACGTTAATTTAAGGAGAAACACATGAGCTCAACTACAACGGCAGCATACGACGACCACGGTCACGGCCCTGAAAAAGGACTTCTTAGGTGGGTTAAAACAACCAATCACAAAGATATTGGAACGCTATATATGTGGTTTGCATTTTCAATGCTTCTTATAGGCGGAGCACTTGCGATGGGTATTCGAGCAGAGCTTTTGCAGCCTGGTTTGCAATTATTTGAACCACAGTTTTACAACCAGCTGACTACAATGCATGGACTAATCATGGTTTTTGGAGCTATTATGCCTGCCTTTGTTGGCTTGGCAAACTGGCTTATTCCTATGATGGTAGGAGCGCCTGATATGGCCTTACCTAGAATGAATAACTGGAGCTTTTGGATCTTGCCTTTTGCAGGCGCAATTCTTTTGAGCACGTTCTTTATGGAAGGTGGAGCGCCGGCTTTTGGTTGGACATTCTATGCGCCACTTTCAACGACGTTTGCTCCAGACTCAACTGATTTTTTCATTTTTGCAGTTCATTTGCTAGGATTTTCTTCAATTATGGGAGCGATTAACATTATTGCTACTGTTCTTAATATGAAGGCTCCAGAGATGAGACTAATGGACATGCCTCTTTTTGTATGGACATGGTTAATTACATCATTTTTACTTATTGGCGCAATGCCTGTTCTGGCAGGAGCAGTTACGATGATGCTTACGGATCGAAACTTTGGTACTGCATTCTTTGATGCAGCTGGCGGCGGCGATCCAGTGATGTTCCAGCATATTTTTTGGTTCTTTGGGCATCCAGAGGTCTATATTATGATTTTGCCAGCCTTTGGTATTATCTCGCATATTATTCCAACCTTTGCAAGGAAGCCACTCTTTGGTTACTCTTCAATGGTATATGCAACAGCTTCGATTGCATTTTTGTCATACATAGTATGGGCACACCATATGTTCCTAACGGGAATGCCTGTGGCAGGAGAGCTGTACTTTATGTACGCCACAATGTTGATCGCAGTTCCGACTGGCGTAAAAGTTTTTAACTGGGTTGCAACAATGTGGAAGGGCTCGATGACCTTCGAAACGCCAATGCTTTGGGCGCTTGCGTTTGTATTTTTGTTTACGATTGGTGGTTTTTCTGGGCTAATGCTTGGTATAGCTCCAGCAGACATTCAGTACCACGATACTTATTTTGTAGTAGCGCATTTCCACTATGTTCTTGTGACTGGAGCCCTTTGGGGAATCATAGCAGCAGTGTTTTACTGGCTTCCTAAGTGGACAGGAAAAATGTACAACGAGCCCCTCGCTAAGTTTCATTTTTGGTGGGCGCTTATCTCGGTCAACGTAACATTCTTTCCTCAGCATTTCTTAGGGCTTGCGGGAATGCCGCGCCGTATTCCTGACTACGCACTTCAGTTTGCCGACTTTAACTTTATCTCTTCAATCGGTGCATTTTCTTTTGGATTGTCGTTCTTGTTGCTTACTTATATTGTTGTTGATTGTATTCGCAATGGAAAGCCGGCAGACGCTAGGCCTTGGGCAAGCGCTAAAGGCTTGGAGTGGACCTTGGCTTCACCAATTGCTTACCATACGTTTGATGAGCCGCCAACAAGAGCAGAAATTTTGGCCGAGTCTCAGCACAGTTAATGGCAGATAAAAAAAACAATAGAGGTGTTGGCAAAACTGCTTTATTGGTTGGTGCAGTTGCAATAGGCCTTTATGTAGTAACCATTGTCCTTAACATCTGACGTGGAACGAAAAAAAATTACGAAAGGTTTTTGGATAAAGTTAGTTTCTGTCCCAGTCTTGATGTTCTTTTTTGCTTATGCCATGGTGCCTATATATGATGTGTTGTGTGATATAACTGGATTTAATGGTAAGACTGGTACTGTAGAGACAGAAAAGCAGTACCAAGTAAATGAAGAGCGCTTAGTTAGTGTTAGTTTTTTTGCGGCGACGAGCTCTGGTTTTCCAGTTCAGTTTGCGCCTAAGATAAGCTCGATGGAGGTTGTTCCTGGTAAATTTTATACTACCAGTTATATTGCTAAAAATACGACCGACGAAGTAATTTATGGCCAAGCAATTCCAAGTGTGGCGCCGACAGATGCGGCGCTTCACTTTAAAAAGTTAGAGTGTTTTTGTTTTGTAAAGCAAAAGTTCGAGCCTAACGAAGAAGTCGAGATGACGCTTCGATTTGTAATTGAACCTGAAATGGATGAATGGATTCAAGACGTTAGTTTGTCATATAATTTTTATAAGTTAGATAGTTAAGAGAGGGGAAGAAAAAATGAGTAATGAAAAATATTATGTGCCACATGGGACCTATTGGCCAATTATTGGATCAATTGGTGTATCAACTTTATTTGTAGGTTTTGCCAACCAAATGCACGATGTAAGCTGGGGTTGGCCTGTGATGGTTTTGGGGTTTGCAATCATTGCATTTATGTTATTTGGATGGATTGGAACGGTTGTCAGTGAGAGTGTAGGCGGACTTTACAATTCACAAGTTGATAAATCTTTTCGATGGGGAATGAGCTGGTTTATTTTTTCTGAGGTAATGTTTTTTGCCGCATTCTTTGGAGCCCTTCTATACGCAAGAGTTTTGAGTGTGCCCTGGCTTGGTGGTGAGTACAATAATATTTATTCACCGGAATTGTGGGAAGGATTCAAATCTGCGTGGCCACTTATTACTACTCCCGGCGAAGTAGGGCAGAACGGCGTTACTTTTTCAACCAACTTTAAACTGGTTGATACTTGGGGCCTTCCAGCTCTTAATACCGGACTTCTTCTTACTTCAGGAGTTACCTTAACCTATGCTCATCACGCTTTAAGAGCCGGCCATAGAAATGCATTGATGGCTTGGATGCTTGCAACCATTGCGTTAGGAGTTGTGTTCTTGGGGTTCCAGATCACTGAGTATGGGCACGCATACCATGATGGATTAAAGCTAACTTCTGGCATTTATGGATCAACGTTTTATCTTTTAACAGGGTTCCATGGGTTTCACGTAACTATAGGCGTCATAATGTTGACTGTGATTCTTTATCGTATCCAAAAAGGACACTTCAACTTAGAGAACCACTTCGCCTTTGAAGGCGTTGCCTGGTATTGGCACTTTGTTGACGTAGTTTGGCTAGGGCTATTCATATTCGTATACTGGATATAATTACGAATAAGAGGTTTTATAAAAGGCCCCTTCGTTGGGGTCTTTTTTTTCAACTAATGTAGGAAAACTATGGATTATTTTGTAATAGCTATAATTGTATTAATATTTTTCTTTTTAGCCGCCGCAGTTATTGGCTTACTTAAAGGTGGCAGAGAGGGCTCTGATAAAATGTTTAAAGCACTAAGAATGAGAATCATTCTTTCGGTTTTCTTGTTTATTTTTTTACTATTTGCTAATTATATTGGATGGATAGAGCCTAATAACTTTAACCTTTTGCCAACTCAATAATGAGCTTACGGTTTTTTCTTCCCTCCATTCTCATAGCTGCTACCTTTGCTTTTTTAGTCTCTCTTGGTTTTTGGCAGCTGGACCGTGCCGATGAAAAACGCTCAATCGAAACCTCAATAAAAAAAGCAAATACAGGAGCTGTTGAGCTTATAGCCAATGAAGGGAGTCTTCAGGATAAAGAATATTATGAAGTTCGCCTGCAAGGTAATTATTTAAGTGACAAGCAGTTTATCTACGACAATCAAATTGTCAATCAAGTATCAGGCTATTATGTTTTAACCCCTTATACTTTAGAAGGCCAGTCAAAAGCTATCTTGATTAATCGAGGCTTTATTCCATGGAATGGTCGCAGGGATAAATTAGCAGATATATTCATCGAGCAGAACGCTAGAGAGATTAAAGTGCAAATATCAAAACCCCTCAAGCGAATGGAGTTAAAGTCTACTGATAGTGGCATAGAGTTTCCAGTTTTAATCCAATCAATAGATTTAGAAGAGATGAGTGAAATAGCCGGCGTTGATTTTTCAAATGTTATTGGTTTACTAGACGACAACTCTCAGGATGGTTTTGTGAGAAAGTGGGAGCCTTATACTGGCAGTATTGAAAAACATATAGGCTATGCAATTCAGTGGTTTTTGATGGCGCTTGTGCTTGCAATTATAGGCATCCGAATTGGTATAAAACAGCGTAAAAAATAATCACATTTTCGTGGTTTAAAATATTGCTGAAAAAAAATCCTTTACTGTATAATTTCCCACTAAGCCGAAGTAGCACAGTTGGTAGTGCAACTGATTTGTAATCAGTAGGTCGCCAGTTCGAGTCCGGCCTTCGGCACCAGCTTACTTTTAAAAGCGGTCTTAATTGACCGCTTTTTTACGCCTGTTTATTTTCCATAGATAAGTTCAATATGTAATTTATATATTACATTAAGAATGTTTTATATTACACTAAGTAATATTTATAATACTTAATGTATGCTATACTATACATTTTATAGAACTTATCAATATGAATATAAAAATTAGAAATACTTTAACCGAAATAATCTCAGTAGCAATAGCAATTACTTGGATCTACTCTAAATTAAATGCAGCCGCTAATATGAGTATCGCTTCAATTGCTCAAGTGCTTGTTCAAGGCATTGGAATATCTATACTTGCAGCTATCTTTTCTGCCATAGCTATCCACATAGTTTCAGCAATCATTACTAAGAGTAAAGAAAAAAATGTCGTAGATGAAAGGGACAATATAATTGAGTTCTATGCTTTGAGGTTAAGCAATGTCATATTTGGTATCTCCCTCTTAATCATTCTTGCTCTATTAGGGTGGTTTAACCTACCTATAAACTTTGGAATAATTGCTATAACTTTGTCAGTCTTCTTAGCAAGCATTTGTAGTACTTTTTTGAAAATATATCTCTATAAATAGTTATTTAAAATGGCTAAGAAAAAAATTCATATCGAGAATACTGTAAGAAGACTCAGATTTAATAATAACGAGATGACACAACTAGAGCTTGCTGACTTGGTTGGCATTTCCAGGCAAACAGTTGTTGCAATTGAGAAGTACAAATACACACCATCCTTGGAGTTGGCGTTCAAAATTGCATTGGCATTCAATAAAGAGATACAAGAAGTTTTTTTTATTAATTAAGGAAGGAGAAATCTAATGGAAATATCTGAACTAGAGCCAATCTTAAAAGATACTCAAGACGAGCTAATTAAGCATCAAGAAAAAACACAAAAATTTAAAGAATACGTTCAAGGCTTATTTATAGATGTTTACACTCAGGATGAGTTTACAAGAAGAGTCGATGCCATTTTTAATGAAACATTTGCCCGAGATAAAAGATGAATGAAAATAATAATGTGTTAAATGAACAGCTTGATATCCTTGTAAAGCTAGAAAAACACGCATTGCGAACTAGAGATAATGTTGGCATGATCTGGCTTACATTGATTGTGTATATAGTCTATATAGAATTTTTTAAATAATTATTTATCAATTAGAGTAATAAGAATGAAACAATACCCAGTAAATCTAAAAATTGAATACCCAGAAAAATCCAATAAATCAACGGCGCTTTTTAGATTGGTATTAATCATACCAATTATTCTAATTCTTGCTCTTATTTCTTCCTATGCTGAAGCGTTATCCATTGCAGTAGCTTTGATGATTATATGCAAAGAAAAATACCCAAAATGGTGGTTTGACTGGAATGTCGGTATTACTAAATTTACCTATAGAATTGCAGCCTACGGCCTACTACTGAGAGACGAATATCCTTCAACTGATGAGGATCAGGCAATACAAGTTGATTTGCCTTATCCAGACGTTAAGAAAGACCTAAATAGATGGAAGCCACTTGTCAAATGGATTCTAGTTATACCGCACATAATTGTCTTAATATTTATATTCATTGCTGTTGTTTTTTGTACTTTTTTTGCTTGGTTTGCTATTCTATTCACAGGGCGATACCCAAAAGTGATATTTGATTTTGTAGAAGGCTTCCTGCGTTGGTCTTTAAGGGTTAATGCTTATGCTATTTTATTAACTACAGACGACTACCCACCCTTTAGGCTTAAGGAATAGAAGGTAAAAGTTTGATGGTGAGACTATTATTTAAGTAAATTATTATCGAGCTCTTTTAAATATTTTAAAAACACACGTAGTTTTTCAGGCATCCACTCTCTACTGGCATAGACCGCATAAACGGAGACTGGCTCAATCTTCCAGTCTGAAAAAATCTCCACAAGCTCTTTGTTTTTTACCGCGTTAGATGCGCTATGTTTTGGCATGTAACCAATACCAAGACCTGCAATAGCAGCCTCCTTTAAAACAACTCCATCATTAACTTTAAAACGAAGGTCCTTATAAGGAATTTTATGAGAAACAGCGCCCTTGGTCAAAATTATCCTAGGACTTCCGGGTACATTAAGTCCCAGAAAGTTCGAGCCATCCATTTGATCGACGTTATTTAATGCTCCATTCATTTTTATAAAGGATGGGGAGCAATAAAGACCAATATCTGCCGTAAAAATTTTTATTGCAATTAAAGATGAGTCTTGTAAAGGTCCAATTGCCAATCTCAATGCTACATCAATGTTGTCTTTATAAAAGTCAGTGGTTCGATTTTCAATAACCAACTCAACACTAATCTTTGAGTGTATATCCATAAATGGTTTTATGGCTGACTCAATAAATGTTTGAGAAAAAGTATTTGTAGCTGAAATACGCAGCATCCCTGTTGCCTCGTCTCCCAGAGAAGAAGAAAAACTCTCCGCTTCCTCTGCAATCTCAACTGCTTGTCTGCAGTATTTATAATATTTTGCGCCTGCTTCAGTAAGGGTAACGGATCGAGTGCTTCTATTTAACAGTCGAACGCCAAGACGACTCTCTAGTTGAGAGAGTTTATTGCTGATAGTTGATTTATCAATGCCTAGATTCTTGGCGGCCTTGGTAAAGCTTTGATGTTCAACTATTCGTGCAAAAATCAAGAGTTGATTAAGATCCATAAAATAATATTGTTGTTAAATATAAACAGTGTATTGTAATTTTAGCATATTGTTAATTTAATAGAAACAATAAATAATATTGAAATAAGAATTTAAACGGTTGGATGCTATTTATGCGCGCAGGCATCTTCTTTAATCAGTCGACCAGAACTGAGAACCAAAATCTGGCATTTTTTTAACAGTAAAAGGAAGAAAAATGGAAAACGTTAGAAATGAAAATGGTACGTGTGGATGCGGCAGATCACCCACTGGAGATTGTATTGGCTGGCATGAGCTAACGCCAGAGCAATATGAGGCAAAAACTGATGCTGACAAAGAGGCGATGTTTGGTGACTCAAAGTAAGTAAATATAGCGTAGCCCTCTTTTGAGGGCTATTAATAAAAAATTAGGGGATATATGAAAGTCATATCAAACTTTGAAGTGACTAAGGGTTACGAGTTCTGGAAGAAAGAATTCGAATCTAACGAGGCTATGAGATTAAAACATAACGTTAGAGTGTTGGCCTATGGTCATGAAAAAGGCAACGAAAGTAATGTATATACAGTTGTCGAAATGAATTCAATCGAGGACAAGCAACTAAAAGAGCCCAATATGATTGAACTTAGAGAGAATGCTGGTGTTAATCACGCTTCGTTAAAAATCACATCACTGGTTGAATAAAGGCACTAATAAAAATAACACGGCTCTCTTTTAGGGAGCTAATTTAAATACTAAGGAGACATCTATATGAAAATAATTATGAATTTTGAACTAACCAAGGGCTATTCAATCTGGAAAAAAGCTTTTGAAGATAATGAGCCAATGAGACAAAAACACAATGTAAAGACTTTAGCCTATGGGCATGAAGAAGGTAACGAGAGCAACGTTTATTCTGTCACAGAAATTAATTCTATGGAGGATATGCAAAATCTACTGAAAGAGCCTGCAATGATTGCGCTAAGAGACAATGCAGGTGTAAATTTTGAAACTCAAAAAATGACTAAACTAGTTGAATAGAATAAAGGACTAACTATGAATAAAATAAATAAATATTTAATACCGCTTGTAAAAATTCTTTTGTCGCTGGCCTTTTTAAGTGCAGGCGCGTTTAAAATTATGGGCGATGCGCAAATGGTTGGCATGTATGAGCTTATCGGGTGGGGTCAATGGTTCAGGTATGTAACAGGTTTAATCGAAGTTACTGCAGTTGTATTGATATGGCTACCAAATAAACAAGTTTTTGGAGCGGCACTTCTTGTATGCACCATGATAGGAGGTTTCATTACTCACATTGCGTTAAGCATGCCTGGAGCATTTGCGCCTGTCGTGCTTGGGGTTTTAGCTGCCTATATTCTTTATTTTTATAGAGATCAGTTAGGCGACTCTGTAAAGAGTTAATTAGTTTTTTTTATTAGCCTTCCTTTCCTCTATGGAAGGCTTTTCAATCTAAACCTTTTATTAACTTATAGAAACAGGTGAATTATTGCCTTTATTGTTTGTGGTAGTAGTCAGCCATAAATTTTACTAACTAAGTAGTTAAATATCTAAGGATTTACTATGAATACAAGTGCAAATAAAACGCCCATATGGAAGAAAGTAACAATCATCGCGACAATGATGACGTTTATTGGCGGCCCACTAACAGGGGTAATGACCTACATGAATATTGGCTTGAGCGATAGTTTCGCCTTGGCATGGTTAAAGAGTTTTGCCCTGTCTATGCTAGTGATGGCACCCGTTGGTATCATTATGATGACTCTGTTCGAAAAGCTAGTTACCAGCCTTTGGCCGAATCTATCCAAGTTGCAAACTAATTTGGTAATTGGTGTCATGATGGCCCTTGTGATGGAATCGGTCATGGTAACTATGACCACCTTAATTAACGTCGGAACTGCTGATATAACAGTCTACTTCAGTGCTTGGACGTCTGCCTTTACCGCAGCCCTGCCACTGGGCTTGACTGTAGGACTTATTATGGCAACCATTATTAAACCACGTATTCAAAAAATTATGCATGGCTAAAAAAATTGAAGCAGTAAACCAAGTTGTTGCTTATATATAAAAAACTGTATGGAGATACTATGAAAAATGTCAAGTTGAAAGTAAAAGATGGTGAGTTTATTCGAACAGACTCTAACTTTAGAAATTGGATTACTAAAGATGGAGGCCCTGGTACTTCAGGTATTGGAGGATTCAAAGCTGAAGCTGATAGATATCATCTTTATATTTCGCATGCATGCCCGTGGGCTCATAGAGCACTCATCTTTAGAAAACTAAAGGGACTAGAGTCTCTTATTTCAGTATCCATTGTTCACCCATTGATGCCAGTAGAAAGCTGGGTCTTTGGTGAATATCCTGGCTCTACAGAAGACCACCTATATGGGTTTAAATATTTATATGAGCTATACCAAAAAGCAGATAAAAATTTTAATCGATTAGTTACTGTTCCAGTATTATGGGATAAAAAAAATCACACAATCGTTAATAATGAGTCCTCAGAGATTATTAGAATGATGAACTCTTCTTTTGATGATATTACAGGAAATAAGCAAGATTACTACCCAGAAAAATTGCGCGAAGAAATTGATGTAATTAATGAAAGAGTCTATAAGGATGTTAACAATGGTGTTTATCGCTGTGGCTTTGCAACAACCCAAAAGGCTTATGACAGAGCAATCACCCCACTTTTTGAAACCTTAGATTGGTTAGAGGGTAATTTAGAGTCAAAACGTTATTTAACTGGAGATGCAATAACAGAGGCTGATTGGAGGTTGTTTACAACACTGATTAGATTTGACCCAGTCTATGTTGGACACTTCAAGTGTAATGTTCGTAGAATTGTCGATTACCCTTGTCTTTCAAATTATTTAAGAGACCTTTATCAGCAGCCAGGATTAGCATCAACTGTAAACATGGAGCAAATAAAAAAACATTACTATGGAAGTCATGAATCTATAAATAAATTTGGAGTAGTCCCGCATGGTCCTAAAATGGATTTAAACAAACCACATAACCGTCAAAAAATCCTAGAATCCCATGGAAAATAAAGTTGTACTGCCTATTATCGCTGGAAAAGAGCCTGCTAAAGTTGAGGTAGAGTCAGGAAAAAGTTATTTATGGTGCCGATGTGGACGATCTTCAACTCAACCTTATTGTGACGGTTCACATCGTGGTACCAATATATCTCCTTTAAAAATTGATGCAAAAAAAAATGAAACTCTATTTTTGTGTCAATGTAAGGCTAGCTCAAACCCACCATTTTGCGATGGAAGCCATAATAAGCTAAAGGCTTTAAAAATTGGTGATGAAGTGCCTAATAATACAATAAGTCAATCAATTTCAATTGCAATCCCAACCCCTGAAGAGCCAACGGTTGCAAGAATCCACGAGTTGGCAAAAAATGGCCTAAACAATATTGGTCATCATGGTGAAGTTGGATCTATGGGCGTCCCAAGAAAAGACCTTCCTCATTGGGATGATATTCAAATAATGCCAGCTCAAATGGCTCGCAAACCTCTGATGGAAAATAAAAGTGTATCAACATCAGTCATCATAGGTCCGCGCGCTAAAAAACCATTAAAACTTGATATTCCTCTTTTTGTTTCTGATATGAGCTTTGGAGCTTTATCTGAGGAAGCAAAAATTGCACTAGCAAGAGGTGCTCATTTAGCGGGGACTGGAATATGTTCTGGTGAGGGTGGAATGCTTTCTGAAGAAAAATCTGAAAACGCTAGATACTTATATGAATTGGGCTCAGCTCAATTTGGATGGAAGCTTTCAAATGTAGAAAATATTCAAGCCTTTCATTTTAAAGGTGGTCAGGGGGCAAAGACTGGAACTGGAGGCCACCTGCCTGGCGCCAAAGTACAAGGAAAAATTGCTTTAGTTAGAGGGCTTGATGAAGGTCAAGATGCAGTGTCTCCTCCAACCTTTTCAAACCTAGTAACACCAAATGATTTTAAAAAATTTGCGGATGCTATTAGAGAGAAGTCTGGTGGAATACCTATTGGTTTTAAGTTGTCAGCCAATCATATTGAAGACGATATTGATTTTGCTCTTGAATCAAGCGCTGATTATATTATCTTAGATGGTAGGGGAGGAGGCACTGGAGCTGCTCCATTAATCTTTAGAGATCATATTTCTGTACCAACTATTCCTGCCCTTGCTAGAGCAAGAAAACACTTAGACTCAAGAACTGGAAGAGATGTTTCACTCGTTATTACAGGTGGACTAAGGGTGGCCGAGGATTTTGTTAAGGCAATGGCACTTGGAGCTGATGCAATTGCATTATCTAATTCAGCGATGCAAGCAGTTGGTTGTATAGCTGCGCGTATTTGTAATTCAAATAACTGTCCAGTAGGCATAGCAACTCAAAACCCGGATCTCAGAAAGCGTTTAAATATTCAAGACGGTGCGCAGAAATTAGAGCGATATTTTAATTCTAGCGTTGAGTTAATGCAAGTTTTAGCTAGGGCTTGTGGGCATTCAAGCTTAAGTGATTTTTCAACACAAGATATAGCAACTTGGAAGTTTGAAATGGCAAGGCTAAGTGGCGTTAGTTTTTCGGGGGTTGATCGAACGATACAAGAATTTTAAAAAGTAACATTCAAATGGAGAAAAAATGGAAATTGTAAAAAAATATCACCCACTTCTTGTAGGTTTGCATTGGTTTTTAGCTATATTAATAATATTGCTATTAGCAAATGGAAACCTTATGAAGACTATGACACATGTCGACGACCCACAGAAAATAATGCTTTTAAAAGCTCATCTCATTGCTGGGTTCATGGTTCTCTTCTTGATGATTTCTCGATTAATAGTCAGGCTTAAGTCAGACAAGCCAGAGCCAATGGATACAGGAAGTACTTTTAAAAATAAACTCGGCAAGTACAGCCATATATTTTTATATATAGTCGTTTTTGGCGCATTGGGTAGCGGTATTGCTACTTCGATTTTAGGAGGCGTTCCAGATGTTGCTTTTTTTGGCAGTGGTGACATAGCCTCATTGGATAATTTAGATGACGTTCCAACCAAGATATTCCATACGGTATGGACATGGATTTTATTGGGTATGATCATTTTGCATTTTTCAGCGGCAATGTACCATCAGCTTATTAGGAAGGACGGCTTAATGTCGAGAATGTGGTTTGGGAAAAGAAAGTAATTTCTAGCTACTCTTTGATTCAAAATTTATTTTACGGGCACGCTCCCGTAAAATAAATTTTTGTACTTTCCCAGTCGAGGTTTTTGGAATATCTTCAAAAATAAATTTACGCGGCAACTTAAAAGAAGCCATATTATCTCTGCACCACTGGCCTAATTCAGTCTCAGAAGCCGCACCTTTTTTATTGAGTTGAACAAAGGCGCATGGGGTTTCTCCCCACTTATCATCAGGCATTGATACAACTGCCACTGCTAAAACAGATGGATGCTTATATAAAACCGCTTCAATTTCGATAGATGAAATGTTTTCACCGCCAGATATAATAATATCTTTAGATCGGTCTTTTAGTTGGATGTAACCGTTCTCATAGATAACCCCTAAGTCTCCCGAATGAAACCAGCCATCTTTGAATGATTTTTCAGAGGCCTGTTTATTTTTTAAGTAGCCCTTCATGACAACATTTCCCCTGAACATGACTTCACCGATTGTTTTGCCATCGCGAGGGACGGACTCCATTGTTTCAGGATTCATTACATCTAAGGATTCGAGTGGCAGGTAACGAACACCTTGCCTCGCTTTAAGGCTTGCTTGTATTCCCTCATCCAGTTCATCCCATTCTTTGTGCCACTCATTCACTACGGCTGGGCCATAGGTTTCAGAAAGTCCATAAAGGTGGGTGACATTAAATCCAGAATCTTTCATTTCAGTAAGAATATTTTCTGGAGGAGGCGCGGCGGCAGTAAAGAATTCAACTTTATTTTCCGGTAAATGCCTGTCTTCTTTATCAACAGATAGGATGGTTGACATAACAATAGGAGCGCCACATAAGTGGGTAACCTTATGAGTAGATATCGCCTCCCAAATTGGCTCAGGTCTAACATGCCTTAAGCAAACATGAGTTCCAATGATTGCTGACATTGTCCATGGAAAGCACCAGCCATTGCAATGGAACATGGGCAGAGTCCACAGATAGACGGCGTGTTTATTAATTGATGCAATGAGCGCATTGCCTTGCGCTAATAGGTAGGCCCCGCGATGGTGTGAGACAACCCCTTTTGGGCTTCCAGTTGTTCCAGAGGTGTAGTTTAGTGAGATCGCATCCCACTCATCTTCAGGCATAAGCCACTCAAATTTATCGTCCCCTTGAGATATAAAAGACTCGTATTCTGTTGCGCCTAAAAGCTTGTCGCTTATTAGAAACTCACCATCATTATAGTCAACTAGTATTGGGCTAACTTGAGCTAAATCAAGTGCGGCTCTAACGGTGGCAAGAAACTCGCGATCGACAATTAAAACTTTAGCATCAGAATGGTCTAGCTGGAAGGCAATTGTTACAGGATCAAGGCGTGTGTTTATACTGTGCAGGACTGCGCCGCTCATTGGAACTCCATAATGAGCTTCCAGCATTGCTGGCGTATTAGCAAGCATTACGGAGACAGTATTGCCACGACCAATAGCTTGATTGGAAAGTGCCGATGCAAGCTGACGAGAGCGCCTATAAAATTCAGCGTAACTGTACTTAATACTGCCATGAATTATTGCGGTATATTCTGGATAGACGGATGCGGCCCTCTCCAAAAATGTAAGGGGTGTTAGGGGTTGGTGGTTGGCAGGGTTGCGATCTAAATCAGTATTATAAGGATTGCCCATGATTTTTATTGCTATTTATCTTGCCATTTGGGTTGTCGTTTTTCTATAAACGCACCGATGCCTTCTTTAGCATCTGCTTTCAACATATTCTCTACCATTATCGATGACGCATAGTTGTAAGCATCTTCCAGTGACATTTCTTTTTGCTTATAAAAAGCCTGCTTGCCAGTTTTTAGTGTCATGCTTGATTTAGAGGCAATAACCTTGGCCATAGCCATAGCGCCATCAGTTAGATTCGCATCTTTAACAACTCGATTTATTAAGCCAATGCGTTCTGCTTTCTCTGAATTAATCATTTCTCCTGTTAGGAGCATTTCCATCGCCGCCTTGTTTGATATGTTTCTTGATAGTGCAACCATCGGCGTAGAACAGAAGAGGCCGATGTTTACCCCTGGCGTAACAAAGCGAGCAGACTCACCTGCTATCGCTAGATCACAACAAGCAACTAGCTGACAACCTGCAGCTGCGGCAACTCCCCCAACTTCTGCTATTATGGGTTTAGGGTTGTTAGTAATTGACCGCATAAGAGAAGAGCACTTTGAGAACACTTCTGTGAAATAGTTATGCCCATTATCTGCACTGTTTCGACCTGCAGACATTTGTTTTAAGTCATGTCCAGCACAAAAGGCAGGACCATTTGCAGCAATGACTATTACACGAACCGCATTATTTGTTGACGCTTTATTTATTGACTCAGAGAGACTAGCCATCATCTCTTCAGAAAGAGCATTTCTTCGATTGGAGTCGTTAAGTGTTAAACGATAGACGCCATTATCATATAGCTCCTCAAGTAATATTGACTCCAGCGAGCTTTCGTTTTTGCTTTGATTTTTGCTCATAATATAAGCTCCATATTAGCACAGATGACGAACAAAATTTTTAACTGTTGATGTTAACGACTACTCCAGAATCTAGAGTGTTTGCAATGAAACAATATCTATGCGCTCTGTCATGCATTTTCTCAAGCTCTTCACTGCTGACATCAAAACCATCATCAAACGATACTTTTGGGTTTAAGTCTATCTGATTTACAATCATCTGCAGTTTGCTATTTTTTCCAAGATGGGCAATTGCGTGGTCCTCATAAGAAGATACAGGCCACTTTATTTTTGCTGCTAGAGCCAAAAAAGTCATCATATGACAACTACTTAACGACGCAGCTAAAGCTTGCTCAGGGTTGGTATTTTCAGCTGAGCCACCCCAGTCAGGTGCAGTGTCAGCCTTAACCTTGAAATGGTCGTTGTATGAAATGTCATGTTCACTAGAAAATTTTCCTGGAATTAGTTCGGACTCGTTTCTTCTCCAGCTAAGATTTATAGAAATTTCTGACACGTTCTTCTCCTTAAGTTTTCCGTTTATTTTAGGTTGTTGATGCGAGTTTTTTCTTTGGATCATAAAATGGTTTTTGGACTATTTTAACAGGCAGCCTTCCATCAGGAGTTTCAACACTTGCAGTCGTATCAATTGCAGAATGGTTAACATCGATAATTGCAAGAGCGATATTTTTGTTTAGGCGAGGCGAGTAAACTGCTGATGTGACATATCCTACCTCTAGCTTTCCGATAAAAATTGGCCAATAGCTTGTGTTTGGGTGTTGTATTGGAGGGCAATCAACCTCTATTCCAACTTGGCAGCGATTGACACCTTCACTTTTGATTTTTTTCAAAGCATTTTTGCCAATAAAGTTAGCATCCATCTCAAGGTCAACTAAGCGACCTAATCCCAGCTCAAATGGGTTAACGGTGTAATCCATATCCGCTTGGTAAGAAAGCATCCCACCCTCTATTCTTCGTATTGTCGAAGTATGGCCTGGCGATAACCCCATCGGTTTTCCAATCTCCATAATATGGTCCCAAAGTTCATTTCCGCGCGAGCCATCACGTAGATAAATTTCATACCCAAGCTCGCTAGACCAACCTGTCCTAGAAATAATAAGTGGAATGCCATTTAGCTCAAACTCTTCTAGCCAATAATACTTAAGGCTTTCTATCCTGTCACCAAAGACTGCTTTTGCAATGTCTCCAGATTTTGGGCCTTGAAGCTGAAGTGGCGATACATCTGGCTCGCTTAGCGCTACGTCAAGGCCAGAGTTAACAGCGACACCTTTAGCCCACATAAGAATATCGCTATCAGCAAGAGAAAGCCAAAAATGATTTTCAGCCAATCTCAATAAAACAGGATCATTCAAAACACCTCCATTTTCATCAGTGATAAGAACGTATTTGCATTGACCAACTGCACACTCTGAAAGGTTACGAGGAGTTAATAATTGAACAAACTCAGCTGCATCAGGGCCTGTTATCTCAACTTGACGCTCAACAGCAACATCACAAAGGATGGCATCATTGACAAGGTTCCAGAAATTTTGAACCGGATCACCAAAGTCTCTGGGAATATACATATGGTTATAGACTGAAAAGCCCTGGGCGCCCCAGCGAACTGTCGCGTCAAAATATGGAGATTTACGCACCTGAGTCCCAAAGCTGAATTCTTTAGTTGTGGTTTTATTCATGGTAGTCTTGGAAAGTAATTAAAATTTTGTGGATTATGTTACCCATCTTCCATTATCTACTTAGACTGAATTAACCAGCAATTTCAGGCTAATCGGGCCGTATTTTTATTGTTTTTATATTGGGTTGGGCTGATACTAGAAACTTATCAACTGAATAAAAGCCTTGAGCTATATCGTTGTGAGTTTTGGTTTTGATGATTTAATTTCACGTGTAACAATATAAGTGAAGTAGCGGTCAATGCCTAAGTTTTCAAGAAGTAGGGCGTCGACTAGCTTTTGATATTCATCAATACTTGGAACTACCATCTTCAATATGTAATCCACCCCGCCCCCAGTAGCGATACACTCCACTATTTCATCAAGTTCATTGATTCGTTTTTCAAAAATTTCAAAATCTTCATGTCGATGTCGCTTCAATGACACCTCCAGGATAACGGTGGTCATCTTTGCAATAAGCTCAAAAGCTATTTCCGCGTGATAACCACGAATAATGCCAGCATTTTCGAGGCGATTGAGCCTGGTCCAGCATGGAGTTGCCGATAGATTAACTTTTTCTGCAAGCGCAGTCTTGCTCATACGCCCGTATTCTTGAACAGTAGCAAGAATATGGATGTCAATAGCATCAAGTTTTAATAGTGACATATCTAGGAAAGACAATTGCTCAATTAAGATATCTCATAATACCTTTTTATAACAATAGGCTTATAAATATTATTAGGCTTTATTTGACTATATTTAGGTCTCGTGGAAGCTCAGAAAGTATTTCTGGCCCATCTTTTCGTAATATAACAATTTCCTCTAGTCTAACACCGAACCTGCCTTGCAAATATATTCCAGGCTCAATTGAAAACACCATTCCTTCATCAAGAATTACTTCGGATGTTGCAGTTATATAAGGTGGTTCGTGAATGTCAATACCAAGCCCATGACCTAAGCGGTGAACAAAAAATTCTCCATAGCCTGCTTCAGTAATGACATCTCTAGCAGCAGCGTCAACCTCTTTTGCCATAACGCCAGGCCTTGCAGTAGCCATGGCGGCTTGAACAGCGCGCTCAACAATTGCATGAATCTCTAGATAGCCTTCTGGCGGCTCCCCAAGTACAGACATGCGGGTCATATCGCTTGGAAACGTTCCTTTTCTTCCGCCAATATCTATTAAGACGGCATCGCCATACTCAACTTTTCTGTCACCCGTGTGGTGATGGGGGAATGCTCCATTTGGCCCTGAGCCGACAATGCAAAATTGAGGTTTTGCACCTTCAGAGATAAAGTGATTGTTTATTGCTTCTCCAATTTCAAGTTCAGTTACCCCTTCTTTAATTGCGGCAAATCCAGCTTGCATTGCGCGGTCATCGATTAATGCATTTTCTTTAAGGTTGATAAACTCTGTCTGATCTTTTCGCATTCTTAAGGCGCCAATTGTGGAGCCAGTAAACTCATAGCTTGGGTTCGGCAACGCCTCTATTAGGATTAAAGCAAAGTGAGAGCGCATCGCCTCATCTATAGCAATATGTTTTGCAGCACTCTCTCCAATATCTATAAGTGCTTCTTTAAGAGCTTGATCCGGACCATTTTCATCCTTCCAGCTATTAATGGCTATATCGGTTCTCTTTCTTGCATCCTCTGCATTTACAGATGGCATCAAAAATGCCTCTTTTTCTTTTCCTATTAAGAGCATGCATGGCCTTTCATCTGGATAAGGGTTAAACCCCAATAACCATCTCATATGCGTGCCCGGTCCAAGAACAACTAAGTCGACATTGTTGTCTTTCATTCGAAGTCTAAGCGAGTTTATTTTATTTTGCATAAGTTCTTAATTATCTGAAGCTCTAACTAATTAGAAAAAATATTGTAATCCTGAATTATGCCTCTGTCAGACCATAAACTTTTCTTGCAACTTCAGGCGTTATTAACTCATTTTTAAGGTCTTCTTTTACCTGTGCATGATCTCTAGATTTTGGATCTCCCAAGCCACCACCATTTCCAGTAACAACTCTAATGACATCATCTTTTTTAAGACCAAGCCCTGAAACAAATGCAAATCTTTCACTTTTTCCATTTAAAGGAAGGTGTTCAACATAGTTGGACGACCCTTCATTTCCTCCATCTAACGACCAAGCAGGGAATTTTGATCTTGTGTAACCAGCAGTTAAGTATCCATCTTCAGCACGGATGCGATAATCCATAACAATCCCCCTGCCTCCGGTATATTTTCCTTCACCTCCAGGCTGAGTATTAAGGGACATTTGGTCTACCCAAAGCCCATTTCTAGCCTCATTAATTTCAGCAGGACAGTTGTAGGTCTCACCGTGAAAGCCACAAAACATTGCATTGTTGCCATCAGCTCCATCACGACCACCCCAGCCTCCAACTTGAGCTTCAACAATAGTGTATTGTTTGCCAGTATCTGGGTGGGTACCACCAATAAAGGTTCCACATACTGAGGCAAAGTGACCTGCTGATAATCTTTCAGGCATAAATTTCGCTAAACAGCGCCACATTAGGTCATAAACCCTTAATTCAACTTCATAATAGAAGCCAAGTGGTGCAGGTTCCTGAGCGTCAAATACAGTTCCAGGCTCAGTAATGAGTTCAATAGGCCTAAAAGATCCACCGTTGCAAGGTGAATATGGATCAGTCATAGATTTAAAAATCATTTGTGCAGCAATCATTACTCCATCCCTTGTTGAATTAACTGGAGAGGATAATTGTTTAGGGTTATCCCTTAAATCAACAGTAAAAAGGTCATCACTAATTGTAATTTTTACATTATAAAAACTACCATCATCTTGCTCTTCTGATAGCTCAAATACCCCATTAGTAAGTTTTGACAATTCTCTGCGAGATCCTTTCTCACCAAAATCCATAAACTCTACCATTGCTCTTTCAAAGGCGTCAACTCCATATTTTTTTGCTAGTTCTTGAAGTCGTTTTGCGCCAATCCTAACCGCAGCAATTTGCGCCCAAACATCGCCATAAATCGTATCTGGCATTCTAGAATTAACTATCAAGATATCCATAACAGATTGGATGGTTTTGCCTTTACTTATAACCTTAATAGCAGGAAGTCTTATTCCTTCTTGAAATATTTCAGTTGCATCTCCAGTTAGTGAGCCAGGGGCCATTCCACCTACATCGGAATTGTGAGCAATATCTGCAGTCCAAGCTATGAGTTTCCCATCAGAAAAAACTGGCATTGCAAGAACGATATCATTTAAGTGAGTAACCCCTCCATAATATGGGTCGTTTGTCATAAAGACATCACCTTCTTCAATATCACCAGGGTTATTATATTTTTGTAATAATACTTTTACCGCCTTGTCTAACACTCCAATAAAAGCTGGAATTCCAGCTCCAGATGCAGCAATTTCACCCTCAGAATCCATTATCCCAGTACCCATATCCAAAACTTCATAGATAATTGAGCTCATAGCTGTTTTGCGGATAGATGCAAACATTTCATCTGCCGTAGCCTGAAGAGAACTCTGAATAATTTCTAGAGTTATAGGATCATATTCTATATTTTTTTTCATTTTTTCTCCTTAGTGTAGCCAATAGCTACTATAACTATAATTCAATATGTATATTTGAATAACCATCAATATACACGTGATTTTCTGGATGCACAACTGTAGTTGAGCCCGAGTCTTCAATTATTGCTGGACCATTAAATTCCATTCCTGGTTGCAGTTTTTCTCCATCATAAAGCTTTGCCAAATGGATTCCTTCAAGGGCATAATCTACTTCCCTTTCACCCTTTTGAGCTTCTTTTTCAAGAACTCCTCTGCTTTTCATTTCCTTCATTGTGAGCTTTCCTACTTCAGAAGTTGCAACAATATGAATTCCAACGAGCTCCACTGGCATATCAAGTCGATATGTATATTCATGTTCATAAGTTTTATGAAACTCAGCCTCTATCTTAATAATTTGTTCGTCTGAAATAGAATCATTTGAGAGCTGAACTTCTGTGGTATGTTCTTGATTTTTGTATCTAAAATTACCATAGCGTGTAAATTTAATATTTGTTTTTTTAATACCTTCCGATTTAAATTGATCTATTGCTTGAGATTCGACTTCTAAAAAAGCTAATTCAATATTATTCCCTGCCCCTTCTACTAGATCAGCAAGGTGTGTAATAAAGTAATCACGTCTTAGGTCTGACATCATCATTCCCCATGCAGAAAATACAGAGGCTGCAGCTGGAATAACAACTTTTTTAGCTCCTAACTCTTGTGCTAGGGCGACAGCATGCATTCCACCTCCACCTCCAAATGCAACCAAGACGAAGTCACGAGGATCAAAACCCCTATTAAGAGAGACTAACTTTAATGCATTAATCATATTATTATTTGCGATTCTTATTATTCCTCTTGCCGCTTCAGTAGCTGAAACCCTTAACCCCTTACTAACCCTTTCTAGAGATGATTCAGTAGATTTCATATCTGCCTTAATAGAACCCCCACAAAAGTAGTCTTTATTTATTCGACCTAGTTTCAAGTTGGCATCTGTTGTTGTTGCTTCATCACCGCCTTTACCATATGCTGCTGGACCAGGAATAGCTCCAGCTGATTGTGGGCCAACATGAAGCTTATTAAACTCATCAACCCAAGCAATAGAGCCTCCACCATTACCAATCTCAACTAGATCAACCACTGGAACCATAATTGGATATCCAGCGCTCTTACTATCTTTTTCTATCCAGTAATTAGTCATAATCTTGACTTTTCCATTTTCAATTAGAGAGCATTTAGCAGTTGTTCCCCCAATATCTAGAGCAATCACGTTTGGTTCATTAATTAATTTACCTAATTCAGCTGCCCCCCAGAAGCCTGATGCAGGACCAGATTCAACCATAGTTATTGGAACTCGGGAGACAGCTTCTAAGGAGTCTACGCCACAATTAGACTGCATAATATAAGGACTTCCTTTGAATCCTTTTTCACTTAATCCAGTAGCAAGTTGTCTTAAATATTTTTCAGCAGCTGGTTGAACATAGGCAGAAAGAACCGTAGTACTAGTTCTTTCATATTCTCGCCACTCTCTTGTAATTTGATGAGAGGAAACTACGGCAACTTCAGGCCATAAATTTTTTACTTCTTTCATCACAACCTCTTCATGAGTAAAGTTTGCATAGCTGTGTAAGAAACAAATAGCAACTGCAGCAACTCCATCTGATTTAAAGTCATCTAGAAGAGAAGGTAGTGAAGACATATCAAGTGGCTCACTTTCTTGACCTTGATAACTCATTCTTCCTGGTAATTCACGACGAAGGTATCGCGGTACAAATGGCACGGGTTTTTGATAATGTAAATTAAAAAAATCTGGCCTATTTCCACGAGCAATTTCAAGGCTATCACGAAAACCTTTTGTTGTTATTAGACCAACCTTAACCCCTTTTCTTTCAGTAATTGAATTAATAACTACAGTGGTTCCATGTGCTAAAAAATCGACCTCAGAAGGATCTATTTGGCCTTTTTCTAGAACATTTAAAACCCCAGTTTCAAAATTTGGTGGGGTGGTATCAGTCTTTGCAGTAACAATCGAATGCTTCCCTGTTTCTCCATC